>JADGEN010000070.1 GCA_016744355.1 Halieaceae bacterium
TTGTTAGCCTGACCGGCCTCCCCCATGGCATATCCTTTCACCGTCATCGCCAAAATTACCGTGGGCCGCTTGCGCTGTTCCGCTGCCTTGGCATAGGCCGCATACACTTTATAGGGATCGTGGCCGCCACGATTTAAGCTCATGATGTCATCGTCAGACAGATCGGCCACCAGCTCCAGCAGTTCAGGGTATTTTCCGAAAAAATGCTCCCGCGTATAGGCTCCGCCGTTGTATTTGTAATTTTGCAGTTCGCCGTCGCAAACCTCATCCATGCGCTGTTGCAGCAACCCGGTCTTATCCTTCTCCAACAGGCTATCCCACTTTCGACCCCAGATAACCTTTATGACTTCCCAGCCTGCACCGCGAAATACACCTTCGAGCTCCTGAATAATTTTACCGTTACCCCTAACCGGACCATCCAGTCGCTGCAGATTACAGTTTATAACAAAAGTGAGGTTGCCCAGATGTTCACGACCAGCCAGCGATATAGCCCCCAGAGACTCTGGCTCATCGCACTCACCATCACCCATAAAACACCACACATTGCGGTCGCCATGATCAAGCAGGCCGCGATTTTCCTGATATTGCATTACTCTGGCTTGATAGATCGCCTGAATCGGGCCCAGCCCCATAGACACAGTGGGAAATTGCCAGTAATCGGGCATTAGCCAGGGGTGTGGATAGGAAGACAAACCTTTGCCGTCAACTTCACGTCGAAAATTATCCAGCTGGTCTTCACTGATTCGCCCTTCCAGGTAAGAGCGCGCATACATACCCGGAGCGCTATGGCCTTGATAGAAAACAAGATCGCCTTGATGATCGTCTTCAATGCCGCGGAAAAAATAGTTAAAGCCAATATCATACAGTGTAGCGCTGGAAGAAAAGCTGGAGATATGTCCACCCAGCCCCTCGTCGTTATCATTCGCACGCATTACCATGGCCAGGGCATTCCAGCGCACCAAAGAGCGAATTTTACGCTCCATAAACAGGTCGCCAGGCATGCTCTTTTCATCAGAGGGAGAAATGGTATTGCGGAAGGGCGAGGTAATGGCGGTTGGTAAGCGCATACCAACTTCTACTGCATGTTTAGCCATTTCGCTCATGACAAAGGCAGCGCGCTCGGAGCCACCGTGCCTCAGTAGGGCGTCCAGCGCATCGAGCCATTCCCGGGTTTCAATGGGGTCGTTATCTTCCGTCATTCGTGGTGCCTCATATGAGCAATCAACCGAAATAAGTCAGAAACCAACCATTAACGTTAGTTTCATATTAGAATCTACATGCAGCTACGACAACAGGAGTATAGACGAACTTACGCAGAAATCCAGTTTTCTCACTGAAGTTGCGCAACAAAAGAAAGAATAGAGGTTTTCCAGGGGGTAAATTACTCATACTTAGTTCTATATTAGAACTAAGTATGAGTCAATAAATACTGCTAACGCCTACTGAATAATATAGCTTCCGTGATCACTTCTGACCGCAGAAGGAGAGCCGTATTGCTTACCTTCAACCTTGGGCAGCGTCCCCCATTTACCGGGCGCGACTACTTGCAAGGAATGCTTCTGAGCCACGAACACACGCTGGTAGTACGCTAGCCAGGACTGCAGGGTCAGACTATCCAGGGCTTCCGTCAAAGATTGACGAGAGGCGAAGTCATACTGATGTTTGGCGATCGATTGCCAATAGAATTCGGCCTGCTCCCAGATATTCTTATGTGGGCGAAGAATGTCATTACGAAGAGCCATTTTATGACGTTCAAACTGCTCAGCGTCCAACTCTCCTTCGACCGCCTGCATGAACACGTCCATTGCGCCGGCTACTACACGGGAATCATCGCTGGGTGATTGAATCAGCAAAACTAACCCGGGGACCTCACGCTGAGCCCAGGAAAATGCGCTAACAATATACCCCAGCTGCTGTTCAGTGCGCAGTTGCTGGAAGAACCCGGACTTTATGATTTGTCCGGTGAGAGCTGTTGCAGCCCTGTCGTTCCATGTGTTGTTTTCGCCTTGCAGATACCAGGCTACTACCGAGTCGTCATGCGCGACGTCTGCGGTCAGCAGTAGAGACTCGTTGGCTGCCACTTTTAGAACTTTCAGGTCGGGCACGGTTGGTGCGGGCCCCGAAGAAAGAAGCGAGGCTACCTTGGTGGAAATTTCCTGCACAATACTGCGATCGTAGTTACCATATATAAGCACCTCGGCCTGGGCATCCCGCCAGAACGAGCGGGCGTAAGCCTGCATCGCAGCTAAGTCCATGTCGTCCAGAGCGGCGATAAGAGCATCTTCGCCCCATTCACCATCCAGCAAAGCCTCGCGAAGATCATCTATTACCTGACTACTAGGGCGCTTGGCCACTGAGTTTTGCAGACTGCGAATCAAATCCTTGCGAATATTACTAAAGCGCTGTTCATCGAAATCGGAGGCTTTTATGGTATCCAGAATACGATCCAGCAACAAAGCCTGCTTGTCATCGTACCCACCTATACGCAGGCTAATACCCTGTGCATGCTTGTATAGGTTAAAGCTAAGACCCGCCAATAAAGCAGGATAAGCAAATTCATTCACTGAGTCTTTTAGCATGCTGGTATAAAGAACTGCAGCGGCGGTTTGGTCCGCACTCATACCAACATGCGGCGAGCGGAAATTAATGTAAGAGGCACCCTTTGGAATACGAAATTCATCATCCTGCATAAACCAGATTTTCTGCCGATTGCCCTCCATCACAACCTCGGGAAGAGACGGATTGTCTTTCGATATTGGCTTGAGGGAAACATCCTGTGCGATAAAATCATTTGCTGCAGGAAGACTAAACTTGGCTGGGTCGCCGGGCTCACCCCAGGCAGCAATCGTATCGGTACTGACTTTTACCTTTGAGTAAGGCGCTTTATAGTGTACAGAGATCGTATCCGTAGCTACGCTGGCATCGTCCAGCGTAATCAGGGAATTGGCAGGCACCAAACTTTCCAACACGCCGCGCAACATTGTGGCGTCATAATGAGTCATGAGATACGGGCCGCGTAAAATATCGTCGCTAGAGTAGATGTGCATACCCGATGCCAGTGCACTAACATAGCCCATGGGTTCAACATTTTCCTTAAACCTGAAACCCAAATCTGCCAGTTGCGCCTGCTCATTGTAGAGCCGCTCTTTGGGCCCCTCTTCACGCAGCATATCCAAATAAGAATATAGCAAGGCCAACACGTCTTGATAGTTGTCCACCCCCTTGGCAGTAAGTGAAATATCAACGCTAAACAACGCGCCACCGCGCCAACCCAGCCCGGATCCGGCCGACAGCCCCTCAGCCAAACCCTCAGCCTTCAGCTCAGACAATAGACTGCCCTCGCCTTCATGACCGACCAGATTTCCAAGATAAGAAACCGGCTTGGCGTGATAGTTGTCTCGATAATCGGCGATGGGAAATGCCACACTCAAACTGCGTAGCGTCGCCTGTGGCTTTACTTTTACCAGCATAGGCAGGCTGTTGGGAGCGAACATTGGAGCGTCAATACTGTCGTACTCAAAAGAACTATTGGGCACCGGTTCAAACATGGGAACGACCAGTTCTTGCAGCTCGTCCAGAGACTGCGAACCCAGCACAACCAGACGCATCATATTGGCGGAATAATGCTTATCATAAAAAGTGAGCAAGTCGTCGCGCACGCTGGCACCTGGGCGGTCGGCCAAACTTTCCAGACTGCCAACCGAAAATTGACTGAAGGGATGCTCGGGATTCATAACCTCCTGCAATACATCCAAACCCCGGCGACCATCACTCTTCAAACCCATTTGATACTCGGCTTCCACGGCGTTTTTTTCGCGACCTACATACTCAGCATCAAATTTTGGGGATATAAAGAATTGTGCAAAGCGATCCAGGGCTTCGGGTAAGAACGCCTCATTAATATCGAAAAAATAGTTAGTGTGTTCGAAGCTGGTATACGCATTGCGATTGCCGCCATGCTCCGTTACGTACTGCTCATACTCGGCAGAATCAGGATATTTCTCGGTTCCCAGAAACAACATATGCTCGAGAAAGTGTGCCAAACCACCGCGCCCGGGGGGATTGTCTCCACTGCCTACCATTACATCCAGAGCTGCTGCCGCTTTGCGCGTCTCGGGATCCGAGATCAGCAGCACCTGCATATTATTTTCCAATACCAGATAACGATACTGATTGTCATCATTGGGGCTTTTAGCCGGCGAATTACTGGAACTTGAAACGGTAGCACAGGCCACTAGAACAAGACTGGACACTACAGGTAGTAGTACCCGTTTCATAAATAACACAGACATTAATTACTCCGTTGTTGAGCTTGCCAGCTCGGTTTGGACGCTGCTGCCAGTAGCCAAACCGGCATTAGCTTCAGGTTCAGGTGTGGGCCAAGCGTATATAATAGCCTTGATAAGAGTCGCCAGAGGGATCGCGAAAAAGACACCCCACAGTCCCCAGATTCCCCCGAAAAAAAGTACAGCCAATATAATTGCCACCGGATGCAAATTAACAGCCTCTGAAAACAACAGGGGAACCAAAACATTGCCATCCAGTGCCTGGATCAAAGCATAGACACCAAACACGTAATAAAATTCATTAGTAAAGCCCCACTGGAAAAAAGCCACCATCACAACAGGCACAGTAACCAGCGCAGCGCCAATGTACGGAACAATGACCGACAAACCGACCAGCAAAGCCAACAGAGCGGCGTAATTCAGTCCCAGCCAGACAAAAGAGACGTAACTGACGCCGCCGACAATGAGTATTTCCAACACCTTGCCGCGCGCATAATTGGCAACCTGCAGATGCATTTCGCCCCATATCTGACGCAACAGAGGGCGCTCACTGGGCAGAAACTCAGCCAACCAGTCGAGTATTGTTTGTTTGTCTTTGAGAAAGAAAAAAACCAGAATTGGAATGAGGATCATATAAACCATCAAAGCCAGCACACCTGGAATAGAACTAACCGAATAGCTCAATAGAGATTGCCCCGCACCCGCGATCTCTATTTGCGCCAAGCCTAAATATTCGTTTAATTGTGACTGACTCACTAGATCTGGATACTGTTCAGGCAAAACGCTGAGCAGTTCTCGTCCTCGATCAAGCATACGCGGCATCTCCCCCGCCAGACTCACTAACTGCCGCCATGCTAGAGGCAGCAGGCCTAGACAGAAACCAAAAAACGCGCCTATAAAAACCAGAAAAGAGAAACCAATCCCAAACCATTGAGGCAGACCTTTACTTTGCAGCTGAGTGGCCAGACCTTGCATCAAGTAGGCAAGGACGATAGAGGCCAACACCGGTGCAAACACATCGCCCAGCGTCTTCAATAAGACGATAGCGAGCGCCAGCAAGACTAGAAGAAGTACCGCCTCTTCCTGAAACAAATAGCGTTGATACCATTTTTTAAAGACGTCTAACATTGACTTCCTCTATTGCGGTTGCCCGGCACCCGCTTTTTCAAGCATATGAATATAAACACCCTCGACCTGCTCTGTAGACAGCAAAGCATTGCCTGATTGTCGGGCAAACACCTGAAAATCTCGCACCGAGCCCTTATCTGTAGCCAGCACCCTCAGTTGTTGCCCCGCTGCCATACCATTCAGGGCGCGCTTGGCTTTCAATAAAGGCATCGGGCACTGCTCTCCGATAACATCCAATTCAACAATATCACTACAAGTCATAAGGTTTAGAAGTCTACCATTCTAATTTAAGCGTTCTCGACCAGCCTGTTAGTATAACCACACCCACTAAATACTAGTGAACTTTCAACAAAAAAAGAACTCCATGGAACGTGGCATATACGCTATGTTCCGATACAGCGCACTTAGAGTACAATGCCCGATATTCGAGTCCATTCACTCACTTTGACGCTAAGGTGTGGCTTCATCCAGTGATAAAATATTGGTTTACAGTTAAAAGCCAGTGGCGACATTGCTTCACTGTGGCACTGTTTTGCGCGCTTTTCAGTGCAGCCAGCGCGACTTCCGATGAGCTCAAAATCCCCAATCTCGGCGAGTCCAGCACCAGTCTTTTTTCCGCTGACTTCGAATACGATCTGGGTAGGACTTGGCTGCGCATGTTCCGCAGCCAAGTACCCACTATAGATGATCCACTGCTACAGGAATATCTCGAAAATCTCATCTACAACCTTGTTACCCACAGCCAGCTCGAGGACAGACGTATCGAGGTGGTGATTGTAGATAACCCCACAATAAACGCGTTTGCAGTACCCGGGGGCATAATCGGCATTCACAACGGACTCCTTATGTATGCCCAGACCGAGGACGAACTGGCCACCGTTTTAGCACACGAAATTGCTCACCTAAGCCAACGCCACTTCTCCAGACGCGTCGAGTACCAACAGGGACAGCAAGGCCTATACCTCGCTTCAATGCTCGCCGGACTGGTGTTACTGGCTACCGGTGCCGGCAGCGCGGGCATGGCCGCCATCAGTGCGGCTCAGGCGGCAGCGCAGGATGCCGCCTTGAGATACAGCCGCAGCAATGAAGCCGAGGCCGACCGTGTGGGCATGCAAACGCTGGTAGATGCGGAATTTGACCCCCACGCCGCGCCAGCAATGTTTGAACGCATGTTGCAGGCGTCTCGTTATTCAGGCGGCAACCGTGTTCCTGAATTTCTGCGCTCCCACCCGTTGTCCGAAAACCGCATTGCCGATACGCGTAATCGCGCAAGAAAATACCCCAAGCAAATGAAGCACACCAACCTCGACTACCAACTTATGCGCGCTAGAGTAGCGGTTCAGCTATCAAACACGCCAGAAGAGGCCGTGCAAAAATTTCGCGGCGAGCTCGAGGGCAAGCCCGTGTCGAGGGAAGCTGCCCGTTACGGCCTTGCTTTGGCTCTTACCCAAGCCGGACGGGGCAATGAAGCGAGCCTGGAGCTGGACTCCATCTGGTCTTCGGCCCCCGACAGACTGGAATATATTCTGGCCGATGCCGAGATCGACATAGCGCGAAATAAACCAGATATAGCAGCACAAAAGCTGGCAAAGCAGTTGCAACTCTCACCCAACAACCACCCGCTCACCATGCTTTACGCGAAAGCGCTAATGGACAATCAACAGGCACATATCGCAGAGGAAGTTCTCATAGCGCAGAGTAAAATCAACCCCAAAGACCCTGGCCTGTGGTATCTGTTGGCCGAGGTAGAGGGTTTATCGGGAAACATCGCCGGACTTCATCGGGCTCGCGCTGAATATTTCATAATCAATGGGATATTGGATGAAGCCGACAAACAGCTGCAATACGCGCTGCAACTGACAGACAAGGACCATCTGACTACGGCTAAAATTTATGAGCGCATCAAAGACGTTGCAGAAATGCGCAAAAAAATGGAGCTCTAGGCTAACCCTAGCCCCTCAGTTGCGCCGAAAACTCCAGCATTCGCCGCAACGGAACCATGGCTCTATCGGCTACGCCCTCATCGACAAACACTTCATTACCACCAACATCAAACACATTCGACAGCGCTTCGAGCTCATTCATCGCCATCCAGGGGCAATTGGCACAACTGCGGCAGTCCGCCCCCTCTCCAGCTGTGGGAGCAATAATGAACTCCTTGTCTGGCGCCAGTTGTTGCAGCTTGTAAAAAATGCCCTTGTCGGTAGCAACGATAAATTGCCTGTTTTCCATGGTGCGAGCTGCATTTATGATCTGCGAGGTGGAACCCACGAAATCTGCAAGCTCAACCACTGACGCGGGAGACTCGGGATGAACCAACACAGCCGCCTCGGGATAAACACGTTTTAAATCTGCAATGCCACGGGCTTTGAACTCTTCGTGCACGATACAGGCTCCGTCCCACATCAGAATGTCTGCATCGGTCTGTCGGCGTACGTAATCACCGAGATAGCGATCCGGCGCCCAAATTATTTTCTCTCCCTGATCAGCGATGTGCTCCACTACATCCAGCGCGATGCTGGAAGTGACGACCCAATCAGCTCGCGCCTTTACCGCAGCCGAAGTATTGGCATAAACCACCACTGTGCGGTCGGGGTGCGCATCACAGAACGCGCTGAATTCATCTATAGGGCAACCAAGGTCCAGAGAGCAGGTGGCCTCCAGGGTTGGCATTAGAACCCGCTTTTGGGGCGTAAGTATTTTAGCCGTTTCTCCCATAAACCGGACACCTGCCACTACCAGAGTATCGGCGGGATGCTCGTGCCCAAACTTTGCCATTTCAAGGGAGTCTGACACACAGCCCCCGGTTTCCTCGGCAAGAGCCTGAATAATCGGAGGCGTGTAATAGTGGGCAATCAATACCGCATTTTCACTGCGCAATCGAGCTTTGATCGCGTCGCATAAGCTGCGTTCTTGTGACGGTGTGAGTTGATTTTCTTCCGCTTTATCCAGGTGGTATTGCACTTGCTGGCGGATAGTTTCCAGTTTTTCTGAGGCTATACTCATATAAATACGGGGGTCTTTATGAAAATGTAGATGCTCAAGGACGGCGGATTCTAACATGGTTTGGCGGCAAGGAAATGCCCAGATACCAGGCACCAAATAAACCCCGTTACTGCCATGATGGTATTTTTCAACTACTATTCAGTAGAAATCCATTTAAATATACCGTATAACCTCATGTTATATAAAGAATAAACTCAAGACTTAAACCCTCAGGAACCGAAGTGGATCAACACACGGTATTGATAATTTCCGATAACAAGACAGATCACTTGATTCTGTCTTCGTGTCTGGAGCGCGCGATACCCCAGCGATTTCATCTTACATCGCCCGATTCGATGGAGAGACCGCTGGAGGCGTTGATGCATCCCGATATAGATGTGGTCATTCTCTCTCACGGCCCCGAAACAGAATACCTCCTGCGCCTGGCCCAGAAACACATACCCGCCATCCCTATGGTTGTTTTACTCGATGAGGCCGATGAGCAACTAATATCGAGATTGCACGGCAGCGGTGCCCAGGACTATCTGGTAAGAGGGCAGCTGCAAGACGCGCTCGCCCACCGCATTCTCGACTACAGTATCCAGCTTAAAAGCGCCCGGGAAACTATTCAGCAACTTTCCAATGAGGACCCTCTAACAGGCGCCCTTAATCGCGCAGGCTTTCGGGCACACCTGAAACGCGCACTGGACCGATCTGAGCGCTATGGCTTCAGCACAGCCCTACTGTGTATCAACATTGACCAGTTTGGATACATTAATGATCACTACGGCGAAGCGGGTGGCGATCTGGTTATTAAAACTGTCACCCAGCGCCTGGCTAACAAAATGCGCGAAACAGACAGCATTGCACGTTTGGGAGGCGACGAGTTTGCCATCGTGCTGGAAGATGCTGGATCCGCTAGTGACGTGGAAGCCACCGCAGAAAAAATGCTGTTTAGCATTTCCGGCCCCATCACCCTAAATGAGCAACAAGCTTCAATACACGCCAGCATCGGCAGTGCGATTTTCCCGGACGGTAATCACAAGTCCGCCGATCTGGTCGATGCAGCACGCAGCGCCATGCAGCAGGCTAAATCAGTTCAGGGAAACAAATATATACGCTACAGCGAACAACTCATGTTTGATGAAGCGGGCACCAGCTCTCTGGCGGGAGAGTTGCGCACGGCCATCCGCAAAAACCAATTCGAATTGCACTACCAACCCAGGATCGATCTAAAAACAGAGCGTCTGGTTGGCCTGGAAGCGCTGCTTCGCTGGAACCATCCGGAGCGAGGCCTTGTTTCTCCCGATAAATTTTTGCCCGAATGCGAAGACATGGGCCTGATGAAAACCATTGGCTTTCAGGTTATCCAACACGCCGCCAGTGCTCTTGTCTGGCTGCAGGAACAGGGTCTGGACTCGGTAGACGTTGCAGTAAATATTTCCTTCTCTCAGGTCCAGGATAAACGCTTCGTTGAAGTAGTGCAGGACATTCTTCGAAACAGTGGCGCCAACTCCAGCAATCTGGAATTCGAACTGACAGAATCGACGATTCTCAACGACCCCGAAACAATAAAAATGCAAATGGACAAGCTGCGCCTGTTGGGTATTTCGTTCTCATTAGACGACTTTGGCACAGGTTTCTCCCAGCTATCTCACCTGACGGAACTGCCCATATCCGCGCTCAAAATCGACAAATCATTCGTACGCGACATTCCCGATAACGAGCAACAAGCCGCAGTCTGTACCATGGTTATCGAGATGGCACATCGTCTCGGCATGCTGGTCATAGCGGAAGGAGCCGAAAGACATGAGCAAGTGGAATTCCTTCGTCAGCAAAACTGTCATCAAGTGCAGGGTTATTACTACAGCCCTGCGATTCCTCTGCAAGAGCTTCCCCGGTTTTTGGAAGAACAAAGGTTCAGGCAACAAAGACACCGTGCATCGGGAGCATGAAACCAATCACAAAAGCCTGTTCGCCTTGGTATCGCAGCGATTTACGCTAGTCGTCAGTCCTCAGTAATGATAGCCTAAGCTCCCTTATTATAACCTGATTCTGGACCCTGCATGTCCACCGGCGACAACACCACAACCAAAGCCAAAATTCTGGTAAGCGACGACGACCTTAACGTGCGCCTGCTGACCCGACAATGCCTGGAAGCCGAAGGCATGTCTGTTGTAGAAGCGGCAAACGGGCCTGAAACACTGGATGTATTTGTGCGTGAACGCCCCGATCTGGTGTTTCTCGACGTAGAGATGCCGGGAATGAGTGGACTGGAGGTTTGCAAGCGCATCAGACAGATGCCTCAGGGTGAGTCTATTCCCATCATGATTGTCACCGGCTCCAACGACCGACAGTCTATAGATCAGGGCTTTGAGGCAGGGGCGACCCAGTACAAAACCAAACCGGTAAACTGGTCACTGTTAGGGCGCGACGTTCAATATATGCTACGTGCCAGCAATGCGTTCAACGCGCTCAAACGCCAGGAAGATCGCCTGCGTTACCTGGCCTATTACGACCCATTGACCAGTCTACCCAATCGGCGCAGCTTTAATGAACAGCTTAATCGCATTTTGAAACGCAGTCAGCGGCGAAGCTCCAATGCCGCGCTGCTGTTTATCGACCTGGATCACTTCAAACGTATCAACGACTCCATAGGCCATGGCAGGGGTGACCGTCTACTGGTAGAAATTGCCAAGCGCCTAACGGTGGAGTTACGTGAAGACGACGCAATCAACTACCTGGCAGATGGTAACTCAGAAGATATCGATGATGCCGAACTGGGCACAGAAATTGCCCGGCTGGGGGGTGATGAATTTACGGTCGTTTTGTCAGATGTACCCAATATCGCACATGTAGAACGTGTAGCAAAACGTATTCTGAATTCGCTTTCTGAACCCATTCCACTGCAGTCTCACAACCCAGTCGTTACCCCCAGCATTGGTATCGCTCTGTTTCCGCACGACGGCACAGACCCCGACACGCTGGTGAGAAATGCAGATACAGCCATGTATGTGGCAAAAGCAGAGGGGCGCGCCTGCTACCGATTCTATGACGAAAAGATGAATGCCACCGCAGTCGAACAATTGAAAATGGAAGAAGACCTGCGGCACGCATTGCGAAACGGCGAACTGGAGCTGCGCTACCAACCTCAGGTGGACACAACAAACGGCCTCGTCGTTAGCATGGAGGCACTCATCCGCTGGAAGCATCCTCAACGCGGAATGGTATCGCCCGTCGTGTTTATACCTGTGGCAGAAAGTACTGGCCTGATCATTGAACTGGGCGAGTGGGTTCTCGAGGAAGTAGCCAGGCATTGCAGCTATTGGGACACGCTTCCCATAGACAAATTTCGGATTTGCGTAAACATTTCGCCACTCCAGTTTAATCAAAACGATTTACCAGCCTACCTAAAAGAATTCCTGAAAAAAACCGGCTTGAGCCCAAATCGCCTGGAACTCGAGTTTACCGAAAGCGCGATTATGACCGATGCAGAAACCAATATCGCTAAACTCAGCGAGCTAAAAGCGCTCGGCCTCGACCTCGCTGTAGACGACTTCGGTACAGGTTATTCTTCGCTGAGCTATTTAAAGCGTTTCCCAATAGACACTTTAAAAATAGACCAGAGCTTTGTCGCTGACCTGGACTCTGCGGACGGTGCGGCAATTATCGACGCAATTTTAGCTCTCGCAGAAGCACTTAACTTAAGAGTAATCGCAGAGGGCATTGAGACAAAAGAGCAGCTGCGCTACCTGATCAAAAAACAATGCCACTTGCTGCAAGGCTATTATTTTTCTCGCCCAATTTACCCGGAAGATGTTCCCAACATGCTCGCGCAGGACTTCACTTCATTCCTCGCTGAAGTAACGGAAGAGTAAGACTTCCCCCAACCAATGAAACACCTCAGATTCCTTAGCCTTGTGGTTCCCCTTTGGTTGGCCCTCCCACACTTGTGTTGGGCACAACAAACCAACTCCGCTGCATTTAAAGTCCTGTTGCAAGGTAAGCCCGGTGCCAAGCTCCAACAACTTGTTGAACAAAACGGGGGGGAGGTGACCCACGACCTGCACATTATCGATGCCGTGGGTGCCATGGTGACCCTCGAACAACTTGAAAGAATAAAGCAGTCAGAACTTATCACTCGCTCGATAGATGACCTCACTTTGCCAGAACCCTCCGATGAAGATGACAAAGAATGTGACGTGGGCGGAGCGGCCGAATTGGATTTCGAAGGTGCTGGCTTCAGTTGGCGCCTTTACAACAAAAAGGACGCCGGGGTGCAACTGCGAAGTCTGGAGATGAGCTGGCCCTCAACACTGGGAGACATCAACTCCATCACTCTAGGTGGCTCGGCTATCGACACCGCACTATTTGAAGCCAAACAAAGTGGACAGATATCAATCACGCTTGAAGAATCGAAAAGTGTGGGTTTCCAGATTGACAAAACCACAGCCCTTAAAGTGGCATTCGCTTCAACAGACAAAATCTGGACGGGCAGTTTCCCCACGCAGGCAGATTTCAAAGTTAAAGTCGGGTTTGGCGACGATTGCACAAGCGAGTTGATACCCGGTTATCCAGCCAATCATGAAAACAGTTACTTCCCCACAGTCATCGGTGCCGATGCCCTACATCTGCACGGAATAACTGGAAAGGGCGTTACCGTTGCAATCGTTGATTCGGGGCTATGGGAAACAGACGTCCTAAGTAAAGACAGCGCAGGTAAAAATCGAGTTTTAGCACGCTATGACGCCATTGAAAACGACATTGGAACCGAGGCCTTCGACAGTAGCGGTCACGGCACCCACATGGCGAGCGTACTCGCACAGAGTGACCCGGTAACAGAGAATGGAAAGCCCACTGGCACGTTTAAGGGCGTAGCACCCGATGTAAATCTGGTTGTCGTGAAATCATTCGATGTTGAGGGCCACGGTGACTTTCTTGATATCGTTCGCGGAATTCAGTTCGTGGTCGATAACCGCGAAGAGTTGGGCATAAGGGTAATGAATTTGTCTTTCGCAGCAAGACCACGCTGGGACTATTGGGAAGATCCAATAAACCAGGCGGCGATGAAAGCCTGGGCAAGCGGCATCACCGTAATTGCCGCTGCCGGTAACGAAGGGCCGGACGCTATGACAATAGGCTCTCCAGGCAACCTGCCGTATCTGATTACAGTGGGTGCAGTGACAGACTCCTGGACTGTTAACACCCGCGAAGACGACTACATTCCAGACTTCTCATCGCGTGGCCCAACACCCAATGCCCATATAAAACCCGACATAGTTGCACCGGGTGGGCACATGACGGGAATAACACGCATGGGATCAACCTTGACCAAACAATATCCCGATTACCTGCTAAAAACAGGTGAGTTTGTGATGACAGGTACTTCACAGGCCACGGCCCTGGTTTCCGGCATGGTTGCACTGCTACTGCAGCTGGAACCTGACCTAAGCCCTGACGATGTTAAGTGCAAACTTATGTCCAGCGCGGAGCCGGCAATTAACAGCGATGGCCTACTAAGTTACAGTCCGTTCCAACAAGGGAGTGGCTATGTCAGTGTCACCCGGGCGATAACGCTGGGGCAACGTGGTTGCGGCAATGTTGGCTTGGATATTCAGAAAGATATGAAGGGCCGGGAGCACTTTCAGGGGCCAGGCATAATTTTGGAGGATGGCAGCACAAGCCTACCCGGGCTTACCGAGATGTACCTCGGGCAACCTTCAGAAAAGGGCTTAAGCAAAACTCGCAAATGGGGTGTTAAAGCCCACATAGAAAGCAAAAATCACGACGAAACCATGCGACAGCCATCTTCTCCCCGGCCTTTTGACTGGGAACGTGCCTATAGAGATGAGCAAACTCGCATTGAAGAACTCAGCCGCTAAGCTTAAGCAAACCCGGCTTTAGCACCGCACTCCCCCCTGCACAACGCACCACTACCCCATTTGGGGCAATCGACGCCCAGCAATCCATTCATCACCTATATTTCATATAAATAACAATTAGTTACAACACCCCCTTCAGAATCTTCCAGAGAATTAAGCACCCTCAGCCAAACCACATTACCCCATTAAGGTTAGTGCAATTCTTCTTTTCAATCTTTTGTAGCCGTATAAATATGTCAAGCGCCTCAGTAAGAAGGTGTGACCCAAGTCGCAGATGAGGGTCAGCAAAAGGGAAGCAAGTCACAGTTTGTGGCAGAGATTGAAACCAAATAAACAACCGAAGGCGGGTAAAAACGATGAAAACAATAAATTCAATAGCATGTGCAGGTAGTATCGCGATAGCGATGCTGACATCCACTGTAACCATGGCAGGAAGTACTGAGCAGGAAGCTGCTGTAAACAACAGTAACTCTGGCACACAAGTTCATCGTGTAAGCCACGCACTCGCGGCATCTTCTACCTATCAGGCTTCAGGGTTTAAGTGGGGCAAACAAAATTCAGCTGATCAGAGCAAATCTCAATCGCAGTGGGGACAGAACTCTGCTGAGCAAAGCGGAAATAAGTGGGGAAGCTCAGCAGTGAACTCTGAGTCCGCTACTAAGGCTGTTTATGCTACTACTTCTGGTAGTCGCTGGGGTATCCGTAGCCACGCAGACCAGGCCGGAAGTCGTTGGGGTATTCGTAGCCACGCAGACCAGGCCGGAAGTCGTTGGGGCATTCGTAGCCACGCAGAGCAAGCAGGAAGTCGTTGGGGCATTCGTAGCCACGCAGACCAGGCCGGAAGTCGTTGGGGCATTCGTAGCCACGCAGACCAGGCAGGAAGTCGTTGGGGCATTCGTAGCCACGCAGACCAGGCAGGAAGTCGTTGGGGCATTCGTAGCCACGCCGAGCAGGCAGGAAGTCGCTGGGGCATTCGTAGCCACGCCGAGCAAGCAGGAAGTCGCTGGGGCATTCGTAGCCACGCCGAGCAGGCAGGAAGC
>JADGEN010000071.1:0-607 GCA_016744355.1 Halieaceae bacterium
GCGATATGTATTCCCAACACCGTTGTGTCAATGTGATGATGTGTCTTGAGCTCAAAGAGGGCACCACAGCAGTAGAAGGTGCTTCCTGCTTTGTTAATCCGCTTACTGCATTGGGTATGGTAGAAACCATGCGGTCAGAGGGGCATACGGCGCTGGTACATACTGCTGCTGCATCCAATCTTGGCCAAATGCTGAATCGAATCTGCATGGCTGAAGGTATCGACCTGGTTAATATTGTGCGCAAGACCGAGCAGGAAGTACTGCTGCGTGAGATGGGAGCCAAATACATTTGTAATTCGAGCTCTGATACATTTATGAATGATTTGACCGAGGCACTGGTCGCTACTGGCGCAACCATTGCATTTGATGCAACGGGCGGTGGCAAAATGGCCAATGGAATTCTCAGTGCCATGGAAGCCGCCGCTGTGCAGCGCATGACAGAATATAACCGCTATGGTTCCGATGTGTTTAAGCAGGTTTACATTTACGGCGGGCTAGATACCAGCCCAACGGTGCTTAACCGCAATTTCGGTTTTGCCTGGAGTGTGAGCGGCTGGTTATTGACACCCTTTTTGCAGAAAGTTGGACTGGAGAAGCTAATAGAGTT
>JADGEN010000071.1:617-15255 GCA_016744355.1 Halieaceae bacterium
CGTCTGAACTCAAGACTACATTCGCCAGTCACTACACCCGTGAAGTGTCCCTGGCTGAGGCTCTCTCTCTGGAAGCCATTGCAGATTACAATAAGCGCGCAACCGGTACGAAGTACCTGATCAAGCCCCAGCAGTAGGGGCACATGAGTACACTCGCACAATGTTAAAAGCCCCGCGCTATTATCACTGGCTGTTGATCTTTGCGCTTGCGATAATTTGGGGCTTTGCCTTTTATCTTATTGCCATCGCTTTGCGTTCGTTTCCGCCGCTGACACTGGTCACACTGCGCCTTATTTTTGGTGCAATTACGCTCGTTATTGTGATGCGAATAAAGGGCCTGTCTCTGCCGCGGGAACGCGTGTGGTGGGGGTATTTTTCACTGCTTGCGCTAATGGGAAACTTGCTGCCGTTTTCATTGATAACCTGGGCAGAAACCATAATACCCAGCAGTCAGGCGGGGTTGATTATGGCTCTAATGCCCATTTCCACCATGGTGCTAGCACATTATCTGGTTGCCCATGAGAGGCTAACACCCAGACGCGCCTGTGGTGTGTTGCTGGGCTTTTTAGGCGTAACAGTGCTGATGGGCGGGCAAGTCCTCAAAGGCATTGGAGGCGGCAGCCTGTGGCCTCAACTGGCGTGCGTACTAGCTACTGTGGCGTACGCGGTGAATTCGGTATACGCCAAGCGCCTACCCGAAATCAATGGATTGGTTCTTGGCGCGGGCTCTCTTATTGCCGGCAGCTTCCTGCTGGCCCCCCTCGCACTTGTAGTTGAGCAGCCCTGGACAATCGAGGTCAGCGTTACTTCCTGGTTGGCCATTATCGTTCTCGGTGCTGTTGCAACGGGTCTGGCGACATGGATTTACTTTTTTGTTATTAATGAGTGTGGGCCTAATTTCCTATCGATCATTAATTACATTGTTCCTGCCATTTCCTTCGCTGCGGGTGTTGTTTTACTGTCTGAGCCGGCCACTTTGGCCCAATTTTTTGGCCTGATGCTGATTTGCATAGGAATCGCCGTCAGCCAGCCTCGCCGCAGGCGACAACAGCGAGCCACTGAAATCTGACAATAGACTGATCCCAATCAATATCTGTTTATTGTTACGCACCTATAGTTAACAGGTCGACAGTAATTAAATAGTGGGTGCGAATATGCCGGGTCCGGTCACGCTTACAATTGACGGTAATCACGCCGCCGCCACCATTGCGCATCTCACCAGCGAAGTGATCGCCATTTATCCAATTACTCCTTCTTCCAATATGGGAGAGTTAGCGGATGAATGGTCCTGCAACGGCGTAGGCAATCTCTGGGGCAATATTCCAAAAGTCGTAGAAATGCAGAGTGAGGCCGGAGCCGCTGGTGCGATCCACGGTGCATTACAGGCCGGAGCACTGTCTACAACCTTTACTGCATCGCAGGGCCTGCTGCTGATGATTCCTAATATGTACAAAATTGCGGGGGAGCTAACGCCTACGGTTTTTCATATCGCGGCGCGTTCGCTCGCGTGTCAGGCACTGTCAATATTTGGTGATCACAGTGACGTAATGGCAACACGACAGACCGGTTTCGCAATGCTGGCATCCAACTGTCCGCAGGAGGTTATGGACCTCGCGTTAATTTCTCACAGTGCATCCTTGACCAGCAGAGTGCCTTTCTTACACTTCTTTGACGGCTTTCGCACATCCCACGAAGTGGCGAAGTTGATTGAAGTGTCCAAAGAGACCGTACGCGCCATGATCGATGACGAAGCGGTGAATGCGCATCGTGCCCGGGCACTCTCACCGGCTCATCCAGTGTTGCGTGGTAGTTCGCAAAATCCCGATGTGTATTTTCAAGCTAGAGAGACCGTAAACCCGTATTACTCAGAGCTACCGACTATTGTTCAATCAGCCATGGATAAGTTTGCAGCGCTTACCGGGCGTCAGTACCGTTTGTTCGAATACCACGGCGCGCCGAATGCACAACGCGTCATTATCATAATGGGGTCCGGGGCTGAAGCGGTTCACGAGAGTGTGGACTACCTGAACTCGCAGGAACAGAAGGTCGGTGTTGTCAAAGTACGATTGTATCGCCCCTTTGCGCCCGAGCTACTACTGCAGGCCTTGCCCGACACCGTGCAAAAGATTGCCGTACTGGACCGCACCAAGGAACCCGGTGCAGATGGCGAGCCGCTGTATAAAGATATAGTTACAGCCATAGCTCAGCAGTTGTGTAGCGGGGAGGGGGCATTCAACAGCATGCCCACTATTATTGGTGGGCGCTATGGGCTGTCATCAAAAGAGTTTACACCTGGCATGATCGCCTCGGTGTTTGACCAGCTGAATTTGCCCAGCCCTAAGAACCATTTTACCATCGGTATACATGACGACCTCAGCCAGACCAGCCTGGATTGGGATGACAGTTATCGCACCAGCGCCAATCGAAATACATTCCAGGCATTGTTCTACGGCCTCGGTAGCGATGGTACCGTCAGTGCGAACAAAAACAGCATTAAAATTATAGGGGAGAGCACCGACCTACATGCGCAAGGCTATTTTGTCTATGACTCGAAGAAATCTGGTGCAGTCACCGTTTCGCATTTGCGCTTTGGCCCCGATCCGATACGCTCCAGCTACTTGATAGGTGAAGGTGACGCAAACTTTATCGCCTGCCACCAGCCCAATTTTCTTGAGCACTACGACATGTTGAATATGGCTGCGCCCAATTCAGTGTTTCTGCTCAACTCAAGCTCTCCTGCGGATCAGCTATGGCAGGAACTTCCTGGCAAAATGCAGCAACAGGTTCTGGACAAAAATATCAGTCTGTACGCAATCGATGCCTACGCTGTTGCGAGTCGCACCGGCATGGGTAAGCGCATCAATACCGTCATGCAGACCTGTTTTTTTGCTATCTCGGGTATCTTGCCTTCCGATCAGGCTGTTCAGGCGATAAAAAATGCCGTTGAAAAAACCTACGGCCGAAAAGGTCGGCGAATGGTTGATCTGAATTTCAAGGCCATTGATGAAACACTGGCCTGCCTGAATGAAATAGCGACGGGAAATGAGGTCAAAGCATCTCAACAGCGCAGCTCGACACTTGAAAGCGCCAGCGATTTTATTCGCAATGTAACCGGAGAAATCATCGCGGGTAGGGGCGACCTGATCCCTGTGAGCGCACTCCCTGCAGATGGCAGCTTTCCGCTGGGAACTGCCGCTTTCGAAAAGCGTAATCTCGCACTGGAAATACCCGAGTGGGATAAGGACTTGTGCACGCAGTGTGGTAAATGCCCATTCGTGTGTCCTCATTCAGCTATTCGCTCCAAGGTGTTTCACCAGTCACAGTTGGAAGGTGCGCCGGCAAGTTTTAAGTCTGCGCCCATGCGTACAAAAGGCTATCCCGAAGGCACACGTATCAGCTATCAGGTGGCAGCTGAAGATTGTACCGGTTGCACCTTATGCGTAGATATTTGCCCGATTAAGGACAAGTCCAACGTCAGCCGCAAGGCATTGAATATGGTGGGGCAAGCTGAACTACGCTTGCAGGAGCGTGAGAACTGGGACTTCTTCCTGCAATTGCCAGAGTACGACCGCACAGCACTTAAAATAAGCACTATTCCCGGCGCTATGGCCTTACAAACCCTGTTCGAATTCTCCGGAGCCTGTGTCGGTTGTGGCGAAACGCCCTATGTAAAACTGGCCTCGCAATTATTTGGTGATCGCATGATCGTAGCCAATGCCACGGGCTGTTCCTCCATCTACGGTGGCAACCTGCCAACGACGCCCTGGACAACTACAGCAGAAGGGCGCGGGCCGGCCTGGAGCAATTCCCTGTTTGAAGATAACGCCGAGTTTGGACTGGGTATGCGACTTGCTGTTGATATGCAGAAGGAGATCGCGAGGGAGTTGCTTGGCGAGCTAAAAGATAAACTCGATGCAGACCTGGTTAAGGCCATTCTCGAAGCCGATGAAACTGACGAAACCGGTATTTATGAGCAGCGACAACGAGTTCAGTTGTTAGACGGGGCCTTGGGAAAACTCAATTCTGACGAAGCGAAACGTCTGCTTACAGTCAGCGAAAACCTGTGTCGTAAAAGTGTATGGATAATGGGCGGCGATGGCTGGGCTTACGATATCGGCTACGGTGGCCTTGATCATGTGCTGGCCTCGGGAGCCAACGTGAACATTTTAGTGCTGGACACCGAGGTGTATTCCAATACCGGCGGGCAGACTTCCAAGGCGACACCGAGAGGTGCCGTCGCCAAGTTTTCCTCCGCAGGCAAACGATCCAGTAAGAAGGATCTGGCGATGTTGGCTATGGATTACGACAACGTATACATCGCCAGAGTAGCCTACGGTGCCAAAGACACCCAGACACTAAGTGCTTTTATTGAAGCGGAAGCACATTGCGGGCCCTCTATTATCATCGCCTATTCCCCGTGCATTGCGCATGGTGTGGATATGTCTTTCAATCATCGTCAACAAACTATGGCGGTAAAGAGCGGTCATTGGCCACTATTTCGGTTTAGTCCAGAAAAACTGCAGAGGGGCATTCCACCGTTGAAATTGGACTCACAGGCACCCAGTGTGCCCTACAAAGAATTTGTACAAAGTGAAACTCGCTTCAATATGCTGTGGCACACTCACCCCGAAGTGGCGGAAGCGCTGGTAGCGCAGGAACAAGACAACGTGAATCACCGCTACAATTTTTACAAGCAGTTATCGCAATTGGATTGGAGTGATTCTGAGCAAGTGGCACAGACAAAAGCTTCCGCTAAAGCAGCGGTGGATAAAACGGTAGAACCTGACAAGGCGAGGTCTTGATAATGGTAGATTTAACGACAAACTATCTGGGCCTTGAATTGAAAAACCCCCTGGTGCCATCGTCATCGCCATTGAGTAAAGAAATCGATTCCGCCAGGCGTTTGGAAGACGCTGGTGCCGCGGCTATTGTTATGCACTCTTTGTTTGAAGAAAATATCTTACGGGAGGAAGAACATCTGGAGCGATTCTTTCACCAACAGTCGCTGGGACACGGGGAGTCAGACAGTTTTCATCCGGTGCCAACTGATTATCAGAGTCATGAGGAAAAGCATCTTCAACAGCTGGAGAAGCTCAAAAGCGCTTTGGATATTCCGGTTATCGCCAGTCTCAACGGCAGTACTCCAGGTGGCTGGCTGGAATGTGCCAAAGTGTTACAGGAGGCGGGAGCGGATGCGCTGGAGCTAAACCTTTACCACATCGCTGCAAATATGGAGGAAGACTCCATCGCGGTCGAAAATCGGTATGTGGATACGCTGGAAGCGCTGAAGCAACATGTGAGCATACCCATCACAATGAAACTGTCATCGCAGTTTAGTGCTTTCGCCAATATTGCCCAGCGATTTGATCATGCTGGTTGTGCGGGGCTGGTGCTATTTAATCGCTTCTATCAACCCGATATCGATTTGGACACACTGGACATTGTACCGGCGCTGGAGTTATCCAGTTCTGTCGAGTCGTTGATGCGCATACGCTGGATAGCTATTCTCAGTGGTAGAGTGAAGTGCTCCCTGGCGATAACGGGGGGCATTCACAGCCGTGACGATGTGCTCAAAAGCCTTTTGGCCGGGGCGGATGTCACTCATATGTGCAGTGCGTTGTTGCACAATGGACCGGCATATCTTGGCGTGATACTCGAGGAACTGGAGCAGTGGTTAGACGAGAGAGAATACGAATCGGTGAGCCAACTGAAGGGCAGTATGTCCCAGCGCAATGCAGCCGACCCGGCAGACTTTGCGCGGGCCAACTATATCGATGTGCTGGATAGTTTCAGTCCACCTCCAGGGGTGCGCTACTAGCGGCTAAAAAACAGGCATGGCGGTAAAATAAGGGTGGCCAAATATCATTAACCCGACTACTGCCGCGGTAATGACGATAGTGGCGACCTCGCTACCCAAACTTGGTATATCCGCCTTAACCCACGCTCCCTCACGTTTACTGATTGCCAGTATCTCGACAAAACTCCAAAGCGCCAGGCCGGAAAATAATAGCACTGAGCGGTTGTCGCCATTTAGCATCAAGTGGGCGAGCGACCAGAGCAGCACGCCGCTAAGTTGTGGGTGGCGAATCCACTGCCTGATTCGGGAATTTCTTGATCCGACCACCAACATTAAAAAGGCGACTAATACCAGCGCCACAGCAGGGAGTCTAAAATCGGTGGGGGGAAGGTAGACGAGTTCGGGCAGAGCACTTCTCCAGCCAAGCACAATTGTGACGATTCCGGCGAGAAGCAGCAGCGAAAAGCTGCCCTTATAGCCGCCTTCGCCTAATTTCTCCAGCCATGAAGCTTTGAGGCCGGGAGCAAGCGATGGCAGCAGGTGCACGCCGCAAAACAATATAAGTCCAATAAGAATAAGTGTCATGACTGTTCCTTGTTGATTGGCGCATTGGAAAGATAAAATTCAGGATAACATCGAGAATCCTCGGTAAAAAGAGTTATTATATTGACCGTATAGATTGGTGTGACAAACAGGCGTGAGGCAGGCTTTATACCGTGATAACTGACAATTCGGGGCAACTGCCAATTGTAGAGGTACTGGATACCCTGCGAGAGGCTTTCGAGACCCACGATGAATTGGTTTTGCAAGCACCACCAGGCGCCGGCAAAACGACTATGGTGCCTCTGGCGCTACTTAATGAACCGTGGATGTCCGGGCAAACAATTTTGATGCTGGAGCCGCGCCGCATGGCTGCAATGGCGTCTGCCAGGCGTATGGCACAGATGTTGGGCGAAAAAGTCGGCGAGACCGTAGGTTATCGTATCCGTCTCGACCAATGCGTTGGCGCCAATACCCGCATCGAAGTCATCACCGAGGGAATTCTCACCAGACGTATGCAAAGCGACCCATCTCTGGAAGGAGTTGGCCTGGTCATCTTCGACGAATTTCACGAACGCAATTTGAACTCTGATCTGGGTCTGGCTCTGGCCCTACATGGACGTTCGCTGTTTCGCGAGGGCTTGGCACTAAAAATTCTGCTTATGTCTGCCACATTAGATGGTGAGGCTGCGGCGGCATTACTGGGGGACGCTCCTGTTATCACCTCGTTGGGGCGACAATTTCCTGTGTCTGCCAGTTACGGTCGAGGTATACGCCTACGTGATTCAATCGTGCAGCCAACGGTTGAAACTGTGGTTAAAGCTTTAGAAGAACAGCAGGGTAATATACTGGTGTTTTTGCCAGGCGCCGGCGAGATTCGACGAGTGGCCGCTGACCTAGTCAAAATTCTGCCCTCTGTAAGTGATGCGATGGTTATGGTTGCCCCGCTCTACGGGGGACTGTCGCTGGAGGCCCAGCAAGAGGCCATAGACGAGCCACCAGATGGCGTGCGTAAAGTAGTGCTGGCCACCAATATCGCCGAAACCAGTTTGACCATAAAGGGCATTAATACTGTGGTCGACTCGGGGCTGATGCGAGAGGCAGCGTTTGACTCGAGTACCGGCATGACCCGTTTGGCTACGCGACGCATCTCCCGGGCATCAGCTGCGCAGCGCATGGGGCGGGCGGGGAGGCTGGCAGAAGGGCATTGCTACCGCTTATGGAGTGAAGAGCAACACGCTCAACTCATGCCCCATAGCATGGCGGAAATACTACAGGCAGACCTCGCGCCGGTTACGTTGCAACTTTTAGCCTGGGGCGTAGAAGATATTACAGAGTTAGCCTGGCTGGATACTCCGCCTCCTGGCCCCTACAAACAATCACTGGCCATGCTGGAAAATTGTGGTGCAGTGGTAAAGACTGACAGCGGCATTTATCAGCTGAGCCTGCATGGATTGCGCATGGCAGAGTTGCCTCTTCATCCGCGCTTGTCACATATGATTCTTGTGGGTTGTGAGATAGACGAACTGGACACTGCCTGCCTGCTCGCCGCTCTACTAAGTGAACGAAACCCACTGTCCGGCAGTCGTGTAGACATAGCCCTCACGCTCGCAGTGTTGAAGGGGCGCAGGGCATGTGAGGCCCAATACAAGGGCTGGCGATACAGAATACTTAAGCAGGCAAAGCGATATCGGTCCATGGCTCAGGATACTTTTGGATCTCAGGAAGGGCACTCACAAGTGGAAGCAGCGGATGTTCCTGGTGTTCTTCTCGCAAGTGCCTACCCCGATCGGATCGCCAGGTTGCGACGTGATGACGATGGCACAGAGTATCAACTAGCGAGTGGCCGCACGGCGTTGTTACCCGCAAATGACGAACTCGTTGGCCAGAAGTGGCTGGCAGTGGCTGAGGTGGGCGGGCGAGCGGGCGAACAGGCAGATCGTATTTATTCCGCCGCAAACCTGAATGCGACATGCTTTTACGAAGCTCTGTCCTCTTTGGTTAAAAAAGTGGATTTTGTGCAGTGGGATGGCAGGGCAGGGAAGTTTATTGCCGAGCAGCGCAGGCAGGTCGGCAGGCACATACTATCGCATACACCGCTAGCCCATGTACCCGATGACATACGAATTGGCGCGCTGCTGGACGTTGTGCGTAAGAATGGTCTGGAAATTCTACCCTGGACCAAAAGCATCACACAGTGGAGATCACGCGTGCAGTTATTGCACAACGCTGAGTCCGAGGCTGCAGCGACCTCGGGAAAGGAGCAATCAAAAATTCGTTGGCCCGATCTGTCAGACGAGTATTTACTGGTTACATTGGAACAATGGCTATCCCCCTATTTAGGTTCAGTGCAGAGCATGGACGATTTCCAGCGATTGGATCTAAAAAGTATTTTACATGCGCTGCTACCCTGGCCGTTGCCGCTTGATTTGGAGCGCTTGGCCCCGGAGCGATTTGCCGTGCCGTCCGGATCCAGTGTGGTGTTGGACTACACGCAAAGCCCACCGGTTCTAGAAGTAAAACTGCAGGAAATGTTTGGCTGTGTAGAGACACCAAGCATAGCTGATGGGCAGGTCCTATTGATGGTACATCTACTGTCACCTGCAAAGCGCCCTTTGCAGATAACCCAAGACTTGGCTGGTTTCTGGCGCAGCAGTTATCAGGAAGTGAAGAAAGAAATGAAGGGTCGTTATCCCAAACACCCATGGCCTGACAATCCTCTGGAAGCTCAGGCAACACGCTATACCAAGCGGCGAACAAAAGATCTGGCCTAAAACATATGAAACAGGATTAAACCATGAGTGACCCAGCACGCAGCACTGATCCGTTTGTTACCACAGAAATGTCCGGCGCAGTTTGCTGGTTGACGCTCAACCGGCCGGGTCAGCGCAATCCACTGTCGAGTAGTATGATTCGGGCCATAAGAGCTGCTATAGAGATTGCCAGCACAGACCCCAAAGTGCGGGTGGTAGTAATTGCCGGCTCGGGTCCCGTGTTTTCAGCGGGGCATGATCTGGCAGAAATGACAAGCTCGATGCCGCAAGATACGGCTTCGCGTGAAGCACACCTGGGAAGCATCCTGGATCTATGCAGTGACATGATGTTAAGTCTCATGCGTTGTCCCAAGGCTGTTATTGCCTGCGTACAGGGCACGGCAACTGCGGCAGGCTGCCAGTTGGTGAGTGCCTGCGATCTGGCTGTAGCCAGCGATAAAGCTCGTTTTTGTACGCCCGGCGTTAATATTGGTAGTTTCTGTACTACTCCGCTTGTAGGTATAGGCCGCAATATGCATCGTAAGCACGCTATGGAGCTAGCTCTTACCGGCGATATGATTAGCGCTGAGGATGCCGTGCACATGGGCCTGATCAATCGTACAGTACCATCAGCGGAACTGCGTACAGAGGTTGAAAAGCTCGCGCAGCGAATTGCCTCGAAGTCTGCACAAGGTATTCGCAGCGGCAAAGAAGCTTTTTACAGGCAGATTGATATGCCCGTTGAAGAGGCCTTTGAATTTGCCAGGGATGAAATGATTAAGGCCCTTACGACGTCGGATGCAGGGGAGGGCGTGCAGGCCTTTTTTGAAAAGCGGCAACCGCGGTGGGGCGATGCGGACTTTTCTTCCTGAAAAGTAAAAGATTCTGTAGCGTGCTTTTACCGTTGCGGTAACAATAGGATTGCGAGGCTCCCACAATGCTGATGTGTGTCGCAGAGAAAATTCTAAGTCCCTGAATCCACTGTTACAAACTGTTACGCTCTGTTACCTGATTGAAAAGTCTTCCACTCCTTCGTTCGCTAAGCTGTCATTGTTAGTCACTAAACGAAGGAACTATTATGAAACGCATAGCAAAATATTCAATCCTTATTATCGGCGCTCTGGTGGTTGTCGGTTCATTCATCGCATGCAGTTCTCACCACGACCCGGAACATCGCGCACAGTGGGTGCTGGAAAAAGTTGGCAAGAAACTCGAGCTGAATGAGACACAGCAAGTACTACTGAAAAATGTAAGCGAGGAGATACTCGCTGCCCGGGTAGCCACTCGGGAGCAAATGGGTGCAGATCGCGAGCAATTACTGGCGCTACTCGAAGAGCCCACGTTGGATCAGGATACGGTACTATCGCTGATACAGACACGCACCAATGATTTTAATGAACGTGCCCCCGATATTGTTGCCGCTGCAGGTGAGTTTTACGATGGACTGACCGTGGAGCAGCAATCAAAAATCCGTGAATTTATCCAGGAACATAAGGGATCTAAACATAGGCGGGGCAATCATTAGAACGACTTAATCGAGTGGCGGGGCATTGTCCCCGCCACTTCAGCATTTTCTCGATTCAGGTTACTCTCTAACGATGAACACTATTCTTTGTATCGATGATGACGAGCGCTTGGCAGAACTGCTGAGGCAATTTTTTCTGCGTTATGACTTAAAGCTGGATAGCGCGATACGTCCCAGCGAGGGGTTTGAGAAACTCAGGCACGGGAAATATGATCTGATTATTCTCGACGTCATGTTGCCCGAAATGGACGGTTTTGAAGTCTGCAAGACTATCCGTAAACACAGCGACATTCCCATCATCATGCTAACTGCCCGTGGCGAGGTAATGGACAGGGTGATTGGGCTGGAATTGGGTGCGGACGATTATCTTCCCAAGCCCTTCGAGCCACGCGAGCTGGTAGCGCGGGTGCAGAGTATACTCAAACGTACACATCGAAAGGCCGATCAGCCTGTTAACTTATGTTTTGGAGCGCTGGTGATAGATACCGGATTAAAGCAGGCCAGTATTGAGAGTAGGGACCTTCAGCTCAGTACCATGGAGTATCATTTACTCGAGTTGCTCGCGCACAGTGCCGGTACAACCCTGAGTCGGGATGATATCCTCAATACCCTGCGGGGCACGGACAGCGAACTTTACACCCGCTCTGTGGATATCGCCATAAGTCGCCTGCGCCAAAAGCTCAAACCCATGGATGTAATCAAAACCGTTAGAGGCTCCGGCTATGTTTTCGTCGGCAAGCCATCATGAAATACTGGCCCAAGTCTCTTCGAAAATCTCTTACTGGCAAACTCGTGCTGCTGTTCCTGTCGATAGCGGTATTGTTCGTCGTGCTGGTAGGGGGCAGCATGGGCAAAGTCTTTCGCGATCATTTTAACAATAATGTCCGCTCCCACCTTCATCAGTACCTTGAGTATGTTCAGCAAGATATCGGCACACCGCCAAATCGGCAAAGAGCAGCGGAATTGGCGGATAAGCTCAATGTAGATATCTATATTGTAGATGCCGAAGGCGTTTGGGCCTCCAATAATACGCCCTTCGACTTTCAAGCGCTGGAGGTGGATAAGCGTTCCCGGAAAAACAATATGGAATATGGGATGGCTCGCATCGGCAATAACGAAGTGTTCATGATTCGCTCGGACGATGCCAGTTTGTATTTTGATGTACCCAACCTTCATCCGGAACGAAGCGGAGGCGGCTTCGCACCCATTGTCGTGTTGTTGTTTGTGTTGTTTCTTCTTTATTACCTTACACAGCGCATGATTCGCCCTGTCGCAACACTCGCTGCCGGGGTCAGGAAGTTCGGGCGGGGCGACCTGGAGTATCGCATCAAGGTTAAGCAACGTGATGAACTGGGGGAGCTGGCGGACAACTTCAACGAAATGGCCGACGATATACAGCAAATGTTAGATGCGAAACGGCAGTTACTGCTCGCTATTAGCCACGAACTGCGTTCGCCCTTAACCCGGGCAAAAGTGTCGCTGGAACTGATTGATGATGGGGTGCAACGGGCAGAACTAGACAGAGACCTGCTTGAGATGGAGTGCTTGATTGAGGAGTTACTTGAAACGGAGCGCCTCAGCACCAGTCACCACACGCTCAACGTAGAGTCCTGTTGTCTCACTGACTTGATCGACGCTGTGTTACATGAGTACTTCGTTGATAAAGATATACGTAAAGAGCTGGCATCAGAGTCAACAACCCTGGAGGTAGACCCGGCGCGCATCAAGTTATTGTTGAAAAACCTTTTGGATAATGCACTGACACATACGCCCGAAGGCGCAGCGATGCCCCAGATTGTAGTGCACGACAATAGCGATGCTATAAGTATCAGCGTGCAGGACTATGGTGTGGGAATTGCTGCTGATCAAATTCCATTTTTAACTCAACCGTTTTATCGCGGCGATACATCGCGACGCCGTGAAACTGGCGGATATGGTTTGGGGCTGTATTTGTGCCGGCTCATTGTCGAAGCTCACAAGGGGACGTTGGTCATAGAGTCTGAGGAGAGCATAGGTACACGTGTTCTGGTGAAGCTACCCTATGGGCAGTAGGGGAACTATTACTTTCAGTAGGTGCTTATCACAGATCCATCATCATGCATCACAACGCGCTCAGGCATTCTCAGGGCCGCGAGTTTTCCGTAGTAGTCATCGGCTGATGCACTTTTACGCTCCAAATGGCGCTGACCTACGCTGTAGTCCACGCAGTAGACGTTATTTTTGTTACCCATCCAGGCGTGAGGTTCTATTCCCTCAAACAAATCTCGCCCGAACACACCGGAAATACGATCAGAAAAGCGACTGAACTGCCGCCAGAAATGTCCTATAACCACTGTTTTTTCGTCAGTATAGTTCTCCCACCAAGCGTCCCGTTCAGCCATTCGCCACTTGCCACCGCCAAAAAATGGTTGTTTAGCGACAACCATGCTGCTGGTGGTTATGGTTCGAAGCGGATTCATGGTTTGTTCCAGTCGCTCTTTTTCTGCGATGGTCTTTAACAGCGGCGGCTGTTTGTCTGCAGCGCGCAGAGCCTCCCCGTGAACAGCTAATTCATCGGCGAGGTTTTTTGCGAAAGTATCTTGCCGTAAGAATTCTTCGTAGCAACCCTGGGAATGCTGATAAAACACCTTCGCTGAAATACTGCTGTTCGCGCGGACTTGATCAATTGCCGACTGATTCCAGCAGGCGTGTACTATTCTAAGCTCGTCGTTTTCGAGAACGACAGGCAGTTGTTCGAAGAAATCATAATAGCGTCTTATTTCAGCGTTAGTTGCATTGCGCGAATGCAAGTCGCCGTCTTTTTCTTTAGGGTTGGGCTGGATCATCCAGCCGTTACCATGCATAGGCCGGTCAAGTAGAATATTTAACTCGTGGTTACCCAAAATACACTGCGCATGACCGTTTTCTACTAGTGTCATCACCGTATCAACAACAGCGGGACTGTCTGGCCCTCGATCCACAAGGTCACCAAGAAATACCAGCCGTCTCCCGTCAGGGTGGCTGCCTGACGCATCGTAACCAAGTCGGTGCAAGAGGCTCTCTAGCGCGCCTATTTCGCCATGAATATCACCAACGATATCCAGGGGGCCTTCGAATAATGATTGGTACAATGCCATTAAGGTTTATCTGCTCTTAGCATGGAGAAACGAGACATTGCTGCAAAAAAGTGCTGCACTTCCTGTAGGGTTTCTTCAATTGATTTGTTGTTTCTGCAAACCAGAACACTTTCTTCAAAGCCTTCAAATTCCGCGAGCATCGAATTGTGCATGGCCATTGGGTCTTTGAGGATGTGGTTTTGCCTTGCCTGATTGCTTAGTCGCTGAATAATAACATCTTCATCTGCCTGTACCCAGATTACAAAATATCCTTCGAAAAATTCCTCGGCAGCATCGAATAAAATGCGGCGTAAAGCACGCTTATGTAAAGTTTCATCAACAACAATACACTCATGTTGGGTGGAAAGTGTTTTCAGGTCTTCAACCACTTTAGAGTAGACGGTCTTGCGTATCTCGTCGCCAAACGGAATGCCATTTTGCATGTTATGGTCATAGTCAGGGTCAGTTTTAAAAACACTTTTCTTGATCTCATCAACATCATAGTAGTAAAGCGAGAAATGTGCAGCGAGAGCCTTTGCGACCGTGGACTTGCCTGCTCCAATTAAACCGCCAACAAATACAATCATGACTCATACTCCAGACATTAAAAAGGGAGCGTTCAGTTACCTGAAGCCCCCTTTGTAGACACTATATATGCGTACTAAAAGTTATACCCGGCTGTGACACCGTAAGTGCGCGGCTCCATCAGAAACTGGTTGGTGGCGAGGCCAACGTTTTGGTCGCCCAGATACTGGCCGGTTACGTTGTCATCGTCACTGATGTTGCGCACCCAGGCCTCGGCATACCAGCTGTCGTCTGCACTGCGAAGAAACAGGCTCGCGTTCCACACATCCCACTCGTCTACTTCATCGTTACCCGTGTTGTACGTTCGGGCGTAGAACGTGTCCTGTACGTAGTAGTTGGTTGC
>JADGEN010000072.1 GCA_016744355.1 Halieaceae bacterium
GGCTTGCCGTCTCCAGTGGGGTCGCACCACTTGTCTCCCCATTGCAGTAATGTCACGAAGTAGGGGTAGGTCGCCTCACCTTTTTCGGTGAGCTTGTATTCACTTCGCACTGGACGCTGCTGATAGGCGGATTGCTCAAAAATTCCCTGCTCAACCAATAGTTTGAGGCGGTCTGCTAAAATATTGGTTGCCACCGGCAGTTCCTGGCGGAACTGATCGAAACGGGTTAAGCCGTGGAAGGACAGGGCAATTATATTGGCGGTCCAGCGGTCGCCTACGATGTTAATCAAGTTTTTGTAGGTGGTGCGCTCACTGGGGACATTGGCCATGGGTATTGATGAGCGGCGGCGCACTTTTTTATTCCTTTCGTCGCGCGTTGCGCCGGGGCCGGGTTTATAGCTTACATCCTGCATTATTACTAATTCATTGCAGTGTCGACAGCGCAGTTGCGGTGTGAAGCTGTGGCCACAGTTGTTGTGAGTCAGGGTAATGTCTTCAATCGCCGGGATACTGAAAAACGCTCGCTCCCAGTTCAGTGCCATCAGCGCATTGTCGTAGAGGTCGATGGACTTCGGGGTTAGATGATATTTCATGCGCTTGCTTCCCGCGTCCGAGTTCTGCCGCAGGCAGTCTATAGACTGTAGCCATTTGAGACGATCGGACAATACCCCGCGTGAAATGCCCATGGCCGATAGCATTCCTGTAAAGGAATTTACTCCCCAGAAAACCTCCTGGATTATCAGCAAGCACCATTTGTCGCCTATTTGGTCCAGAGCCCGGTTGATTGAGCTGGCCCTGGTAATCATTTTGCTCATAGATACTCCGAAGTTGAGGCGGTAACCTTACCTGAGGCCATACATCGTGTAAATTTTCGGCGTCTTGTTCAGAGCGCTTCAATCACTTATGATAAGGTCTGTTTATACAAGTAATATTCTCCAATACAGGGGTGCACAATGATTACTACAGATAGCGGGCGTATTGCGGCGCTCACAGCTGCTGGAAGTTGGGGTGGCGACACCCTGCATGGATTACTTGCCCGCAACGCACAGAGCCGGCCGCAGGGTCTGGCTATAAAAGACCAGCCGAATCGTGAACAGCTTACTGGTGACCAGCCTGTTCAGTTGAGCTGGGCGGAGTTGGATATTGCCAGCGAAAACTTAGCCCTACGGCTGCAGAGCGAAGGGGTTGGTGAAGACGATAAGGTGATAGTGCAGTTGCCCAATGTGGCTGAACTGCTGGTTGTGTATTACGCCTTGAGTAAGCTGGGTGCGATTGTGTCTCCCATTCCCGTGCAGTACGGAAGTCATGAGCTGCAAATGGTGGCCGGTGTTCTGGGCCCGACCGCGGTGGTCACCCTGGAGACTTTTCGGGATAGCGCGTTGTCAGAGTCGGCTAGCTTGGCACTTCCGGACACCAAAGTGCTGTCCTTTGGCCGTGATCTGCTTATCGATACTACAGCGTCCAGCACACAGTGTGATCGCGCCGCTGAGGATGCCAATAGAGTGGTCAGCATTTGCTGGACCTCGGGCACAACAGGCACACCAAAGGGTGTGCCGCGCTCTCACAATATGTGGCTGGCCACTGCCCGCAGTAGTATAGCGGCGGGAAACTACAGCGCCGATGATGTGCTGCTTAATCCATTCCCCATGGTTAATATGGCGGCCCTGGGCGGCTTCCTGTTTCCCTCTGCACTGCTGGCTTGTCCCATCGTATTACACCACCCGTTGGATGCGCCTATATTCCTCAAGCAAATGCAGGACGAGCGAATCACGTTCACTATCGTTCCTCCGGCTCTTCTTAACCAGCTGGCGAAAACACCGGAGCTCTGGAATCAATTTGACTTCACCGCCCTGCGTTGTGTGGGCTCTGGTTCTGCGCCACTTGCTCCCTGGATGATAGAAATTTTCAGTCGGGATTTTGCCAAGGAAGTGGTCAATTTTTACGGCTCCAACGAAGGTATCAGCCTGTTCGCTACACCTGAGAGCGCACCGGATCCGCAAGTGCGCGCCTCCATGTTTCCACGACCTCCCGCCGGCGCGCTTATCGAGACCAAGGTAGCCGACACCCAGTCGGGTGATGAGCTTGTTGATCAGGGCGAGCGGGGCGAGTTGCTTATCGCAGGTCCTACCGTGTTCGATGGTTACTTCGAGCATGACAACATCGATGTGTTTAGTGATGATGGATTCTTTCGCACCGGAGATCTGGTAGAAATCTGTGGGCAAGATGGTGATTTTTATCGCATCGTGGGTCGCTGCAAAGACATCATTAATCGTGGCGGCATGAAAATTTCTCCCGTGGAGTTGGATGTGGCACTGGAGAAACATCCGGATGTCGTCGAGGCGGCAGTTTGCGCCTATCCCGATGACCGCCTTGGAGAAAAAATATGTGCCTGTGTGGTGATGAAGCCCGGGGTTGCGACGCTGGAGTTGGAAGCGGTGCAGCATTTGTTTTTGGAACAGGGCTTCGCTAAATTTAAATTGCCAGAACGGGTGCAGGCCTTTGAGCAGATTCCCCGCAACGCCATGGGCAAGGTGCAGCGTTTCATGCTGCAGGATTTGGTGAGCACGCAAATTACTGAAAAACAGGAACCGTGAAGCAGATGAAATCTACAGCAGACATTTATATTCTGGGCGGCAGTCAGACTGACTTTGCACGAAATTGGGCGCGCGAAGGGCTTGGCATTTACGAGATGTTTAGCGACTCCATGCGCGAGGCGGTGGCGAATGCTGAGATAGACCCGGCGCAAATTGAAGTGGGTCATGTAGGAAATTTTGTTGGCGAATTGTTTGCCGGTCAGGGTTTAATCGGTGGCTTTTTTGGGCATGTATTTCCAGAGCTTGCCGCATTGCCAACTTCCAGGCATGAGGCCGCTTGTGCATCGGGTTCCATCGCCGTGATGTCAGCCATGCGCGATATCGAGGCGGGACATTACGATGTGGCCTGCGTTGTGGGGCTGGAACTGATGCGCAACGTAGACGGAAAAACTGGCGCTGAGCATCTGGGCTCTGCCGCATGGCAGGGGCAGGAGGCTACCAAGGCGCAGTGTGATTACCCCTGGCCCTTCCTGTTCGATCGCATAACCCGTGAGTACGATGAGCGCCACGGCATTAACGGTGATCACCTCAATCAAATCGCCAAAATCAACTTCGCCAATGCCAAACACAATGTGCGCGCTCAGACACGCGACTGGCAATTCCCCGAGGGTGCTTTTACCAATGACGATGACTTAAACCCTGTTATTGAAGGTTGTGTGCGCAAGCAGGATTGCGGGCAGATTACCGATGGGGCGGCCTGTGTCATTTTGGCCAGCAAAGCCAAGGCGCAGGAGCACGCTACAAAGCTGGGTATTTCGCTGGCGGATATACCGCGTATTAAAGGCTGGGGACATCACTCGGCTCCGCTATTACTGGAGCGTAAACTCGAGATGAGTGCGGGCCAGCCGCTGTTGTTTCCGCACGCCAGTGCCACCATCAGCGACGCGGTGAACCGAGCGGGGTTTGCTCAGGCTTCCGACCTCGATGGACTTGAAACCCACGACTGCTTTTCGGTGACTGAGTATATGGCAATTGACCACAGTGGCTTGACGGCACCGGGCGAAAGCTGGAAAGCCATCGAAGAGGGGCGCATAACTCGCGACGGCGATTTTCCCGTCAACCCCAGTGGCGGCCTGATTGGTCTGGGTCACCCGGTTGGAGCGACGGGTGTTCGCATGGTACTGGACTGCGCACGTCAGGTCACAGGTCGTGCCGGTGGTTATCAGTTGCGTAACGCAGAAAATATGATCACCTTCAATGTCGGTGGCAGCACGACCACCTGCGTCAGCTTTGTTGTGGGGGTGGGCAAATGAAGCAGACGCTCACCGTACCAGTTAGGTAGCATACTTATGCAAACGACACTTCCAGGCACTTGGAAGCTCCTGAGCTGGACGGTTTCAAACGGTGGGGGTGACGTAATTTCAGAGCCTTTTGGCAGCTCGCCCCGGGGCCTGCTTGTCTACACTGAGGCCTTCGGCGACAGGAGTGTCCTGTTATAAGGCCGTCTGCAGCCAACTCTGTAGCCACGCCTCATCAATTAACCCGCTGTACCCCTGCCGCACACCCTTATCGTACACATAGGAGCGTGGCAGCTCACCGTACCATTGCGGATCAATACTAAAGCGTAGCCGCTCAACCTGCTCAGAGGCGAATATCCAGCTGTCGTTAAGGGGCAGTCCGAAGGAGCTTAAAAGCGCTTCTGCCTCCTGTGCAGCTTCTATCCCATCGCTGTTTATCAACACAAGCTTGAACCCGGGATACTTTTCTTTCATGCGGCCCAGCAGGTCTAGTTCTTTCATGCACGGAGGGCAGTCCAGCGACCATATAGTAACCAGCATTGGTTTTCCGGCGTTTGCCTGCTCTATCTGCGCGAAGCTGCTCTCGTCAAAGGAGTTGATCACTGCAGCTTGTGCCAACGTAGCGACAATTGTCGCCACGGCGAGCAAAGCTCTGGCAGCACAGCCTCTAGTTAACGGCGACAATACGGTAGCCTTCATCACGGGTGTGCCAGGCGGCATAAGTTTTATTGCCGTACTGCAGTAGCTGCGGGTGATCAGATGCGGCAGATGTGTGCAGTAGCGTTGTCGGCTCAGTCCAACTGTCGCCATCATCCCCGGATTGCATCATCTTGAGTTTCGCCACCTTGCCATCGAAATACTTCCACAACAAAAAAACCGAACTGTCGGCAACAGCCACTTGAGGGTGACCTGCGCCAGCGCGACTATCAATGGGCAGAGCTTTTACCGACTTGCCGCTTTCTACTACAAGCCGGTCATAGTAGAGGCCCTTGTGCAGGTTGCCGCTGCTGAACCACACCATGTGATAGCGCTCGCCGTCAGCCGATAATGCTATGTCGGGGCCGTGATGTGGGCAGGCGTCTATCTGCCACTCATCCACTGATGCGCGGGTACGCATGGTGGCGCCTTCGGTATCGAGAATCGCCAGGGCGTGATCACGTGTGGTGCCGTCATAGATCTGGCGCCACATAACCGCAACCTCGTTATCTCCGTGGCCATCTATAGCCACGCGACAACATTCGCAGCTGTGATCCTCTACCTTGATGTTGCGGGCGAAGCTAGCGCCGCCATTTTCGGACACAGCGTAGTAGAGGGCGGCACCGTGGTAGTCCTGTCCCTTTTCGCGTTGCTTCAGCTGGTCGCGTTTATCCAGCCAACTGAGAAAAATGTTGCCTGAGTTGGTCACGTAAAGCGCATCGAAGCGATGGCTGGTTTGCAGGCCGTCGTCGTTCACAGTATAGGGTTGTGCAAAACTCTTGCCGCCGTCCACTGACCGGGAAAAACGGATATCACCGGTAAATCGCTGTGCGCCCTTGCGCGTCCAGGAGACAAAAATCTCACCCCTATTGCCGAACGCCAGTTTGGGACGGTTCTCGCCTTTGGCGTAAATAGGCTCTGGCGAACCATTGACTACTGTTGCCTTGGAAAAAGAATCACCGAGATCCTCACTATAAGTAACATAGATACGCTCACGCTGTTCAAACGCCAGCCACAGTCGACCCTTTCTATCGAAGGCCGCACTTGGGGTATTGCCGCAAGCCACGCTTATTGTTTCAGCGCAATCGGGTTGCGCCGCTGAGGCGATGAGAGGTAGGCAAAACAGTATGCCAATGAGTAGCTGTAGTTTCATTTAGTAGTTCATTCGCGCTTCAAGGAAGTAAGTGCGTGAGGCCCAGGGGTGAGCCACATAAGCCGTTTCATCAAATATGTTATCCACGCCAAGTGAAAGATTCAGGTTGTCATTGATAGCCCAGTTCCCTTTTAGATTAACGAAAAAATATTCATCAATAGCACCATATACCTTGTCTTCTGTATCGCCATTATCCAAATCACCGTAAGTGTCGCTGGCATAGCGGAAGCTTGTGCTGAGGTCGATGGTTTCAGTCGCGGGATAGTTGAGAATCAGGTTGGCGCGCCACTTGGGTATGCGCGGCATTTCATTGCCTTCTATGTCCGGGTTAACCCGGTTTTTTGCGATTGAGGAGTCTGTATAGGTCGTGTTGAAACGCATGGACACTTGGCTGCCAAACAATGTCTGTTGATGGTAGGCAAATTCTGCACCTTTGGTTTCTACTTCGTCTACCGCAAGGAAAGTGGTAACCCTCACATTGGTATCGCCATCACGGATGATACCGGTCTGGTTGTAAATGGTATTGTCCACTGTCTCATAGAACAGATTGAAACTCAGCAGGCCGTCCTCTATCGGATGCTCTATGCCCAGATTTTGGTGCGTACCTTTTTCTGCATCCAGGCTGGCATCGGCTATGATGATGCTAGTAGTGCTGCTTTCATTGCGGTAGAGCTCCTCGATGATAGGGAAGCGTAAAGCCCTGGCTGCAGAGTACCGGATAACCCAGCTGTCGTTGGGCATATACGCCAGCGAGAACTTGGGGGAGCTACCTGACTCAGAGCGGTCACCCGCCTGGGTGCTGCCATAGAAACCATCTTTTGCTTCCCATTTTTCATAGCGTAAACCCAGAGAGAGATCCCATTGCGGGTTGATCTCCCAGCCCCACTGGGCAAATAGTGCCTGTGTGTTGGTTTTACCGCCGCTGGCGGTTCTATCGCTAATGTGCTCTCCCGTAATGGCGTCAATATTACTAGGGTTGATCTCCAGTTCGTAAGAATCCAGATAATAACCCAGTGACATACGCTGACTGTCATTGCCAAACAGATTCTCTGTACCCACTTTAAGGTCCAGAGTATTCCAGCCGGTGTCGCCATATTTAGTCATGCGACCATCGCGAGAACCAAACTCCGGATCTGCAGGGTTCAGCCCAGTGCGTTTTTCCTCATCCTTGCGAATTTCAAAGTCGGTGCCATAAACATCGTAATACCAATCTGCGGGTAGGTAGCCGCTGACGCCAAGGCCAAGTAACAGGCTCTCCCGGTCGTGATGGCGTTCCTCGAAATTACGGTTACCGGTGCCCCAGTAAACATTGCCCTGGGAGTCGCGCAGGTAATTGTTCTTGTTTTCTTCGTCGCGGGTACGATCTTCATAGGCCACAGTTCCGCGCAACTGCACGTTGCCAAAGTCATAGCCCAGCTTGGCTTTATACAGCTCGCTGACAGAGACCTCTTTGCCGGAGTCACCGATGTATATTACCGGTTCTCCTCTATCGTCTTTGCCGTGGATATAACCGGTGACGCCTTCTGACTCCAGTTCCTCGGCATCCTCGGCATCCAGTGAATAGTTGCTCATAGGCTGACTTTCGTTGTTCAGGCGATTAAAGGAAGTGAACAGGGTGAAGTCGCCAATTTTGTCCTCATACGAGGCGAAAACCTTGTTGCCGGTGAACGTTTCATCGGTTCCCAGCGTGTCATAGTCCTGATTCATCACAGTTCCATGCAAAGAAAATTTACGCTCGGTAGGGGTGCGAGTCTTGAGGTCAATCACCCCACCCATAGCGTTGCCGCTGTACTGCGCTGAATAGGGGCCATAGATAACCCTGGCCGTCTCAATTTCGTCGGGACTTACCAGCGACCAGCGTGGAGAGCCAGACCAACGGGTTTGCAATAAGTAGTGCAAGGGCAGCCCGTCTGCAAATACCATGCTGCGGGCAGTCTGGAACATGCCTGAGCCGCGAATGCCGACTACGCCGTTGGGGTCACCCACATAGCGGCGGCGAATAACAACGCTGGGCTCGTAAGCCACCGCATCTTCGGCGGTGAGTAGATTGATGGCCTTGAGTTCGTCGGCTGTTATGACGGAGCTGGGGCTCACGATAAAAGTCTCTTGGGCCAGGCGGTCGGCAATAACCGTGATTTCCTCCAGCGCAGGCTCTGTTGAGTGCTCCTGTGCCTGCACATTTGCGCAAAGTGTTGTAAGTGCAGTAGCTACTGCGAGATAAAGCCCTGATTTACGCACGACGAACCGTCCCTATGTTGGAATTGAAGTGGGGCGGAGATTAGAGGTCTGGCTTGTGAGAGTAAATGCGACCAATTGTCGCGGGGGTCGTCATTCATCATGCGGCCGCATAGAATAGAAAATCTATAGAGACCCGTTTTATCAAGAGCAGCAAGATTATGCATGATCTACAGTTTTATCTGGATGAGTTTGCCAAAGATGACCTGATTTACATTTTCTTTCCAGTTTTTCTGTTGGCGCTTATCATCGAAGTTGTCATAGATCGCCGGCGCAATCTCCAATTATTCGAAAAAAAGGACACGATAGCTTCCTTGTGGATGACCTTTTTCGTGGTCTTCACCGATATTCTCCCCAAGTTGGGTGCCCTTGTTATCTTTTTTTATCTCCACAGTATCAGTCCTCTGGCAGATATTGTGCAGCGCCAGTGGTGGGCGTGGATACTGTTGTTCTTTCTGGATGACTTTGCCTATTACTTAATGCACCGGGCAAATCATGAGGTTCGTTTATTTTGGGCTGGCCATGTTTCGCACCATTCCGCGATAAAAATGAATTTTGCCACGGCATTGAGGCAGGGCGTCATGGAGCGTTTTCACAAATACATTTTCTGGTTGCCGCTACCCTTACTGGGCTTTGATCCGTTAATGATTTTCACCATGATCTCATTGAATTTGTTTTATCAATACTGGTTGCACACAGAACTGATTGGTCGCCTGCCCGGCTGGTTTGAGAAAGTTTTCAACACACCGTCGCACCACCGCGTGCACCATGCCTCCAATATCAGGTATCTGGATTGTAATCATGCCGGCGTGTTGATTATCTGGGATAAACTGTTCGGCACTTTCTCGCCCGAGTTTGAGGGCGAACCGGTTGTTTATGGATTGACCAATAACATTACATCCTACAACCCTATCCATGTAGCGACGCATGAATACTCCGCGATCTTTGCCGATGTGAGTCGGGCGACTAAATTGAGGGACAAGCTCAAGTATATTTTTCTGGCACCGGGCTGGAGCCATGACGGTGAGGATAAACGTGCTAAGGTTCTGAGGGCTGAGTTGGGATAACACCTTGCAGTCTTTCAAAGGCGAATAGACTTTGGCTGCGGGCTTAGCGGGTAACGGATTTAATAGGTTTATGGGTGAAGTGACTGGTATCTTGAGGCCGTAAGCTACATCTGCTGTAATTCACTGTAAGCTGACGATATACTTTTCGCCATGAAAATTCTAATTATGAAAATACTTAGACTCGTTCTTTTTGTCTCTGCCTGTGTCGCTACGGCGCTGCTTGTTTCCTGTTCCAGTCCCCAGCCCCCAAACTTACTTATTAATCCTGGCTTTGAGGAGCAAAAGGAAAATAAGAAGCCGCTTGCCTGGAAGACGGCGCAACATGCAGGCAAGATTGCCTACAAGTATGATGTTGACTCTGAAGTCGTGGGCGAAGGAGTGCAGAGCTATAGAATTGAACAGTATGCAAATCAGACTTATGGCATTGTAAAACAAACTGTCGTGTTACCGGACGGAGAAAATAGAACTTTTTCGTTTACGGCAATGTTGAGAGTCAGGGGTGTTGCACCCGGGGCAGGCTTGCAGCTTGTCCTGAATTGCAGAGACAGCAATACTCGCATCGTGAAGCAGTACAAATCTCTTCCTTTGAGCGGCACTGCCAACTGGCAAAAAGTTACCCTCGAAGGAGATATTCCGAAAGGCACTGCCAAGTTTGGTGTTGGAATAATGTTGGGATCAGTGGGCACGGGCTGGATGGACGACATTTACCTTGGTGTCAACTGAGAATAAACAATCGCATGCTGCTCAGGGTTTTATCTCTGGATTGATGTCACTGTCTATAGGATGCGAAAGCACAGTAGTTTAGTCGGTACGCAATGGATACACCGCACCTTCATACACGGTTCCCCAGATGGCAATATCCTTGAGCTTGTTCTTGGGGATTTCGTAAGGGTCTTCCTCCAGCACCACAAAATCGGCTTTTTTACCTGGTTTGATAGACCCTATCTCACCCTCCAGCCCAAGACTTTTGGCAGCCTCTATAGTAATTGCCGCCAATGCAGTCTGCACTGGAATCACCTGGTGCTTACCCCAGGGCTTACCGTCGCTGGCAGTTCGGTTTGCTGCCACCCAGGCCAAGGTTAATGGCTGCAAAGGAGCCATGGTGAAGTCGGAATGAAATGAAATTCCGACACCAGCTTCGTACAAGCCCCCAAGTGGAGAAATGTTTTCCGCGCGACTCTGGCCTAGCCCGTGCTCGGCATAGATGGGCGCCAATTCGTAGAGGTAGTAAGGGTTATTCGACACCGCTATGTCCAGCGCCTTGACCCGGGCATGCTGATCGTTTCGTGCATAGCCGTAGTGCTCCAGTACGATTTTGGGGTGCTGCTGGGGCTCGGTCTCTCTCAACAATGCAATGTCATCCAGAACCTTGTCCAGACCCGCGTCTCCATTCACGTGAATATGAATATCCCAACCTGCCCGCCAAAAAGCCTGCAACAGCTGCAGCTGTTCTTGTGGAGGAATCATCCACTCCCCGTGATGTCCATCCAGGTAGGGTTCTGTCATCTGCATAAGTTGGCTGTATATCGCCCCGTCGGCGTAATACTTGATGTGTTTGACCACGCGAAGCTGGTCGCTGGATTTACGCAGCAGGTCATTCGCCGCATTCAGCACTTCATCGGCAGAATCTGTCCGGTTGCTGAAGAACATGGCGTTGGGCACTAAAACGAACCGGTAAGGTTTGTTAATCAACTCCCACTTAAGAGTCCAGTATTCGAGGAAGGTGTTGACCTGCGGAAAACCCTGCTCGCCCACAGTGGTAACGCCACCCCGATGAATGAGATCACTCATTAGTGACAGGCCCTGCAAATAACTGGAGGGGGCCGCGATTTTTTTCATCATTGGCTTGCCCAGAGAGAACAAAGCGGTCTCCCAGATATGTCCGTCGGCCCAATTGCTGTGTGCTTGTGCGGAAAAATCCTCCTGCGATAAACCGAGCTCTTCCAGTGCTTTAGTGTTGAAGAACATTTCATGCACTGAACGCTGCCACACCATAATAGGTCGCTCAGTGGACACTTCATCGAGTACCTTTTTGTTCAGGCTGCCGTGGTAGGGTTTGTGGTAGCCCCAGGTCATCAGCCACTCGCCGGGAGGCGTGTTTTGGTCAAGTTGTTTGAGCTTGGCGCGATAGGATTTCTGAGTGCGAACCGGCTGCGAAAAACCCTGGGCCGTGGGCCATGCCATAGCGGCAACAATTTCCATGGGCAGGATAGTAGAGGCGATAGAAGGGTGTATATGTGGATCGATGAATCCCGGCATAATCACCTTATCCGCAAAGCGATTATTGAGAAGCATGTTCTGGCCCGAAAACTTTTCCTGTAGTGCAGTCACGCTTCCCAGCGCGACGATGGTGTCTCCCTGTACGGCGACTGCGTCTGCCGTGGGGACCTCTGCCTCCATTGTTATAATGTTTCGCGCTGTAAAAATAGTGACCGTGCTGTCATGTGGTTTGCTACAGCCAGAAATTAAAATAACTAGAATAAAGCCGGCGAGGGCAGCTAGTGCGTGCAATTTCAAAAATCACCTCATCAGCTATTACTGAGTCTATGAATTACAAAAAATAACGGCCTCGGAAAGGCTGAATTCGAAAGCGGCCGACTGGCCGTATCCTCGCTGCGACTTGCCGATTAAGAGCCTCGCTGAGTGTACCGAACTTGGCTTAAGAGCGGAAGAAACGCAATGGAGAACATCATCGTGTCGGAAGTAAACTGCCTCGTTGGCGATACAGCAGTGCAACAACTGCGATACTCAGCAGAGAAAATCCGGGAAGGGTAGCGGGAAACCCCAGCGTGTCTGCGAGGCCTCCCATCACCAATACGCCCAGCGCCGGCGCGCCCATTGCCAGAACTGTCCACAGGCTCAGCACTCTGCCGCGATATTCATCGTCGACCATTAGTTGAGTTAGCACCTGGCTTCCCGTGCCCACCATGGTGGTGACCAGACTCAGGCACATGACAATCGCGCAAAGCGATACCAGCCCTTCCAGCCAGATTACCGGAATCAGGCAGATGGCCCCGATTGTCAGGCAGATGGTGAGCAGGGTCAGTATTCGAGTTTCGTCACTGCGTTGTCGACTCATCACTATGCCACCAAGAATTGATCCCACCCCCGCTGTTGCGGTGAGTGTGGCCAGTGTTGTGGCATCGCCGCGCAATAGCTGACCTGACAGGGCGGGAAGCAACTCAATTAGCGTTCGGCCCAACAGGGCGTTAACCAGGGTATAGCCAAAGACCAGGCGGATTCCGGGGTGGTGCCGGGTGTACGTAAGTCCCGCTTTGAACTGGGCAGACAGGGAGGCGGTGTCTTGATTGACCTTTTTAGGCAGACCAGACACGGATACCAAAAAGGGCTGGGCGGCGAGTAGTAAGGCCATCGCCACAAAGAATGCCGTTGCAGTAGACGTCTGTGTTGTCAGCCAGGCCGCCGCTGCTGGTCCCAGGATTCGCGAGGTGTTGAAAATAATGGCAGAAAACCCCACTGCACTGGGTAGGGCTGCGCGAGGCACAAGAAGAGGAATTAAGGCCAGCCTTATCGGCGTATGGGCAGACGTTACACAACCGATAAGTACAGTCAGGCATAGTAAACAGGGCAGCGAATACCAGCCCAGTAACACGGCCGCACCCCCGGCACCGGCAATCAGTGCTTGCAGTGCCACCGTGATAATCAGTCCATTTCGGGGGTTAATACGATCAGAGACAATGCCAAAGACAGGTGAGAGCACAATTGCGGGGAATAGCATCAGGCCGGCCACGATGCCTACCCACAGTGCAGAGTGGGTCAATTCCCATGCGCTCCAACCCAATAGGAAACGGATAATCCAGCCGCCCATGGTGGAAAGGCAGCTGGAAGGGAAGTAGCGACGAAATACCGGCACGGTAAATGCCGATTGGTGTTGTTGCAGTGCAGGTGAGTCAGAAACCTTCAATGATGTGTCTCAGAAATTAGTGTTCCAGGGAGAAAAACTTCAGTGTCCTTTCTTCAAGAAAGTCGTAAAAGGGATTCCAGCGTAATCGCAGCATCTCAGATGGGGGTATCGCCAGGGTGCCGCGTTCCCCGCGTAGCGCTATCTGCCCCAGCTGTATACCCGGGCTTTCGGCGTTTATTTCTGCGCCATAAAGCGGGTCATCGGGCGGAAAGGGCAGAGCCACGTGGGTGAGTGAATAGACGCCAGCAGGCCAAGGCAGATTCAGGTCAACATCGGTGGTAACTTGGCTACTCGGCTCCAAAGTCTGGAATATTGTTTTTTCGTTGTTAGGTGACTTGTTGGTAACAAGGCCGAGCACATAGTTTCGATCGGGGTTGCGCCGCAGTGCCTTCACCAGGTGTGAGGGACTCCACTGCAGTAAGCTTTGTATACCGCTCTGCTGATTTATGTCGAACAAAACCAATTGGTGGTCACCCGGGGGCAGTCGATTGAACAGGCCATCCAACAGTGCCGGAACAGAAACCGTCGCGTCAACAATTGAGGAAAATGCCAGTATCGGGGATAAGTCCTTAATCTTTTTACTGGAAGTTAAGGAGGTAATCTTTGACTGAATTTCAGTGGTGAGGCGGTATGCGACATCGCCTGCGTTTACCGCAAAAGAACCGTATTTATAGGGGTCGTATTCGGGGAGTAAGCTGTTCCATGCCAGTTTGTCCAGGCCCAGTAGTCTGCCGAGGCGGGCTTGCCACACCGCATATGCGGCGACCTTTGGTAAGCCTATCTCAGGTGAAATTATTACCAGCCTGTCTGGAGAAGGTAGCGAATCGTCCTGCAGGGTCTCCAGTTCGTAGTTCACCGCCAATGCACCACCGTTTGAGTACCCAACGATATACAGGGGTTTGCCCTTGGTCTGCAGGGCCAGATGGCGAACGGCCAGCTGCACCGCCGCAGCCATATCCTGCCAGGTAACCGTGAGTAAGCCCGAGGGCGCAGTCCCATGGCCCGGTACTCGCAGCCCCACTATGTTAGCGCCAGCACCGTGCAGGGTTTGCGCCAGGGCCCTTAAGCTATAGGGCGAATCAGACATACCGTGAATCATAAGCACGCCCGCCGTTGGCAATGGGTTGGTCATCTGGTAGCTGCGATTCCAGTTTGGCTCCCTAATTAGCGGATCGGAAAGGCTGCCGCTGTTGAAGCGATTGATAGGCTGTTCTTGTGCGGGGGTGATTTTAGCGTAGACCAATTTTTCGAGCTGCTGGAATGTTCTGGCTTCTTGTTCCAGGTATTCATCGAAAGTCGTTGTCGGGGAGGTGGCTGTAAATTCTTCGTCCAATTCTGCTTCGTGCCAAATGCTTAAGTCTTCCCGGTCGTTCAGGTACAGAACAAACACAGTAATCAAGGCTAGCGTCGCACCCGCGGAAGCGACTATCAGAAGCGTCAAAATTTTCCTGAACAGAACTACTGTTGGGCGTAGCTGCATCTGGGTATTACCTTGCGATAAATTACCCTAATGTTATCAGAGCCGACAGTATGGCTGGAAGATTTGTTCTGTATTCCAGTCAGTGGAGACAACCGCTGTCATGTTAATGCGAGGGGGGGTGGTTTACAGGCAGTGAGATAACAAATGGCGATCCCGGCATAGGTCGGCGATTCAAAACCAAAAACGCCGATCTCTCAACTTGAAATCGGCGTTTCTTTGTTCAGTGATTCTTTGTAGCCAAAAAATCACCTGAAATATGGTGCCCAGAAGAGGACTTGAACCTCCACGCCCATAAGAGCACTAGCACCTGAAGCTAGCGTGTCTACCAATTTCACCACCTGGGCACAAAACTAAGTGGATCTCTACTACGACATGCTACGCGGGGCAACATGTAAGGGCGCGGACTTTACCCACCTGCCATTTTTTTGTCAATACCCTGCTTTCTTCAAATGAGTAGAATTGCTACCTCAGATTGTCGACGGCTACATGCTAAGATGCCACATTATCTATTTGGCGAGAAAAGGTTTGCTGCAAAAATCGCGGCTACCAGTTAACCCCTGAGTGAACATGATTGCCGGGGCCTTTTCTTGGGTAGGTAGGAGTTAGTAGCTTAGTGTTAAGCTCAAAGCATATG
>JADGEN010000073.1 GCA_016744355.1 Halieaceae bacterium
TCACGTTTCTCCATGCTTTCTGTTGTCTCTGCATACAGCATTTGAGCTTCAGATGCCCCCCGGCGTTGGTTCGACAGCGATTTCACCAGAATTACTTTTTCATCCCAACCTTGGCGGATTTGTAAGATGTCGCCAATGCTGACTTCTTTGGATACCTTTATGCGCTGTCCTTCGAGTTGAACTTTGCCGCCTTCTATTGCTGCCTTTGCCAGGCTGCGAGTCTTGAAAAAGCGTGCTGCCCACAGCCATTTGTCTACACGTAGCTTTTCGCCAGTTTTTGGTTTGCTTTCCTGTTTGTGCTTCATGTCGCATCACCGGGCATGATTTCATCAAAGTGATGGATGCCGGGAAAGTGCGTGTCTATTCGTTTTTGGCGCCGGCTGTCAGGCTGCAGTAATGTTAGTAAATGGGCCACGCCGTATTCTCGCGCCGAGTGCAGTACGCTTTCTGTGTCATCAATTAATAGTGTTCTTGCAGGGTCGAAAGGATGCAGTGCCTGCAGTCTATGCCAAAAGGCCTGATCTTCCTTAGGAGAGTTAAGGTCATGAGAGACAACAATTCGGTCAAACCAATGGCTTATATCCACTTTTTCCATTTTTATTTCAAGGGTTTTCCGGTGAGCGTTGGTGACCATGACTACATCCCTTGAGCTGCTGTGGAGTTGCTGCAAAAATTCCATGGTATACGGGCGCAGAGCAATCATGTGGCGGATTTCTCGCTTAAGTGCGGGTATGTCCAACCCCAACTGCTCCGACCAATGATCTATTGAATACCATGCCAGAGTACCCTCTGCCTGTCGGGTTTTACTATGTAAGTGCGCGGCAGATGATTCTTCGCTAATCTGGTGTTTGTCGGCATATACTCGCGGCAGGTGCTCGGTCCAAAAGTAGTTGTCAAAATATAGATCCAGCAAGGTACCGTCCATATCCAGCAGCACAGTGTCGATGCTATTCCAGTCAATCATACGCAATCCGCATTCAAAACAAGGGCGGTGATTATGCCCCATGTTATAGTTGTCGGGAAATATTTGTGAATCGGTGATGAATGTTGCAAGCGTTAGTTATGCCTCTTATCGAGCTGGCCCGACGGGCAGGGGATGTCATCTGTGATCACTATGGTGCGGCTCATGCGGGAGAATTTGAAGCAAAGGGCGACGACTCGCCACTAACCCGGGCTGACATGGATTCTCACGCAATATTACAAGCCGGCCTGGAAGCTTTGGTAGTTGATATTCCAGTTCTGTCTGAAGAATCTAATGAAGCCGAAACTGCCAAACGCATGTACTGGGAGAAATTCTGGCTCGTCGATCCGCTGGATGGCACGAAAGAGTTTCTCGCAAGAACCGGTGAGTTCACTATAAATATTGCTTTGATCGATGCCCATAAACCGGTGCTGGGCCTGCTTTATGTGCCGCTGACGCAAAAAGCCTACATAGGTATTCCCGGAGAAGGCGCTTGGCGTTATGAATTACAAAGTGATGGTTTATGGACCTCCGCTCCTGTTATTACACAGGCTCTGCAGCAGGGGGACACCATCACGGTGCTCGCTAGTAGGCGACACCATGGACCGAGGTTGGAGCAATGTTTCTCCTGGTTACAACAGCACTGGGGAAAGACAAACCGGGTGAACAGTGGCAGTGCTATAAAATTCTGTCAGATGGTTGATGGAGAGGGAGATTTTTACCCCAGATTTTCGCCCTGCTGTGAATGGGACACCGCCGCAGGCCAGGCTTTGCTGGAGGCAGCCGGTGGTTGCCTTGTGGATTTGGAAGGCCGTGCGTTTCGTTACAACACCAGAGACACGCTGCTAAATCCTGATTTTTATGCGATATCCGATGCTGATAACCCTTTTTGGCAAAGTCTTTTTGAGCCGCCCTCTCGACCATAGCCTAGAGCTAAATCAATTATGTGTGCTTAATACCCCGCTACCGGTTGTGCCGGCAATCACTCTGGGTGTAGTGTGGCGTTCTAATCGTAATCGGCAACAGGACGTAAGCTCACACAATGAATGAACCACCTGAAGTAAGTGGCGATTCCGATCAGGCTGCGAACGAACTCTTTACTCCTGGCATGCGATTATTGGAACTGCAAACACAGCACCGATCGTTGGACGTGCGCATTAATGAGATTTATGAATTTCCCTATCAAAACCAGATTTTGTTGCAGCGTCTGAAGAAAGAGAAATTGCGTTTGAAGGACGCCATTGAGCGGCTGAAGAACGAAATAATACCCGACCTCAACGCCTGACCAATTGGGGAATGCCCCGCGCCCTAGAGCAGTAACGCACCTTCGAGTTCCAAGAGCTTTGTTTTGAGTGGGATTCCGCCTGCAAAGCCGGTGAGTGAGCCATTGCTCCCGATTACCCGATGACATGGGACTATGATGGGTAGGGGGTTGCGCCCATTGGCTGCGCCTACCGCCCGAACCGCTTTGGGTCTACCTATTGCAATCGCAATATCGCTGTAGCTTCGCAGCTCCCCAAAGGGGATGTCTATGAGCGCCGACCAGACTTCATTCTGAAATATCGTGCCCCCCGCATTTAATGGCAGGCTGAATGCCTGGCGCTCTCCTGCGAAATATTCAGTAAGCTGTACAGCACAGGCTGAAAGCGTCGCGTCGCTAGTTTCTGTCTCGCCGCTGCATATGCTGTGGTGCTGTGGAAACTCTATTTTGGTGAGTGCAACACCGTCTGAAACCAATCTGAGCGAACCTATTGGAGTGTCCAGTAGCTGGTAGTGGCAGGGTATGTGTGTCTTCGGTTTCATGCGGAAAGGCTCCTCCAGAGCAGATTGGCGGCATAAGAGCGCCAGGGGCGCCAGCTTTCGATATTCTCTTTGAGTGTTTGGCTATCATCAGTTTTGGTCTTCAAGGCCTCATAAGCTTTAATCAGGCCCAAATCTCCGGGAGGAAATACATCCGTGTCGCCATAGCCACGCATGGCGACCATGGCAGTTGTCCAGGGGCCAATACCTTTGAGCTGCGCAAATGAATCCAGATCCATCGGGGTTTCCGATTTTTCGCTAAGTCGGCAAAATTCTCGCAGTGTGTCGCGCCGGCGCGTGGGCATGGGGAAATGACTGTCATCCAATCGGGAAATGGCACCGGGCAAGGGGAAGGCGCTATTTTCCTCACTCGTCGCCGCAACCAATCTGCCGCTCACATTGCGCGCAGCTTGTATGCTTACCTGCTGGCCCACAATTGCACGTACGCCCGATTCGTAGATCGACCACACTACAGGCGAGCGGACACCAGGTGTCTTTTTGGCTAATTGGGCTAGTACAAGGTCGTTTGCGAGAGCATCTTGAATCACTGCAGGGTTTGCATCCAAATCAAACATCCGGCGCACGCGTGCAACAATGGGCATCAATTGACCCGGGCTAGGTAGACGTACAACAAGTTGTAGGGCGTTGCGTCCAGCAATGGGACTTACCCGTATTTGTCCAGGTAAGCTATCTACTAGAATGTTTCGCTGGTAGCTATTTTCATCTACCGTCTCCATGCCTTGTAAAGCATGACGAGCGAAGAAATCAATTACTCCCTCCCAGTCGTAGGGCGGACGGTAGTGAAGCTGGAGTGTAATATCAGCGCAGTTATCGCCGGGTTTGCGTTTTGCGCGTAAATCTCCCGGGGTAAAACCGAAGCTGTCGCGCAGCGCGCTGTTAAAACGCCTGACACTTCCAAAGCCAGAGGAGAAGGCCACATCTGTCATTGGGAGGTCAGTTTCCATCAGTAGCTTTTTGGCAAATAGAAGGCGCTGGTTATGAGCGACTGCAAGGGGTGATACACCAACTTCCTGTTTGAACAGCTTTCTCAAGTACCGTTCGCCCACACCTAAGCGGTTAGCTAGCGATTGCAGAGACTCGGAGTTCAACGCTCCCGCCTGAATCAGGTCCAGAGCTCGATGCACTGTTGTGGAAGTGCCGCGCCACGCAGGGCTGTGAGGGGCTGATTCTGGCCTGCAGCGCAGGCAGGGTCGAAAACCACCTTCCGCAGCCTGTGCAGTATTCTCAAAATATAGCACGTTTTTTTCAGCCGGTGGCCGCGCAGGGCAAGTGGGGCGGCAGTATATGCCTGTGGTTTTTACCGCGACAAAAAACTCTCCGTCAAAGCGAGGGTCACGGGCAAGGCGCGCACGGCGACAGACTTCCGAGTTTATTTTATCGTCTGAATCTGTAATATTGTAGGTAGAGTTCATGTGTTCAATATAGCCTTTGGCGGGCGCTTGCACTAGCCAGAATCGGCCCTGTATGTTGTCAGGTGTGCCTCTATCTGTTTAAAAACTATTGTTACGAGGAAATATGAACCTTATCGTTTACGCAATTCCCTTCTTCGCATTGGCAATCGTCATTGAACTAGTCTATGGCATCGTCACAGGACGCAATACTTACCGGTTGAACGATGCGGCGGGTAGCCTGTTTATGGGAACGCTCAGCCAGGCCAGGCGGTTTGTCACATTAGGCGTCGGTGGCTATGTCTATTACCTGATTACCGCGTATTTTTCATTGCCTTTAATGGATACTTCATTCTGGCTCACCTGGGTGCTTGCTTTCGTTGTCTATGATTTTTGTTACTACTGGCTTCACCGTATTTCTCATGAGCGCACCATTTTATGGGCATCCCATGTCGCGCATCACCAGAGTGAAGACTACAACCTCAGCACAGCTCTGCGGCAGACCAGCACGGGTTTTCTATTGGGTTGGATCTTTTATATTCCCATGTATCTGCTGGGTATACCCGCTGAGGTCGTTGTAACCGTGGGCGCCCTCAACCTGATATATCAATTTTGGGTGCATAGTGAGCACATTCCAAAACTCGGTTGGTATGAGTGGGTTTTTGTTACCGCATCTAATCATCGAGTTCATCATGGGCAAAATGACGCCTATCTCGATCGCAATTATGGCGGCGTGTTTATTCTCTGGGATCGATTTTTTGGCACTTTCCAGGAAGAGTTGGATGAAGAGCCCTGTATTTATGGCATAAGAGGTCCATTGCGCAGCTTCAATCCTGTAAAAGCAAACCTGCACATTTATATCGATATGTTTAGGGATTGCTGGCACGCCGCGCGATGGCAGGACAAACTAAAAGTCTGGATAGCCCGCACAGGTTGGCAGCCGGCTGATGTGGCAGAGAAATACCCGCGCGGCAAGAATAATCTCGATACGTTTGAAAAGTACGATCCTCCCACTTCCAAGGCTGTGTTCTGGTATGTGCTGTTTCAGCTGCTGGTGGTAATACTGGCACTGAATGGCATAGCTGGCAGTGCCTTCAGTTATGCTGCTGGTGTTGCCCAATGGGGCCTGATGGTCGCAACTGCTGTTACCGCAGCGCTATGGTTGCAAGCTTACGATATAACAGCGATCCTGAGATGGGAGGCCTTGCGTTTGGCTGCACTTTTCACCCTGCTTTGGCTGGGGTGGCAAGTGAGTTTCAATAGCGCTGCGCTGGCATTGGTGGCAGTGTATGGCGTGATTAATCTAGCGATATTGCCACTGGTGCGCAAGTCGGCTCGCGAAGTGGCACCATCGTTGGCCGAGAATGACCCTCTGGCTAATCAGCGCTAAACAGTAACGCGGGCTCAAGCGCTACTGAATCGGTACCGTTATCAAGATATAAGGTACCGCCAACAATGCTGAGGCCCAGCTTCATTGTGCGATTCATTAGCATCGAAGCGGCTTCTACTTCGGGCCATGGAAACTGCCATACTTGCACGCGAGGTAGCGCGCTAATAGCCTCGCCATTGAGCTTCCACCACGTGGGCGCGCTTCTGCCAAAGGCATATACGCTCACTTGTTTTGCTTTACCACAGGCTTTTCGTAATCGCGGTTCTTCAGGTTGGCCCAATTCAATCCAGTGTTTTATCTCGCCGCTATCAGCGTGTTGCCAGATGTCTGGCTCATCGGCCGTTGACAAGCCCTTGGTAAATTCCAACCCGCGCGTGTTGTTAAGGCAATATGCCAACAGGCGGACGGTCATGCGCTCAATTGTCTCCGAGGGATGTTTTGCTATGGTAAGCGACAAGTCCTCGAAATTATTGCTGTCGCTGTCCGCGAGGTTGACCTGCGCTTTATAGATTGTGGGCTTGAGAGCCATAAATTATTTCCGCAATGTTAAGTTTGGTCCAAAGTCTCTACAGCGTGGTTTGCAAAACCCGCGCCTGCCTGAGCGTAGAGGTTAAAGGTTGAAATGCCGAGTTGTTGCAGCTCTTCAGCTTCTTCTGAAAAACGGACCACAGCCGCGATGCGCCCTTGGTAGCCGAGCTGCTCAAGTAATTTACTGACCAGTAAGTTTTCCTGGTGGTTGGTGAGCGCTAGCATAATCAGCTCTACTTCTTTCAGTTTTACTCTGTGCCAAAAGTCCGGATCACTGGCATCGGCCGCTACGACACGGCGCCGGTTCTGTCGATGCATCTCCAGCTTTTGGTCATTGTCGTCCACACCCAATACAAATTTGCCGTATTGCTCGGCCATGGCATCGTAGGCGCCAGAGCCAATGTTGCCCATTCCCAGTACGATAACACTGGCATTGCTGGTGTCTGGTAGGTGCGCCTGTAGTTTTCTACTTTCAAAGCTGCGTAAAAATCGATGCCAGAGACGGTATAGGTCATGCGCCTTGGTGTTTAGCGGCGAGGAAATAATAAAGCTGACAGCGATGGCAAGGGATAGAGCACCCGTCCATTGTGCACCTACCCATCCGGCTGTTGCTGATACGGACACTACGATCAACCCGAACTCACTATAATTAGTGAGTGCGGCCGAGCTTAGCAGGGCGGTTCTGGGCGGAGTGTGTAGCTTGGTTAGTAAAGGGAAATACAGTAGTGGTTTAACCAGCGCCAGCGTGCCCAAAAATACGGCTACTGCAATTGTCTCCGGCCCCGGCCAGCCTGCCAGTCCTATCGTGAGGAAGAAACCGACCAAAAATAGGTCCTTAAATTGCAACAGGTTGCGTGATAGTTCTTTAGCTTTCTGATGGCCGGCCAGCAGAGCTCCTATGATGAGAGCGCCCAGGTCGCCTTTTATTCCAAATAATTCGAATACTTCGGCTCCACCCAGAGCAAGGGCAAGACCAAATAATGTGAACAGTTCTCCATGACCACTGCGGGCCAACAGCTTTAGTATTACTCCTCGCAGCGGCCATAAAAGCAGTAATAATACGGCGGAGGGGTGGGGTACTTTGCCTGTTGAAAAGGCGAGAAATAGCACGGCCGCGAGATCTTGCACAACGAGTATGCCAATGGCGAGTCCAGCGTGACGAGACGCCATTTCTCCTCGTTCCTGCATTATTTGTATAACAAAAACGGTGCTGGAGAAAGTTAGCGCAAAGGCGATTACCATCGAAGATGTCAGGTTTAGTCCAAGTGAAGGAAGTGCGAGGTTCAGCAGATATAAGACAAGCAAAAACAACAATTGCATTGCTGCCATATGAATAACAGTTGTACCCCATACCTGAGGTTTGAGCAGCTCCGCGGGTTTCAGTTTCAGGCCGATGGTAAACAGCAGAAGCGTTATACCCATTTCCGATAGGATAGCCAGGATTTCTCCGCCGCGCAGGTTCAATGCGTGGAGGAGGAAGCCTGCGGCGAGGTAGCCAATAAGAGCGGGAAGGCCCAAGGCGCGACTCGCCATGCCGCAGGCCAGCGCTATGAGAATTATCAGGGGATCTAGCATGTCCTATTCTACTGCGGCCGGGGTAGTGCCCTCAAGTGAAACGGGAGATCGCTTTCATAGCAGTTAGATACTGGGGTTTTTACGTACAGCGAATAGTACGGCGCTGCATAGCACAATTACGAAAAAGTTCGCACACAGCAGGGTCAATTGCAGGGTACTAAAAGAAGAGAGATCGGTGTTCGTCAATGCCAGTGCCGCTCCTATTGCCGGAAATAGAATAGCTGTTACCAGAGCAAATCGGGACCGCCCGTAAAGTCCAATGCCTATATAGAGATAGACCGCGCCAAACAAGGCGCCCACTAGCACGTGCGAATCAATATCGCGAAGCCACAGCCCTGCAATATGGGTTAAGCCAGACAGGCAAAGCAGCGTTGCAGCAATATTTCTCAGGCCGGAAAGTGTCATTGTCCATGTAGCTCCAATGGAATTTTAGCGAGTTTTATCGGGTGAAAGTGCCCTGGCTACTCGTGAGCTGCTCGCTCGACCCAGCGCTGTAGAGATTTGATTGCCGGCAGCGATAAGCGCCTCGAGATCCAATCCTGAGTGAATACCCAGACCGTCGAGCATATACACCACGTCCTCGGTAGCGACATTGCCGGAGGCGCCTTTTGCGTAAGGACAGCCACCCAGCCCGGCGATGGATGAATCGATGGTGCTGATGCCGAGCTGCAGGGCCACAAGAATATTACTTAGCGCCTGACCATAGGTGTCGTGGCAGTGCACAGCGAGTTTGTCTGCACTGTAGTTGGCCAAAAGCTTGTTCAGAAGTTGCGTCATGCTGCCGGCGGTGCCGGTGCCTATAGTGTCACCCAGTGAAACTTCGTAGCAGCCCATATCGAGTAGGGCCCCTGTGACGGTGTCTACTGCAGCGGGCTCTATAGTTCCTTCATAAGGGCAGCCTAATACGCAGGACACATAACCCCGTACCGGGATTTTGTGCTCTGCGGCGGCCGTCATTACCGCCTCAAAACGCTGCAAGCTGTCGCTGATACTGCAGTTAATATTTTTTTGCGAGAATGATTCGGACGCTGCGCCAAATATTGCCACCTCACTCACACCGGCAGCGAGAGCCCGCTCGAATCCTTGCAAGTTGGGGGTGAGTGCGGCGTATCGAACTCCATCCTGGCGTTTTATGGCTGCGAAAACGGCTTCGCTATCAGCCATTTGTGGAACCCATTTGGGGTTTACAAAACTGCCTGCTTCAATAACACGATGTCCGGCAAGAGCGAGATTTTCTATCAGCTCAACCTTGTTTTCCAGGGATATAGTTTGCGCCTCGTTTTGCAGGCCGTCCCGGGGACCCACTTCAACCAGTGTTGCCCGCGTTGGCAGTGTCATCTATACAGCCTCCCCGGAGGGTGTAAATTGCATAAGTTCTGCGCCGCCGTCTACGAGATCTCCCGCCGCATAGTAGAACACTTCAACTTTGCCATCTTCCGGTGCCTTTATGGTGTGCTCCATTTTCATCGCTTCCATAACCAAAAGGGCGGTACCGGCTTCTACGTCGATGCCGGGTTCTATCAGCAATGTGACAACGGTGCCATTCATTGGCGCGCTGAGGCCGGCGTTGGCCTCATTACTGTCCGCTTCGCCGGTGTCGGGCATAACTTCATAGAAGTGGCAGGCGCCTTCCGACAGATACAAAGTAAAGCCATCGGCAGTACTCGCCAAAGTGCCCTGTAGCCTGTGCCCATCGACATCAAAATGAACAACATCATCAATAAGTTCGCCGCGCAGGTGAGTTTTTCGACCGGCGACACACGCGATATAAAGTGCACCGCGTTGTTCTATTTCTACTGCATGCTCTTGCTGGTGGCAATGCAAACTGAGGCGGTGTATATGGGGTTCATTCAACCGCCATGCGCCGTTGCCCTGCCACGGAGACCAGGGGTCGATTGCCTTAATGCCCGTTGGGGTTTGCTGCTGTTTGTGAAGCAACAGGGCCAAAGCCGCAAGAGGCAGCTCTTTTTCGAAATCTTGCTGTCTATCGTGAAAAATTAGATCGTGATGTTTTTCGATAAAACCCGTGTCGACCTCGGCATTGGCGAAGGGTTGCGACGTGGCAAGGTTGTATAAAAAATCGAGATTGGTCACCGTTCCCCCAATACGATAGTCCTTCAGGGACGTCGCCAGGCGCTGCAATGCGCGCTCGCGCGATTCATCCCAGACAATCAGTTTGGCTATCATCGGGTCGTAGTACACGCTGACTTCATCCCCCTCGCATACGCCGGTGTCGACCCTCACATGCAGGGACTCTTCCGGTGGACGCAAAAACTCCAGCGTGCCGGTAACGGGAAGAAAGTCGTTGCTGGGGTCTTCGGCGTAAATTCTCGCTTCAAAGGCATGTCCGTTAACGCGGACTTCTTTTTGGGTCAGGGGTAATGCCTCGCCATAGGCTACCTTTAACTGCCACTCAACCAGGTCTTGGCCGGTGACCATCTCGGTTACCGGGTGCTCTACCTGTAAGCGAGTGTTCATTTCCATGAAGTAGTAACTGCCATCTTCATCCAGCAAAAATTCAACGGTGCCCGCACCGGTGTAATTGATCGCCTGGGCTGCCTGTACAGCAGTTTCGCCCATTTCGGCCCTCAACTGGTTGCTCATATTGGGCGCCGGTGCTTCTTCGATGACCTTCTGGTGACGGCGTTGAACTGAACAGTCCCGTTCAGCCAAATAGACAGCGTTGCCCAAAGTGTCACAGAATACCTGTACTTCAACGTGGCGAGGTTTGGTCAAATATTTTTCTACCAACATGGTTTCGTCGCCAAAGCTGGAAAGTGATTCGCGCTTGGCGGCTGCCAGAGCCTCATCAAATTCTTGTGCAGACCAGACCTGGCGCATGCCTTTACCACCGCCACCTGCGGTAGCTTTTAGTAGCACGGGATAGCCCATCTCGTCACTGGCGGCACGCAGCAACTCCGGATTCTGGTCGTCTCCGTGGTAGCCTGGAACCAGTGGTACGCCTGCTTTTTCCATAATATTTTTCGCGGCTGATTTAGACCCCATTGCTTCTATAGCAGTGGTGGGTGGGCCGATAAATACGATGTTGTTTTCGGCACAGGATCTGGCGAAGTCGGCATTCTCTGACAAAAAACCGTACCCGGGGTGGACTGCCTGGGCGCCAGTTTCCTTTGCTGCTTCAAGGATTTTATCTGCTAGCAGGTAGGACTCTCGCGCTGGTGCACCGCCGATATAAATGGCCTCATCGGCCAGCCTAACGTGCAGGGCATCCTGGTCTGCATCAGAGTAAACTGCGACCGTGGCGACCCCCATTTTACGCGCCGTTTTTATGATGCGGCAGGCGATCTCGCCCCTGTTGGCTATCAATATTTTACTGAACATACTATTCCCTGCCTGTTAGTTCTTTGTGATCCAATTGGGGCTGCGTTTGCCAAGGAAAGCACCCAGACCTTCCTGGCCTTCCTCTGAAACTCTGATGTGAGCGATTCGCACACAGGTGTCTTCGATCAGTGCCGAGTCAACCTCCCGGTTGGCTACACAGGCCACCAGGTCCTTGGCTGCGCGCACGGCATCGGGGCCGTTTGCGAGTATGGCACCAACCAGGGTCTCAACGGCTTCATCAAGTTTTTCTTCGGTGACTACTTCGCTTAACAAACCAATGCGATGTGCTTCGCTCGCACCAAATCGCTCAGCCGTGGTGAAGTAGCGGCGCGATGCCCGCTCGCCTATAGCTTTAATGACATAAGGGCTGATTGTGGCTGGCACCAGGCCAATTTTCACTTCTGATAAAGAGAAACTTGCGCGCTCGCTGCCCACGGCCATATCGCAGCAACTCACAAGGCCCACCGCACCGCCAAAGGCCGCGCCCTGTACTCGTGCAATGGTCGGTTGTGGCAGTTCGTGCAGCGACTTGAGCATGCCGGCCAGCAGCTCGGCATCTTTCAGGTTGTGGCCAAAATCATACTCTGCCATGCGTTTCATCCAGCCCAGATCTGCGCCGGCAGAGAAACTCTTGCCGTTGGAGGCGAGAGTGACAACTCGAACGTCGTCTCGCAGTGCCAGGGCATCGAATACCTCTCTCAATTCGGCGATGATGGTGTCGTCGAATGCATTGTGCTTGTCCGGGCGATTGAGTGTGACAGTTGCAACGCCGCGGGCGTCTATTGCTGTGACTACTGTTGGGTTGTTCATTGAGTAAAGTCTCCCTCGCGATTACATCCGGATCACACCAAAAGTGGAATCTTCAATCGGTGCGTTTAAAGCCGCTGATATCGATAGCCCCAGCACCATTCTGGTATCAGCCGGGTCGATTACACCGTCATCCCACAGCCGTGCGGAAGCGTAATAGGGGTGCCCCTGCTTCTCGTATAAATCCAGGATGGGCTGTTTGAACGCGGCCTCCTCTTCCTCCGACATGCTTTCACCGGAACGCGCCAGTTGATCCTGTTTGACCGTCGCGAGAACGCCTGAGGCCTGTTCGCCGCCCATCACCGAGATGCGAGCGTTGGGCCACATAAACATGAAGCGAGGCTCGTAGGCTCGTCCGCACATGGCGTAGTTGCCCGCCCCGAAGGAGCCACCGATGATGACCGTAAATTTGGGTACATTGGCGCACGCCACAGCGTGTACCATCTTCGCGCCGTGTTTGGCGATGCCACCTGCTTCGTACTGGCGACCAACCATAAACCCGGTGATATTTTGCAGGAACACCAATGGGATTTTACGCTTGGCGCACAGCTCTACAAAGTGTGCTCCCTTTAGCGCAGACTCGCCGAATAGAATGCCGTTATTGGCAATTATGCCAACCGGATAACCGTGAATACGCGCATAGCCGCAGACCAGGGTCTCTCCATAGAGCGCCTTGAATTCATCAAAATCAGAACCGTCGACGACACGTGCTATGACTTCACGAACATCGTAGGGCTGTTTTTTATCCGCGGGAATCACGCCGTATATGTCTTGCGTGGGATAGGCGGGCTCTACAGGTTCTGCGATGTCGGTCGACAGAGGTTTGCTGCGGTTCGTGCGGGCCATCGCACGGCGTACCAGTTCCAGAGCGTGATGGTCATTGTTTGCGTAGTAATCGGTAAGGCCGGAAGTGCGACAGTGTACATCGGCGCCTCCCAGATCTTCGGCGCTCACCACTTCACCGGTGGCGGCTTTTACCAGAGGCGGTCCGCCCAGGAAAATAGTCCCCTGGTTTTTGACGATAATGGCTTCGTCGGCCATCGCCGGGATATAGGCGCCGCCGGCGGTACAGGAGCCCAGTACCGCCGCAATTTGTGGGATGCCTTTTGCGGACATTCTTGCCTGATTATAGAAGGCGTGCCCGAAATGGTCTTTGTCTGGAAATACTTCGTCCTGCAGCGGTAAAAAAGCACCGCCTGAGTCGACCAGATAAATACAGGGAAGATTATTTTCTTCGGCTATGGTCTGCGCGCGCCCCTGCTTTTTTACGGTGAGCGGGTAATAGGTGCCGCCCTTAACAGTAGCGTCGTTGACGAATATCATGCACTCCTGTCCGGCCACTCGGCCCACGCCGGTGATCATTCCAGCACCGGGCACGGGGTCATCGTACACTTCATAGGCTGCCAGTTGAGATAACTCGAGAAAGGGTGAGCCGGGATCGAGGAGGGCGTTCAACCGTTCTCTGGGCAGCAACTTTCCGCGGGATGTGTGACGCAACCGGGCTTTCTCCCCGCCGCCTTCGCGTACCTGATTAACTTTTTCGCGTAAATCGTCGACCTGCGCTTGCATGTCGTCCCGGTTTTCACAGAATGTTGCATCGCGTGTATTTATACGGCTTTGTAATATCGCCATTGTGACTTCCTATTCGAATGTTTAATCAAGGGCCTGCGCTACTAGATGGTTTCTTGAAACAGTTCCCGCCCAATTAACATGCGGCGAATTTCTGATGTGCCGGCACCGATTTCGTAAAGCTTGGCATCGCGCAAAAGGCGTCCGGTGGCAGACTCGTTGGTGTAGCCGAAACCACCTAGAGCCTGAATGGCCTGTAGCGCCATTTGGGTGGCTTTTTCTGCGGTGAATAAAATAACAGCGGCGCAGTCTTTTCGGCTCTCTTCACCCCGGTCGCAAGCGGCGGCTACCGCATAGAGGTAGGCTCGCGAAGCGCTGAGGTCGGTGTACATATCGGCCACCTTGCCCTGCATTAATTGAAACTGGCCTATGCTCTGACCAAATTGCTTTCGATCATGGATGTAAGGTACTACTTCGTCCAGACAAGCCTGCATAATTCCAACGGGTCCACCGGACAATACCGTGCGCTCATAATCCAGTCCGGACATCAGCACCTTGACGCCTTCGCCTTCACCACGCAAAACGTTTTCCGCAGGCACTTCCACATCTTCAAATACCAGTTCGCAGGTATTGGAGCCGCGCATGCCCAGCTTGTCCAACTTGGGTGAGCGAGAGAAGCCGGGATAATCGCGCTCCACGATAAACGCTGTTATGCCCTTTGAGCCCGCGGCGGTGTCAGTTTTGGCATAAATGATGTAAACGTGCGCATCGGGGCCATTGGTTATCCACATTTTTGCGCCGTTGAGAATATATTTGTCGCCCTCTTTGCGCGCGTTCAGTTTCATGCTGACGACATCCGAGCCAGCGTTGGGCTCAGACATGGCCAGAGCGCCAATGTGCTCGCCGCTACAGAGTTTGGGCAGGTATTTCTCCTTCTGCTCTTCATTGGCATTCTTGTTAAGTTGATTGAGGCACAGGTTGGACATGGCGCCGTAGGACAGTCCCACAGACGCAGAGGCCCGGCTTATCTCCTCCATCACAATGGAGTGAGCCAGATAGCCCATATTGCTGCCGCCATAGGCTTCATCAACCGTCATACCCAGCAAGCCCATTTCGCCGAATTTACGCCACAGATCTGCAGGGAAGTTGTTTTCCAGATCAATTTCAGCGGCTCTGGGAGCAATTTCCTTCTGCGCCATCTGGTAAACCGCATCGCGCAGCATATTTATTTCTTCGCCTAGGCCAAAGTTGAGAGTGGGGTATCCCGTATTCATACTCGTTTCCTGTGTATTGGATTTTTGTCTGGGGTGTCTTGTAGCGCGCTTTCACAGATGCTTTTGACTTCTTTCAGTCCGGCGAGCATTTCGTCGATGTCTTTCTTTTGTTGCTCCAAAAGCGCGCTGCGGAAATTAACCTTATCGATTAAGGAGTGTAGTTGATCTGAGTTGTTGTGCTCGGGGTCATACATATCGATCACTTCCACACACTCGTCCAGGC
>JADGEN010000074.1 GCA_016744355.1 Halieaceae bacterium
GGCCCATGCCAGTAATATGATAGATAGGAAGACAGAGATACAACCTGTCCTCGGGTTTAATTCTGAAACCGAGGCGGCCCATGCCTTGCCCGGCGGCGAGTATCTTACGATGTAGAACCACCGCAGCTTTGGGCAAACCCGTCGTGCCGGAGGTAAATATGTAGAGCGCATTTTCACCAGCGGTGATGTCTCCCGTCACGTCGAGATTTTCTCGGGACATCGTCTCCATCTCAGCGGGGGCATCGATCGCCCATGCCGGTATTGACGCGTCTCCTTTGTCAGGGAACCAGAAACAACTCTTGTCCGCCGCGAGATCGAGATCACTCAACACTTCAGCGAGAACTTCCGTCCGCTCCTCACCGACAATACATATTCGGCCCTGTTCTCCATGACTACGGCAACCGTATCGCCACGGGACACCCCCGCGGTCTGCAGCACTCGGGCAAACTGATTGACCTGCTGGTTAAACTCGGCGTAGGTCCATTGCCTACCTTCGAACAACAACATAGTGTTGTCAGGGTGGCGCGTTACGGTGTCTTCGAAAACAGACCCCAGCGAGGTTTTATCATCGTCCCCGGGCGGACGAAACCCCAAAGCCGGCACCACACCCGCGGCCTCACCCAGTACGCGAAAAAACTCCTTTCGCCTTTCCTGTATTGCCACCTTTAGGTCACCGACTCGCATGTGGATTACCTACTTTTCAGACCAGTGACAGCATTATCTCTACACCGGTGCCCTGTAGCAAGGCATCGACGCTCGCGCGATCGGCTTCGCTGAGTGCGCGGTAACGCTCGTTTGTCCACTGCAAACACTTCGCCTGGTAGGGGAAGGTTCGCTGGGTCCATTGCGCCCCGTCTATTTCTGCCTCCCAGGTTTTCTCGCCCGCCGCTACCGCGCGGGCATTAGCCAATTGGGCGGGCGCATACACACGTCCGATCTCTGCCATCAGCTCGCGCAGGCTGTCGGGCTGGTTGTCGAGGCTCACCCAATCCTGCTCATCGGGCTCCAGACCACTCAGGTCAGCCATTTGATCGACCCAGGCCACGGTTCGCAGAGACACTTCATGGGTGATATTGCGCGGTGTGGGATCAAAGCCAACCAGCTGGGTTAGCTGTCCATGAAGACCGAAATCCCCGGCTCCGGGTCTAGCACCCAACATAAAGTTCTGATTGGCCAAATGGTTTTCCATTGCCTGCAGAAAGCGTCGGTAGCTGGCATCAATAATCGGCGCCGTTGTGTCATTGGAACCGACCACATAGAGGCGGCCAACCTGCTTCTGGGCAAACCAACTTTTGAACTGGGCCAATTGATCTGGCGCCATGCTCACATCAAACCCCAGCGGCAGCAGGGAGCCGGCATTATCAATATCAGCCTCGAAGTGCCAACGGTAATGGAACATGTATTTGGTACACCACTCGTCAGCAAAATCTTCGATAAGATAATCGATGAAGGCCAGCGCCGGGTCTTGGGGTAGCACAGAGCGCCCCTGATACGTTTCTTCTAGCCGACGAATAATAGGCGTCGAGTCGCACACCGCCTTCGTTGAGCCAGCTTCATCGAAGAAGAACGTGGGCATAAACGTTGGCCGGGGTTTTTCCACACCCAGCGCGTCGCAGACAAGGTCCGGTTGCCCCCAGGTTATCGCATAGGGCACGCGGCGATAGCGCAGCAGAGCTACCATTTTCTGTGTGTAAGGCGAAGCGGTTCCACCGACGAGTCTAACTAACTCCTGTGAAGACATAATGCACCTCTTATTAGATGTTCGTTTAAAAGACGAACCATTGGCCGCCCAAAGCGGTAGTATATTGACATAACCAATGACACTATGTAAATCTTGGAACCCTATAGAAATCGGGTTGCGGGCACCTACAGGCAGTCCAATAAAAAGGCATTGTTATGTACAAAGGCGAATACCAGTTGGTGGGCAGTGAACTGAGTTTTTTTTCCCGTAAACTGGAAGCCCAGTTGCGCTTCCAGAACATCCCCTGGCGTTGGCAGTTCAAAACAGAGGCGCGCAAGGCGGAACTCGAGGCTCGTGCTGGCACTCACTTTATTCCCCTGCTGACAACGCCAGACAAATGGGTGCTGCACGACACTATCGCCATAGGCCCAATGCTCAATGATCGTTTTAATCAGCGCCCGGTCATTCCCGACACGCCACTACAGCGCGCCTGTTGCTACATACTTGAAGACGCATTTAACCACTGGCTGGGCCGAGTGTGCGTACACTCCCGCTGGTGCTACCCGGACAATGTCGCCTGGGTAGGCCCGCGATTCGGTGCCAACATGGCATTGGATCGCTCAATGGATGAACCCTTCACTGCTGAAGAACTGGAGCAGCTGGCAGGCATTGGCCCCATGATGTATGAGGGTTTTGGAAAAAATGCCTGCGAATATAACGGTGTGGGGGCCGACCAGGCCGACGCCGTACAGGGGGACTACCGCAACATGCTGGCGGCACTGGCAACCCACTTCTCCAAACATGACTTCCTCCTGGGCAGCCGCCCCTGCATTGCCGACTTTGCTCTCGCCGGTGCCAGCAAGGCTCACTTTCTATGCGACCCGACGCCGGTCAGCTGGCTGGGGGAATACCGGGATATGCTAGTTGAATACACCCAGCGTTTTTTCGGTGAGTGGCCACAAGACGCAGCCCCCTGGGCACCCAATGATGAGGTACCAGAAACACTGGGCGTCATCCTCGATTATCTGCAGGGCACCTACTTTCAATTCGCCCCTGCCAATATCGCCGCGGGACTTGCCGGTGAGAAATATTATGAGTACGACTATGGCTACGGACCAACACGCGCCCGCACCCAGAAGAGACTCAATGTGGCACGACTGCATGTACAGGATGAGTTGCAGCGCGTTGGGGCCGACACCCACAAGGATATTCAGGCACTGTTCGCAGGCCGGGGTATCCTCGAGCACTATCTCGCATAAAACAGGCACAAGGCCGCGGTGGAAGACGAGGAGACCTAGTAACAGGTCTTTTTCCTTGCTCTGCCCCCGATTTACTTACAGTCCCCGCTGCCACTCCTGCCGCAGTGGAATCACCCCCGGCTGCTCGATAGCGGTTCGTACGGTATTCAACAGGCGCGCTTTGTCCTTGCCCAGCACGCCTTTCAAGACCAGGTAATTTGAGGCGTGGTCGCTGCGGAAAATAGTCTTCTCCAGCTCGAGGTTGTCCAGTAGAATTTCCATTTCACGGAACAGCTCCATTTTGTCCAATTTGCGCCAGCGCCCCTTGAAGTTTCGCTCAAAGCGCTCGCTACCATCAGGGAACTCCACCACCAGAGTGGATAGATACTCTGGCTGCGCCTCGTTCATCAAGCGCGCCGAGTTGAGGGCGTGCTGCTCACTGAGCGCCGGCCCACCAAGACCATTGAGGATCATCACCGAACTCTTGATGCCGGCAGCCTTTATTTTCTGCAGGGCCTCCAGTGAGGACTGGTAGTTCTCGCCCTTTTCTACCAGTTCGAGCACCTCGTCATCCCCGGATTCGCAACCCACATACATCAGGCTCAGGCCCATTTCACGCAATTCGGCCAGCTCTTCCACCGACTTGTTACCCAGGTTGCGGGGCAAGCAATAGGAAGAGATACGCGAGACGTCGGGATAGTGTTTCCTCACCGTTTCAATGTACGCCTTTAAACGTCGAAACGAGAGTGTCATGGCATCGCCATCGGCCAGGAACACCCGCTGTACCGCGTGACCGGCTTCTTTCAGTCTACGCACTTGGGTCTCTATGTCCTCCACTTTCGCTGGACGGAAGCGTTTGTTGGGCTGGGTGTACATTTCGCAAAAGGTGCAGCGGTTCCACGAGCAGCCGTTGGTAACTTGCAGGATAAGTGACTTCCACTCACTGGGAGGACGAAAAACGGGTTCAATATAGCTGATGGGATACATAGTCGAGCCTGCAGGATGACCTTTGATCGAAGCGAGTAATTATGAATCAGAACTTGGGAACAGACCACAGTTTCTTAATCGTGGTCTGTCCCCGGTTTTCTAGGCCCGCCAGACCTCAAGATTTTCTTCACGGACGATTTCCCGATCCAGTTTGATCGTTAAAATTTCGGACATTCCGCAGCCACCCAGCAGTTGCTCAATGGACGCCTGTTCTACCGGCGACAAGCCGGCATAGATCGCCTGCACGCGCTGTAACAGGTAGAACCGGTGTGGCTGGGCCAAGGCATTAATAGTCTCGCCGCGCAGCGTGAACTCAGCCATTCCTATCGAGTGTGCAAGGCGACCCACGGCAGGCTCACCGGCCTCCGGCTTATTCTCGTCCAACCAGGTGTTAATAAACGCAGCCGCAGCGCGGGTTTCCGGAACGAAGTCTTCGGACAACACCCGCAGTACGGCCAACAATGTTTCTGGAACCTCGTCATCCGGCAGAAGATCAGTGCCCGCATTGAAGAACTCGGGCGCGTCCTGATCGGCGCGATTCATACGTTCAACCCAGCGGTACACACGCGTGGCGCGCTGCTGCATCAATCGAGCAGGGTGAGGGTCACGCCCCAGGTGTGCGTACATAGGCGCGATGAGGCCGAAGTCACCGATGCAGGGGCGCCAACCCAGCAGATAAGGGTACTGTTCAAAGTGGGCGTTCAGTGCATCCAGATATTCCAGATAAAGCGTTTCCGCCATTTCGCTGGTCTGCTCCGTCACGCCGAAAATCATGCCAGCGTGACGCATTCGATTCATCATGGCCTCGGTTTTTTCTTCGCGTTGGGGGGTGTCCCGTTGCGAGTAGAGGAAGTGGTAGCGAATAAAATCGAGATTGTCTTCGGGGAAGTTCCAGCGATAGTGCATAGCGGGTCGCAACAGTCCGTCAGTGCCGATCACGTCAAATAGCGCGCTGATAATTTGCTGGCGAGGACCCGCCGGTTGGCAGGGGCGACCATTGGCCACCTCGAAGTGTTCGATGATGGCCGCACCGTCTCTTATCACCTCACCTGCGGGCGTGACCAGAGTAGGAATGGTAGCCAGCTTGCCCTTGGGCAGAACCTCGACCTTAAAGCTTTCGTGACCCGTAGATAACTCCCGAAAGGGAATCTGGTTTTTAATCAGGTAGCTGCGCGCCCGCCCCGAGTACAGAGAGTGGGTAATCGCGTAGAGCGTATGTATTTGCGACATATTAAGCCTCTTTTATTTTCCTACGATAGGCCACCTACAACTGCTGGCTTTACTGATTCCGACATTGCGCCTACCTTTATTGTGTACATCACACATTTACCGACACTATTTATGACGGCGAGCCTGACGACGGCTATGTTATTGCGGTGAAGGGGCGAAGGAAATGCCTAGATAATTGAGGCTCACTCTACCACCATTCCCATAATCTCCTCAAACACGCCCTCCGCAATCACAGCCATCTCCCCATCCGTCCTATCCTGAATGGGGTGCTCAACAAACACCTTCATAGCCGCAAAGCCCAAGGCTTTTGCCTGCGCCAGATCGGCCTCGCGAAATTGTTCGGACAGCACATAGCCGCCGGGAATGCCGCGGCTTTCTAAATCCATGATGTCATGCAAACTGCACGACGTGCAGGAGCCTCAGTCGGCCAGGGCTTCGATGACCGCGTCGCATTCCAGCGCGAGTTGCTGCTTAACTGCCACTGGGGCAACGCGCGTCATGGTGGGTTTCTTGTAGCGCTTTACATTGACGCCGCGTTCACTAAATAGCGCTTCGATCCGATCCAGAAATACATCGCCACGAGGCTTGGCGATATCGAGCAGGCCGATGGTCTTACCCTCCAGGCTGCTAAGGCGCGGCAGCAGTGGCTTAGCCGTGGGGTTGAGCTCTGCGGTTGGGTCCAGAAAAATTTCTGTCATAGCACGATCTCCTTACTTACCGGTGAGCTACCAAAGTCACCACTGGCCAGCCACCCGCCCACAATGGCGGAGAACAGGCCTGCAGTGCCGCCGGCGCGCACAATATTGAGGCCGCCGGGTTTGAACTTGGATAACTCCATGTCTTTTACAAAATCTGGCATGCCTTCAGCTATACCGTCCACACCACCTAATAACTCACTACCATGCCGGGTAGTCAGTTCTGTCAGTCTATCCAGTACCTGCTGTTTACTCCAGTTGGCGTCGGCAAAAATTCTCTGGTGCTCTGGCACGAGTATGACAAAGGCATCGCTTAGCATGGCGAATTTTCGATGGCCTACGCTGAGCAAGCTGGATGCCAGCGATCGACACAGCGATTCAGGTTCGCGCGATTTTTGATCGGCAAAACCCTGCACACCATCGGCGGCAAACAATGTAACCGTAGACTGCTGGTCGCTAAAGCCGCGCTGCTCTGCCAGCGATTCCCAACAGGAATTGTCTTCGTCTTCGGCAAAACAGAATGTGTACTTACCGGGATTGCCCAAAGTAGAACGATCTACGCCACCGGGTTTACCTCCGCCTACATTACGGATAACCAGCTGCAGCGCCCGCCCTATAGTGGCATTGGCGCGATTGCCCTGGCCCAGCGCATTGCCGCCACTGTTCATGCCTATGGACTTGGCGATGGGGCCGTTAACAATCACCATAGGCCCTGAAAACCAGGTGGTGGCCAACAGGCCATGCATACAGAACTCGTCTATGAGGCTTGCCTCTACCGCTGCAATCACCACCGGTAGATATTCGGGTTTACAACCGGCCATCACCGCGTTGATGGCGACCTTTTCAATCGTGCAGGATTGAAGATCGGGGGGCACCAGCCCCAATACTTCATCCGGTTCGCGTGTTGTGCCGGCCAACATACGCACCACGCGGATTTCTGTAGGAGGAACAACAGGCAGGCCATCGCTCCAGCCCCGCTCATAGCAGGACTCGACCGGGTCTTCCATGCCACCGATCTCAATACGCCGCGATTGCAGCTTGATATCGCCATATTTAAGCGCCAATTTCTCAGGCATACCGGGCTCGACACTTTTGGAGCCGCAGCCGGGGCGAAAGGCAGGCAGGTCTGGAGCCAATTCATCCACGTCGAAGATACGTAACCATTCGGCGCGATCCCAGCCAACTGTGCGCTCAAGCTCGGTATTGTCTTCCATTCGAATAACAGTGGGTACGGTTTCTATGTTGAGCTGCCAGGAGTGCTGCAGGTCGCGGTCATCACCGACATTGCTGACCGTCGCGGGAAAACCCGGATCATCCTGACTCCAAACTTGTAAGGAGCGGCCTGCTGCATCCAGCTCTGCGATGACAGGTTCCACCAGCACGCAGGTGGGGCAGTCCTTTTTTAGGACGACAATGAAGTCTGGCTTTGAGGTGCTCATGGGTTTCAGTATAGTGATAAAAAGTAAAATGGGTCAAAGACCTTCGCGATGGAAAGCAATACTATGGCGTACTTACCAAGAATGTTGATCATATAACGAGCCCCGCCTATGAAAATAGTTAAACTAGCAGTCACTACCCTAATCTCGATTGCCGTTCTAGGCGTAATCGCTTTTCTGCTGATCTCACCTGGGCCATTAGAGCGGGACACACCCAGAGATTTACCCTGGGTGTTGCCGGATTACCGCAACGCCCACACACAGTGGGAGGTGGGAGATGACGGACGAATTTACGCTGAGGTCGAACACTTATTCCTGCAGGATATTTCACCCGCAATGGTGGCATGGTTTTACCAGCAACTACCCATTTCAACGGTGGAGCTCAACGGCACGGTTTATCCGCTTTATCACATATTCCACCCGGTGGGGCACGGCCGTATCCGAGTGGTTGAAGCCGCACCCGGCGGTTCTCCCGGCATGGCTCAGGGCGCAACTATCATGCGAGAGGAGTGGTTCGGCCCCTACGACAGCAGAGGCACCGCGCGTCTGGTGGAGTTCTCGGACAACGGTATGCTGGCAATTCCAGTAGCGGCGGGATTACAGATTGGCCAGGTGCGGCACAGCTATCGTGCTGAAAACGGTGGAACTGCCTATAAGGTGCAAGCCGTGATCGGCTCGACACTGCCTGTTATCGGCCCGATACTGAACTGGTTTATTCGCACCCAGGTGTTTCATCCCGCCATGATGGCATTGTGGCAACAACATCAGATTGAAGAGGTGGCGAGCTTGCAGTTTTTCCTGGCAGACATCTACGCTCAGCGCGGTGGCGAGAACCACTATGTGTTAACAAGTCCTGATTAGAACACACCCGCGCGCCAAAATTATTTCTTGCGAGTTTGCCGAAACGTCAGATTAATCCTGGCCTCCCCCACCTTCTTAGTCCTTGGAACCTGATGCACCCACTGCGCCTGCGTACGCCCACTCATCACAAGCAGCGACCCGGGAAGAAGCAGTGTTTTCACCGTCTCAATGGTCACCTTATGCCTGAGGTCAAAGCGACGTGCAGCGCCAAGGCTCACCGAGGCAATGACCGGGTTTGCTCCAAGCTCTGGTTCGTCATCACTGTGCCAACCGACGGTGTCGTCGCCGTCACGATAAAGGTTAAGTAGAACGCTGTTGAAGGTGGTGCCTGCAATTGCTTCGCACACAGCTTTGATCTCCAGAATCGGATCAATCCACGGTGTAGGATGCAGTGTTAATCCGGCATAGGTATAGGAGGTGCCAGCGTCACCAAACCAGGCGACCAAGCGGGGCTGCGGATGCGTTTTATTGTAAACGGTGATCTCTCGCTGCTCCCAGTCGACATCGGCTAGCAGCTTTTGAAACAGCCTGGCACTTTCCTCGCCCGTGAAAGCCTTCCTGTGTAGAAGGGCAGAGCTCCCCTGCGCCGAGTTGCTGCCGGCGAGAAGCTCCTCAACTTCGGGCTCAGATTCCGAAAGCAGATCGTCAAATAAATCCAAGAAAGTTCTTCCATAAACAGGCGTTAAGACACGCTGCATACTCTATGGTAGCTTATGCAGTGAATGCAATAACAACAATAAGGATGATGACACCATGCCAAGACTACGGCAGGTATCCCGGGCAGAAGCCGACCCGATTGCAACCCTCATGTACGACATGTTATTTGGTGAGCGCGACCCGGTGGCAACCCCCGGCACCGAAACCGGCACACCCGGTGATTGGTGGACGGTTTTCGCACTGGTACCCGATTGCCTCAAACACGCTATCAAGGGCTTTCAATTTTATCGAGACCCGGCCAGAAAACTCGACCCACAATTACGTGAACTTGGACAGACGCGCGCCGGTTTCACACGGGGCTCCCAATTTGTTTTCTCCCAGCACTGTAAATCCTGCCGCTCCGTGGGCGTGCCGGAAGAAAAGATACAGGCTATTCCACACTGGAGTGTGAGCACCATATTTAATGAATTAGAGCGAGCCGTTCTCGCTTACACCGATGCATTGGTGCTGGAGGGAGGGCGCGTGAACGACGGGGTCTTCGAAATACTGAAGACACACTTAAGTGACGAGGAGATACTGGAACTCACTTACATCACCGCCATGTATGAAATGCATGCAGTGATGAGCCGGGCCCTGCGTCTGGAATACGATGACGTTGACGAGCGCATTGTGGAGATAGCCGCTCCCAACGGCGGATCCCATGACGTAATGAATATGGTTGATGCAGATAAGGAATAGCAGACATGGGATACCATCACCTGGCACTGGCCTGTAAAGACATTCAGGCTATCCACGAGTTTTACGAAGGCATCATGGGCTTCGAGTTGGTCAAGGTCGAAGTCGGACCCGTGCCTGAGGGCGGCTGGGCCAAGCACTTTTTTTATCGCATGGAAGACGATCACAAGTTTATTGCATTCTGGGAGCTGCACGACGTGCCCGGCACTGAAGGTCTGGAGACAAATATCTCAAAGGCTGCCGGAGTGCCAGACCAAATCAACCACGTCTCGTTTGATGTCAGGGATTTGGCTGATCTGGAGAGACGCAAACAGCAATGGCTGACAGCCGGGCTGGATATTGTTGAGATTGATCACAACTGGTGTCACTCCATTTACACCAAGGACCCCAACGACATTCTCGTTGAATTTTGTGCGACAACGGGAAGCTTTAGCGCCGCCGACAGAAAGACCGCACTGGCCGCACTGACGTCCACCACGCCCGAATTTTCCGCACCGCCCGCATCGGTCGAGTTTATTTCTCCGAACGACAGCTAAAAGCCCTACCGCCGCAGCCGGGCTCTACCCACACCTGGTAGTAACTCAGAAATTGAAGCGGGCTTGCAAAGCGATTGTGCGGGGACGACTCAGACTACCTATGGTCGCCGCGCCAACCGGAACATCTCCCTGCCCCCCGAAGAAAGGAAAGTCGAAACCAAAAGAGCTAGACTCGTCCAGCAGGTTACGCCCCACCAGTGCCAGCTCCCAACTATTGTTCTCACTGGCAAGTGCAAGGCGCAAATCCAGCAGCGTGAGTGCACCATCCAGATCGCGCTCACCCGCCTGCATATACTGTTCGTCCCGATAATTGAGCGCGCCTGAGATGCGCCAGACCAGGCCATTAGATTCCCAGGGGGCTTCGTATAGGGCGTTTAATGCAGCCGACCATTCCGGCGCATAGGGCAGGCGCATTTTCGTATCCTGCTCCTCCGCATCACTATAGGTAGCGCTCGCGCCCAGGGTAAACCCCTGTGTTACAGCCCACTGACCTTCAAGTTCCAGGCCCTTGCTCTCGGCGGGAACGGTGAAGATTTGAAAGCCGGTGCCAACAAAAGAGATAACCTGAAAGTTCTCAATCTCGGTATAGAACAGGGAAGCATTCAGAATGGCTGCACCACCGGCCAGATTCATTTTTACGCCCAGCTCCGTTGTTTCAGCCTCCTCGGATTCAAATTCCGCCTCTTCCGGTGTGGCAACGTCTATAGCAAAACCGCCACTCTTACTACCCCGTGCCCAGGAAACAAAGCCCATCATGCCATCGTTAAGGTCGTACTGAACATTGATCGATCCATCGAGGTTACTATCGGAGCGATCCAGCGGAGTCGGTTCGACTTCGGGCGCCAGGATGTCCGAAACGATGTCAGCCAAGAAGCCGCCAGAACGAAGCCGAACTCGCTCCCAGGTGGCATCTTTCTGCTCATCGGTGTACCTCAGGCCAATCGTGGCACGCCACCGATCGCTGATATAAAACGTGCTCTGCCCGAACAGCGACCAGACTTCTGTATCCTGGTCGTAGTTTTTCAAGGAGGTGCTATCCAACGGTAGTGGTCCCGCTGTATAGGGCGGCGGAAACTGCACATCGGTGATGCCGGAATAATCGATCTCACCGTCCAGATAAAACAGACCTGCAATATATTCAAAGCGCTGACCTGTGGGCGATGCAATCCTGAACTCCTGACTGAACTGCTCATAGTCACTGTCAAAAGACGTGTTTAGATAATCCACCGTCATAAAATCGGAGTCCAACAGGCGTTCGTTTTCGTACTCAGACCAGCCGGTTAGGGAGGTAAACTGATAGTCTCCGAAACTGTGGTCGTAATGAACAATAACGCGCTGCGATGTCTGTTTGTCATCGGAATCACCGTTACTGCCGAAGCTGGTATAGGCCCGCTTGCTTTGGTCGATACCGATATCAGTAGCGGGATCCATACCCGCCAAAAAACCCAGCTCATCATTGTCTGGCTGAAACGTATCTCCGTGAATTTCCAGATCGTCATACTGATAGCTGATCACCAGGCTGCCATTATCCGCAACACCGTAGTCGCCGGTGATCCGCAGGGTGCTCTGATCGCGTTCCGGCACTTCATTACCGGTTTGCTTATTGCTAACGTAGCCCTGCTCCGCCACGTTGTTGAATGCGATGCGATAGTTACCAAAGCCAGTAGGCACATCCAATGCACCCGTCAAGTAGGTGCTTTCAAACTCGAATTCATAATCGCCCTGTATGTAGCCACCAAATTCATCGCCGGAACGACGCGACACAACGCTGACCGCGCCGAGGCTGGTGTTCTTGCCCAGCAAGGTAGTCTGCGTGCCTTTGACTACCTCCACCCGTTCAACATCAAACAAAGCCGCCTGGAACTCCCTGATGCGACCGGCCCATATGCCATCGATAAACAAGCCCACCGATTGATCCACACTCTCGCCACCCGAGCCAGTTCCCAAACCGCGTATAGCGACCTGGGCCAGATTCTGCGGCGTGTGCTGAATAGCCAGCCCGGGAACCGACGCCGCCAGGTCATTGGTGTTGCGAATACTGAAGTTCTCCAGTACTTCCCCGGTCACCACGTTGATGGTAATAGGAATATCCTGCACATTTTCAACACGCTTTTGCGCTGTAACTACCACTTCTTCAAGGACCACCACATCGGCCAGAGCAGTGCCGGCAGACAGGGCCAATAGAATGGCGGCAGGCAGAAGCTTTGCGGGCGGTGACAAAGACTTGTTCATACAGTCGACCTTTGAACTGAGGGGATCATTAGAATTCTATGCATAGACCAGCAGCGTGTTGGGTAAACATTTTCTGCTGAGCGGATTTTCCACTTGTTACCACCAAAATGCGAGGGTAGTAATCGATTATTTCCATAGGTTGAAACAAGATCAGCACGATACCCAGCTTGAGTCTCAACCAGGGAGTCGTGACCTTTATCGAAGAGAAGAATATCGACTTCTGCCTGACTCCGACTAATGCAGGCACCCGGGAAAACCGCCCCGTATTGACACCCCACCCACTATCACCTAGCTTACCGCCATAACTCACTTCATCATAAAGGCCAAGTATGGGCAATAGCACGCACACTTACCGTCAGGACGAGCGCAACAGCAACATCCAGATCAACATCAATGGCGAACTTTTCCCGCGCGATAAAGCCGTGGTCTCAGTATTCGACAGTGGCTTTATTCTGGGTGACGGCATCTGGGAGGGCCTTCGAGTTCACGCCGGTAAAATCCCTTTTCTGGATAAACACATGAAGCGACTGTGGGAAGGTGCGAAAGCATTAGATCTGGACATGGAAATGACTCAGCAGGAGCTCAAGGATCGCCTCTACGCCACCCTTGCAGCCAACGATATGCAGGAGCATGTGCACATCCGGCTGATGGTGAGTCGGGGCGAGAAATCGACCCCCTACCAGAGTCCTGCGGTGAACATAGGCGGCCCAACGATTGTCATCATCCCGGAATACAAAACACCCGACCCAACCGTGAATGATCGCGGTATTCGGCTTTACACCGTCTATGTGCGGCGCGGCTACGCCGATGTGCAGGATCCACGCATCAATAGCCATTCCAAATTGAACTGTATTTTTGCCTGTATCCAGGCCGACAAAGCAGGTCACGATGAGGCACTGATGCTAGACCCACATGGGCACGTGGCGACCTGTAATTCCACTCACTTCTTTATCGTGCGGGAGGGCGAGGTGTGGACCTCCAGCGGCGACTACTGCCTGGACGGCATCACCCGCCGCAACGTGATCAATCTGTGCAAGGCCAATGACATACCGGTGTATGAGAAAAACTTCTCGGTAATGCAGGCCTATGGAGCTGAGGAAGCTTTTGTTACAGGCACGTTTGCCGGACTTACACCGGTCAAGGAAATTGATGGGCGCACCATTGGCGACGGTAAACGTGGCCCAATGGTTGACCGCCTACAGGCGCTGTACATAAAGATGATTGACGACGAGTGCAGCGAGGGCTGAAGATGACTATCCGTATCGCCATGTGGTCGGGGCCACGCAACATTTCCACAGCGATGATGCGCAGCTGGGAGAATCGCAGTGACTGCGCGACGGTGGATGAGCCCTTCTATGGCTGTTATCTACTGGAAACCGGGCTAGAGCACCCCTGTCGCGAGGAGATCCTCGCCGCACAAAGTTGTTCCCGCGAGGAGGTCATTACACAGCTGAGCCAAGACGACCCGGGGACGAATGTGTTCTACCAGAAGCATATGACCCATCACATGCCACGCGGCATGGATATGAACTGGTGCAAGGACCTGCTTCACTGCTTCCTGATTCGCGACCCCGCCCAGGTCATTGCGTCCTACCTGAACAAGATGCCCGTGGTTTCGGAAGACGCTATTGGTATAGTTCGCCAGGAAGAATTGTTTAACGAGATTACCGACATCATCGGTTATCAGCCGGCTGTGATCGACTCCAATGACGTGTTGCGCAGCCCCGCTGGCGTATTAGAGCCGCTGTGCGAAAAACTCGGTGTGCCATGGAACGCAAACACCATGCTACAGTGGCCCCCCGGTAGACGCGACAGTGATGGCGTGTGGGCTTCGCACTGGTATCAGAGTGTCGAACTGTCCACCGGATTCGCAGAATATAAACAGCGAGATATAAATCTATCAGCTGACCATGCGTCATTGGCGCAAAAGATGTTGCCGTATTACCAGCGCCTCGCATCGCTTCGAGTTCGCCCCTAACCCCACCGGAGTCACTAAGTGATTATTACTATAGAGATCAGCATGTACCCCTTTGACGGCGAATACAGGCCTTTAATTGGCGACTTTATTGGCAAGCTCAATCAATACCCGGACCTCACGCTATCCACCAGCGCCACCTCCACCATAGCAACTGGTGAATTCCAGCACGTGATGCTAACACTCACCGAAATGCTGCAGTGGAGTTATGAAAAACACGGCAAGGCGGTGTTCGTAACAAAGTTTATTCCGGGGTACGACGGGGTGTACTAAGCCATAGGCTGCGCGATTTAACTCGCCCCTGCTGAGTCTTTTAGAAGTAGTCGTCCCCTCGTTTTTTGAGCGTCTCGATTGCATCGCTTAACGGGCGTGCAGAAAACACCCCCTGTGATTCGCTGATCAACCCTAGAGTCAGCAGTTTATCCAGCGCATCACCAATGTCGAAATCCAGCTGGCACTGCCACTTGCTTTCAAACCAATCTTCAATGGTTTTGTCCAGCACGTCTTTAACCATGGGC
>JADGEN010000075.1 GCA_016744355.1 Halieaceae bacterium
CAACGCGGTTGGCTTTTTCCTCACCGCCGGTTTTCTGGGCATTATGTATTACTTTGTACCCAAGCAAGCGGGACGCCCCGTCTACTCCTACCGTTTAAGTATCGTGCATTTTTGGGCACTGGTCGCCGTCTATATCTGGGCGGGACCACACCATTTGCACTACACCGCCCTTCCCGACTGGGCGCAAAGCTTAGGTATGGTGATGTCTCTGATTCTGCTCGCACCCTCATGGGGCGGTATGATTAACGGCATGATGACGCTGTCCGGCGCATGGGATAAATTACGCACCGACCCCATCCTGCGATTCCTGGTTGTGAGCCTGTCCTTTTACGGTATGTCTACTTTTGAAGGCCCAATGATGGCTATCAAAACCGTAAATTCACTGTCTCACTACACCGACTGGACTATTGGTCACGTACACGCAGGTGCCCTGGGCTGGGTAGCCATGGTAACCATAGGCGCGATGTACCACCTGATTCCCATCCTCTATGGGAAAAAGGAGATGTACAGCGTGAACCTGATTAACACCCACTTCTGGTTAGCCACTATAGGCACGGTACTTTACATCGCCGCCCTATGGGTAAATGGCATTATGCAGGGCTTAATGTGGCGCGCATACAACCAGGACGGAACCCTCACCTATAGCTTTGTAGAGTCAGTTGAAGCGAGCTATGCGGGCTGGATAGTCAGGCTTGTCGGTGGCGCAATGTTCTTAGGCGGCATGTTATTGATGGCATACAACGTCTACATGACTACACGAAAAGATTTTCAAGCTGAAGTGGCACCTGCTGCCGCTGCAGCCTAAGGAGTTGGTTCTATGAATCATGATATCGTAGAAAAAAATGTCGGAATTATGATCATCCTGATCATCGTCGCGCTCAGCTTTGGTACCTTGGTAGAGTTGGTGCCACTCATTATGTCGAAGGATTCGCATGAACCCATAGCGGGGTTAAAGCCTCTGCCCGCTTTGCAACTTGAAGGCAGAGACATCTACATACGTGAGGGCTGCAACAATTGTCACTCGCAGATGATTCGTCCGCTGCGTGCCGAAACAGAGCGTTATGGTCACTATTCAGTTACCGGTGAACTGGTGTACAACCACCCTCACCTGTGGGGTTCAAAGCGCACTGGTCCCGACCTGGCCCGCGTTGGTGAGCGTTACAGCGACGATTGGCACAGGGCACACCTGTACAACCCGCGCGACGTTGTGCCCGAATCCAATATGCCCTCATTCCCGTGGCTGTTCGACAATGTGTTAGACGGAGAGAACACGGGCAATAAAATGGCTGCCCTGCGTAAAGTAGGCGTGCCGTACACCGACGAGGATATCGCCGGAGCAGGTGCGGCAGTTGAGGGTAAAAAGGAGATCGATGCTATGGTCGCCTACCTGCAAAATTTGGGCCTGTTACTGAAGTCGAGGCGCTAACGATGGATATTAACGATCTTAGGGGTTTGAGCACAGCTTTCTTGATGATTACATTCATCAGCTTGTGCTTCTGGGCCTACAGCAGTAAACGAAAAGAAACATTTGATGAGGCGGCAAATCTTCCCTTTGCGGATGACGAACTAAATCAACACACCTTGCGGGAGGAAGGAAGGAATGACTAGCTTCTGGAGTTACTGGATTATCATTCTCACCACGATCACTATCGTGGGTATTACCTGGCTTTTACTGGCCAATCGCAAGGGCACGTCTCGCGCCTCCGGTGAAGAGACCACAGGTCATGTTTACGACGGCATAGAAGAATTGGATAACCCCCTCCCAGCGTGGTGGTTTTATATGTTTCTGATCACCATCGTGTTTTCCATAGGCTACCTGATCGCCTACCCTGGCATGGGTAACTTTAAAGGCTTGCTGGGATGGACTGAAATTGGTCAGTACGAAGCCAGTGTTGAGAAAGCTGATGCCAAATTCAGGCACATGCGCGACAAATATCTCGCTCTGCCCGTCACCGAAATTGCCAGTGACCCGGTTGTTCTAAAGATGGGACAACGCATGTTCGCCAATAACTGCGCCCAGTGTCACGGTGCAGATGCTAAAGGACGCTATGGTTTCCCAAACCTGACCGACAACGACTGGTTATACGGAAGCACTGTCGATGAAATTAAAACAACTATCACCGCTGGGCGACGCGGAGCTATGCCGGCCTGGGGCGAAGTAATTAAAGATAAAGGCGTTAAAGAAACAACCGCCTACATCATGTCTCTTAGCGGCCGCGAGGGCAATGCAGCCGACATCGCAGCGGGTGAAACGGTCTACAAGACCTACTGTGCGGCCTGTCACCAGGCTGACGGCACTGGTAACAAGGCTATGGGAGCACCTAATCTCGCCAACGGTATCTGGCTTTACGGTGGTAGCGCAGAGCAAATCAGTCAAACTATCCACAGCGGGCGCAATGGTGTAATGCCGGCGCATGAGAGCACCCTTAGTGAAGACAAGATTCACATTCTTACCGCTTATGTCTATAGCCTCAGTCAGGGTCGGTAGATCGACAAATGAATTAGTTAGTGCGGGACTCCTCCGTGAGTTCCGCCTTGTTCACACCCGGTCACACGCCCTTCTATTACAGCCCCTCGGACAAAGACAATGAAAGACACTGATTTAATCGACATTCAGGAGGTTGCACCTGCAGAAGTCGGTGAAATTGATCTCTATGAACGAAGAGAAAAAATCTACACTCGAAAGATTGAGGGCTTTTACCAGCGTATTCGCCTGTTCACCGGGTGGCCGCTATTGCTAGGTTATATATTATTGCCCTGGTTAAGTTGGGATGGTCGTCAAGCTCTATTATTTGATCTTCCAGCTCGTAAATTTCATATTCTGGGATTAACCCTGTGGCCCCAGGATTTCCCCCTTCTAGCCTTCTTGCTGATTATCGCCGCTTTTAGCCTGTTTACTGTGACCGTATTTGCCGGTCGCGTATGGTGCGGGTATACCTGCCCACAAACTGTGTGGACCAGTATTTTTATGTGGCTGGAGCAAAAAACCGAGGGCAGTCGAAACCAGAGGATAAAGCTTGATAAAGCTCCATGGACTGTGGAGAAAGCTGTCAAAAAAGTTGCCAAACACGGCTCATGGTTGTTTGTAGGTTTTGTCACAGGTTTTACGTTTGTGGGTTACTTCTATCCCATCAAAGACCTCTCATGGGATCTCGTTACACTTTCTAGCGGTCAATGGGCCCCCTTGTGGATCATATTTTTCACACTTGCCACCTACATCAACGCAGGTTGGATGAGGGAGCAGGTATGCAAATATATGTGCCCTTACGCTCGCTTTCAGTCGGTTATGTTCGACAAGGACACGTTAATCGTCTCATACGACAGCAAACGTGGGGAAGACAGAGGCTCTCGCAAGCGCAGTGCTATACCTGCAGATTTGGGCCTGGGTGATTGCATAGACTGCGAACTGTGCGTACAGGTCTGCCCTACCGGTATCGATATTCGCGACGGGCTACAGTACGAGTGCATAGGTTGCGCATTGTGTCTGGATGCCTGTAATTCCATCATGGATAAAATGGAATATCCACGAGGGCTCATCAGTTACACGAGCGAGCATCAACTCGACGGCGGCACAACACACTGGGTGCGGCCACGGATCGTTGGCTACCTTCTGGTAGTGCTGCTGATGGTTGGCCTATTCACCCAACATCTTTTGAGTCGTGTGCCACTTGAACTCAATGTTATAAGGGATAGGAACGAACTATTTACCACCACCGATTCAGGGCTTATTGAAAACATTTACACCCTGCAGCTGCTTAATATGGACAAATCCATGCACGAATTTGAGGTGCGCATTTCCGGTATTGAAGGGGCCCAGATAATTGGAGATACGCTTTACACATTGGACGGCGGCGAAGTAGCGACACTAACACTGCGTGTGCGGGCAGATCCGGCCAAGCTGGGTGCTCACAATCAGGAGCTGGACTTCGAAGTTGTTGCGACCGACACAGACTCACTGCGAGCCGTGTCAGAATCACGATTTTTGAAACCCTTATAATGACTAACAAACTACCTACCTACGATACAAAACCCTGGTACAAGCAATTCTGGCCATGGCTCTTGATTTCCCTTCCAGGCAGCGTGGTGATAGCGGGCTTCACAACACTCTATATCGCCAATATTCACTCAGATGATCTGGTTGCCGATGACTACTACAAAGACGGGCTGGCCATTAACCGCGTACTGGAAAGAGATGCTAAAGCGCAAGCACTCGGGATAGAGGCTAAGCTACGTTTTTTCAATCTGGCCGAGACGTGGCAGGTCGAAGTTAAAATCAGCGGAACACAAGCCGACAGTACCCTGACCTTGTCACTCTCCCACCCGCTGGAGGCAGATCAAGATTTCATGGTTCCGCTTGTCCATAGTGAGGCGGATATTTTTAGAGCCAAACTGCCGCGCCCTGTCGCTGCGCACTGGCACTGGATAATTGAATCCAACGGCTCTACACCATGGCGTCTAGACGGCTCCACCGAGAACAGCGACTTTGATAATGAGCCAAGCCACTAGGCAATCCCCTAAACCACAAGTAGAGCCCCCCTCTTCCGATATAAATTGCTATCACTGTGGAGAAAAAGTACCCGCTGGCGTTAATTTTGAAATAAACCTCTGTGGCGAGAGTCGCCCGATGTGCTGCCCGGGCTGCCGTGCTGTCGCAAGCCTGATAGCGGGCGGTGGCATGGAAAATTTCTACCAGCAGCGAACATCTTTCAGCCCCCGCCCCGAAGCTGCGCCCTTAGGCTCAGCACCTTCCATCGTCGAGAACTTTTTGCACTACGACGACCCGGAACTGGCAGCCACTTTTACTGAAGAACTCGATTCTGACACATGCAGAGCCCGTATTTTGTTGGGAGGAATGACCTGCGCTGCCTGCACCTGGCTGATAGAACAATCTCTTTTGGCACTACCGGGAATAAAAAAGGCGACGGTGCACCTGGGGCAGAGTCGCCTGGAGTTCGAGTACAGCACGCAAGATATCCGATTGAGTCAGGTTTTCGATCACATCACAGCGCTGGGCTATAAAGCCCGCCCCTTTGCAGCTAGTACAGCGCGCCAGCAAATGTCAGCAGAGTATAAAACTTCGCTCAAACGACTGGCCGTCGCCGGCCTTGGCATGATGCAAGTGGGTATGTTTGCCATCGCACTTCACGCCGGTGACATTCAGGGGATGCAGGAGCAATACCAAAACTTACTGCGCTGGGTGAGCTTACTGGTGACCAGCTTTATTGTGCTTTATTGTGCTCGCTCCTTTTTCTCAACTGCCTGGCGACACCTGAAAATAGGTGCTTTTGTCATGGACCTACCTGTTGCGCTGGCCATCGGCCTGGCCTGGCTGGCCAGCGCCTGGGCGACGATAAGCAACTCTGGCCAAGTGTATTTTGACTCGGTGGTTATGTTCACTTTCTTTTTACTGCTGGCACGTTTCCTTGAATTGCGAGTTAGGCTGCGCAATGCCTGGATGTGGTTCGATGTGGAGGAATCGCTACCCACCAGTGTGTTGGTAAAAAGGGATGAAAAATGGGTCGCCGTCACCAGGAAGAATATTGAAGTGGGCGACATCGTGCTACTTAAAGCAGGTGAAACCATCGCGGTCGATGCGACGATTACGAACGGTAGCACCGCTGTAGAAGAGAGCGCCTTTAATGGCGAAGAGCTACCGCGCCTGGTTCACCCCCGAGATACTGTTTTCGCCGGCACGGTCAATATGGAGGGCGCCGTAGAGGCACAGGTCACAGGCGCCTGCAACGACACCCGCCTTGCCTTGCTTCAGCGTTCAATGGAGCGAGGTGAATCAGAAAAGCCCGCACTGGCAAAACTTGCCGACAGAATCGCATCCAGGTTTGTGGTCGCAGTGATCATCCTAACCAGTCTCACTGCGGCTATTTGGCTAACCATTGATCCTCAGCAGGCACTCTGGGTAAGCCTGTCAGTTCTTGTCATCAGCTGCCCCTGCGCACTGTCTCTGGCAACACCCGCTGCCCTCACAGCGGCAGCCAATTCACTGCGCTCTCATGGCGTCATTGTAAAAGGCGAGAATGCGCTTGAGTCACTCGCTCGTATTACTCACATACTTTTTGATAAAACCGGCACGCTCACACAAGGCAAATTAGCCATTTCAGAGGTGGTCTGTCTGGGCGATATCGACCAGAGCGAGGTATTAAGTATTGCCGCAGGCCTGCAGTGCCACTCCAACCACCCTGTCGCTCAGGCATTCAATCAACTGGCCTCGCGCATCAATTTTGATCGTGTTGATTACAAAGTAGGAGCGGGGCTGCACTCGCTGGATGACTACGCTTACAGCATGGGCAGCGAATCTTTTTGTAGGGCATACGCCAGTACCCTGCCCCCTCCCCCCAAAGAGCCCCTGTATTGGGTTGGCCTGTGCAAGGGCGACACCCCGCTAGCATGGATTGGATTAAGTGACACGCCCAGAAGCGAAGCAAAAAACGTTGTGCAAGGTCTACAAGTTGCCGGACTGAACGTAGAACTACTCACAGGCGACAGCTCTGAGCAGGGTCCAGTTCTTGCCGCAGCACTGGACATCAAGGTTATGCACAAAGGCATGGAACCACAGCAGAAAATGGATTATGTGCAACAGCTGCAGCGTGACGGGGCTGTTGTCGCGATGGTGGGTGACGGGCTCAATGACGCCCCGGTACTGAGCGTTGCCAATACGTCCTTTGCAGTGGCCGGAGCCACAGATCTCGCCCGAACCAAAGCCGATTTTCTGCTTGTCGAGCAGAACTTGCACGCCGTAAACAACACATGGATTACAGCTCGAAAGGCCAGGCAGATTGTCATACAAAATTTCAGCTGGGCTCTGGGATACAACATCGTGGCTATCCCGCTGGCTGCACTGGGACTAGTGCCGCCCTGGGCAGCGGCAATCGGCATGTCACTCAGCTCTGTGCTGGTCGTGTTAAACTCTTTGCGACTTAATAGATAGCGCGGAGTTATATTGTGGCAAGCCTCTACCTCCTTATCCCTATTGCTTTAGTATTTTGTGTTATCGCAATAAAGATGTTGCTATGGGCGATAAACAGCGGTCAATACGATGATCTGGACAAGGAAGCCTGGCGCATATTAGCCGACGAAGAAACGGATCGAAGTGAACACAAGAAAAAGGAGCCACCCACATCGTAACTGAATTATCTTATTTAGGAGCAGTTGGCCTCGGCTTGGCGGGCGCCGGTCATTGTCTGGGGATGTGCGGGGGCATCGCTGCGGCACTCAGTCTGGGCGGGCAGCAAAGTCCGGCTATTACCATTGCGTATCATCTGGGGCGAATTACCAGCTACACCGCACTGGGTGCCGCGCTGGGGTTTGTCGCAGGCCAGATCGACATTCAAGCCTGGACGATTGCCCTGCGTTACATCGCTGGCTTTTTACTTCTGGGAATGGGTTTATACATTGCCGACTGGTGGCGCGGCATGGCGCAACTGGAGCGCCTGGGAGCACATTTGTGGAAGCCTGTACAAACCTTTTCCTCCCGCTTTCTTCCGGTAAAACATCCTACGCAGGCACTTGCTCTTGGCTTGTGTTGGGGCCTGATGCCCTGCGGGCTGATCTACAGTAGCCTGGCCTGGGCGGCGACTGCACAGAGCGCCTCAAGTTCAGCGCTAATAATGTTGTGCTTTGGCCTGGGTACCTTGCCTGCCATGCTGGCAACCAGTTTTGGGGCAGGCAGCGTTCAGCAGTTCCTGCGCCGTCGCGGGCTCAAAGTTGTGATCGCCCTATTCCTGATCGGCTCAGGTATCTGGAGTCTTTATCTAACCGCAGCCCATAGCGGCCACAACGCCGGTCATATGCCTGATCACTCCAGGCATATGCAGCATTCAGACTAATACGAATGTTACAGACATAAAAAAGCCCCGCTAAAGTGCGGGGCCAAGCACGAAAGGCCGAAGGTGAGCCGGCCAGTCGGGTTAAAACTTATAGGCGAAGCCTATGTTGTAAACCCAGGGATCTATGTCTACATCGAACTTAACAGTGCCAACGTCTGTTTTGATTTTGGCTGTAGTACCGATGTCCATGTACCAAACACCTGCGTTTATTGCCCATGAATCATTCAGCGGAATATCAACACCTACTTGAGCCGCCAAACCCCAAGAGTCATCCAACTCAAGGTCAACCTTGCTTGCATTGATGATGGCTCCAAGCGCATCTTCCAACTCGCCATCGACACTCTCATCAAAGAAGTACGTGTAGTTCACACCAACGCCTATATAAGGCTGCCAACCACTTTGGTTGCCGCGGGGGTACCACTGCGCCATCAGGGTTGGAGGAAGCTGCTTGGTCGTGCCCGCATCTATGCCCACACCCTTAACACTCAGATCGTGCTCAAAAGGCGTTGCTGCTAACAGCTCAATACCGATATTGTCTCTCAGCATATAAGCACCGATGATGCTCAATTGCGTGTCGTCACCGACAGATACGCCGTCTAATACCGTGGGAGGACTGGTGGGAAGAACGATATTGTCGCTGTCCTCATCCGGGGCTACAGTAACAGCACCCATACGTAGAATCATGTCTCCGGCCTGATAGGCCTGCACCGAGGCAGCACTGCTGGCCAGACCCACAATCAATGCAGTTGTTAATAGCTTGTTCATCTAATGGTCTCACTCTTTGAACTTATGGGCTCGGCCAATCCGTCCCATATGCTGCGCATCTTAAAGAGCGTGAGTAAGACAGGCATTGATATCGGTCAAGTTCGGGACGATGCTTTGGCAATGGTGAAATATTCACAATAACCAGGGCTAGCCCAAGCCAAAATATTGATTTAAATCAACCTGTTCCGTCTATCATAGTGAGCTTACTCCCAGTCGGATGTGAGGGTATTTCCACACCCTTGATAAGCTTTGCCGGCGTAGGTCAGTGTCACCTGACTGGCAAACATATCTCCCGCCATGGTGTCTGTGCAAGACTCATCTATAATTTCGACTTTCACTTCATTGCGGCCATTGCTGGCGGAGTAAATTGAAACCTCATCCTCTGTGCTCGATACCGGCTTTGTCATCAGCACCCGTGTATTGCCATAGTCTCCTACGAACAGAATATGACTATCGTGACGAATTTCGACATACCAACCTGGCTCGTTACCAACCGCCCGAAAGTCGACACCACGACGGCGCGCATCCTCCCAGGGAACCCGTTTGGGCGCGAGTTCGCAACCATCGAAGCGTTGATTATTCATTTCCACAAACGCCTCCTCGCCTTTACTCCAGAAAACCACATCGTCGCTTTCATATTTTTCCCCGGAAGCACTGGGCACGCGTAGTAAAATCAAGTGCCGGCCTTCGAACCAAACGGCCATTTCATCGACGCTTGTCCTGGCGACAAATTCAGTCTCCGCGCATTCGTACACCAGTGTTTCGCCCCTTGCCTGATCATCGATGGCTGGGTTAGATGGTCTTTCGGTCGTATTTTGACCGGAGCAGGCAATCAGCAGTGCGGGTAGCAGCAGGAGCGCCAAAAATGATCGAAGTCGTGAATAGAATGTAACGCTATCTGACATATAAGTGCACTGTTCAGGAGGATGGGCTCAAAAATGAGAGGGTAATCATACGCAATGCCAGTGCGCTTATCAGTAGCTTGAACCAGAATAGAAAATTGCCCTGCGGAATTCTGGAACGGAGTTTTGTGCCGACCCATGAACCCAATGTCACGGCGACAACCATCCCTATAATCAATGTTATCCAGGGCATAAAGGCGAAACCCAGAAATCCAAAGGCCATCATTCGCAGCGCGTGATTCAGACTCATATACACGGCTGTATTAACAACTATCCAGTCGCGCGCGCCATTGTGTTTCGCCAACACTGCAGCCCCAAGCGGACCGGTAGCACCGGCCACCATGCCTAATCCGGTTTGATAAAAACCCAGTAAAACCAGTGCTAATTGATTACCGCCTTTAGGCCGGGGAAGCTTGAACCAGGTTATAAATAGAATGACCCCGCCGATAAATGCAGGCAACCACCGAAGATTTAGCCCGGAATAGACTTCTGCTCCCAAAAACGCACCAGCGACTGACCCCAATGCTACTGCCGGCACCAGGGTCCAATCTATGTTGCGCCAGCCAAATGCTGCGCGGGAGGCATTGCTAGCCAACTGAGTTATTGCATGAATGGGAATAATAGCCGTGGTGGGAACCAGACCGGGCATCAGTGCAATGAGTAGAACACCACCTCCCATACCAAGCGCACCGGCCACTACAGAAGTGGCAAAAGCGATGGGTATCAGGGTAAATTCAAGCAACAGGCTGATCGCTGCCCGCTTCGTCAGCCTCTACGATCCAACTCTCTAGCAGGGCCTGACTCACCCATGCTTGCATGTCTTTATCAGCGTGAACCTGCTCACAGTATTGCTGGCAAAGTTCGGGAAGTTTTACGCCATAATTTTTGAAGCGCTGCACAACAGGTGCAAACATCGCATCGGCAATACTGAATTCGCCCAGCAACCAGTCGCCCTTTTTACTGTGCTCTGATCGCGCCATACCCCACAGAAAGCAAACCCTGTCGATATCGGCTTTTAGTTCTTCATCAAGTGGTACGTGTCTAGCGTTTGCCCGGCAATTCATGGGCATTTTATTCCGCAGGGCCAAAAACCCGCTGTGCATCTCCGCCGCCATACAACGACCGAGCGCGCGACTTGCTGTATTTCGTGGCCACAAACGACCATCGGCAAACACATCGTTAGCGTATTCACAGATAGCCAGGGAATCCCATACCACCCTGTCTTCGTGCCACAACACAGGAACACGCCCAGTGGGCGAATACTCATTGATTCTCGCCTTGAACTCCGCAGTATCAAGAGGTAGAAGAATTTCCTCAAACTCGACATCGCACTTGCGCAGGCACAACCAGGCACGCAGCGACCAGGAGGAATAGTTTCTATTGCCCAGTACCAGCCTTATGTTGTTCATAGACTCCTCTGTGAAGACAATCGCCAGAGACAAAAATGCGCGCCTACGACAGCGACTATGCCCCTAAAAAACTAGATAAAACTACACGATGCAGTACCTACACCCTCAAGTTCCAAAAGCATACAATCGCCTGCCACCACAGGAATAAGCGGTACCAGAGAACCCGACAGAATAACCTCCCCCGCCTTAAACTCTATACCAAATTCACCCAGAGTGTTGGCCAACCAGGCAACCGCAGTCAGTGGATTACCCTGCACGGCACTGCCAACACCTTCGCTGTGCAGTTCACCATTCTTAAACACCTTCATTGCTATATTTGGAAGGTCGACATCATGCGGCGAAACTTCATTGTCACCCAGTGTGTAAACCCCACAGGACGCATTGTCTGCCACGGTGTCTTCTATTTTTATCTTCCAGTCTCGTATACGTGAATCGACAATCTCGAAACAAGGCATAATCGATTCAGTAGCGTTCAGCACGTCCTGTTCAGTAATTCCGGGCCCAACCAGGTCGCTTTTTAGGCGAAAGGCAATTTCACCCTCGGCCCTTGGCGCTATGAGGTTTCCCTCTATGGGGATTTCGGCGCCATCTTCGTAGTGCATAGCATCGGTTAAAAACCCAAAATCTGGCTGAAATACACCCAGCATCTCCTGTACAGGCGCGCTGGTAACGCCAATCTTCTTGCCTACAATTTTCTCACCATCCACCTCGACGCGCTGGCGCACGAAGTGTTGTGAAATATAATACGCATCTTCTACCGTTATATCGCTCTCGCGCTCAGTAAGCGGAGCCAAGCTAGATTGACTGCGCAGGGCGCGGTGTAATTCCTCACCTAACTCTGCAATTTTTTGTTTATCCATCGTCTGGTTTCCGTGAAGCTAGTGTTGAAGAAAATCGATGCAGTTGCGATTAAATAGTGCCTCATGTTCAACCATCACCCAATGCCCGCACTGAGTGAGAAGAACCAGCTGCAAATCTTTTACATTGTGCGCCATAGCCATAATACCATTCTCTGGCATCATTCGTTCGTCCATTCCCCAAAATCCAAGCACAGGGCACTGCAACTCTCCCAGACGCTCGGTGAGAACCGGTATATCCATTGACGCCATAACATGGCCGTTCATAATTTGCATGATCTGCATACGTTCCGCCACCAGGTCATCGGTTGCATAAGCAGCATCGAACATAAGACCGGAGGCAAACAAGTCTTTCATTACCGCTGGCGTCACGGGTTCGCCGGACCCAAATACCTGAAACACCTTTTGCATACCTGGCATCTGCTGATATTCCACCAGTTCACTCAAACCACCCGGAGCCATCAGAATTAGTTTTTCCACAAGTTCGGGGTAATCCAACGCGAGACCAATAGCAATTGCACCACCCAGTGAGTTGCCTACCAGGGTACATTTATCGACTCCAGCGCAATCCAGCGTTTGCTTGATGCATTGCACAAAGAACGACAGAGGGTGATCCACATCGTCGGGCTTATCAGAAAAACCGTAGCCGATATGGTCGGGAATCAGGCAGCGATACCCGGCCTCGACCAGTGCGGGGAAGTTACCCTTGAAGTTGCTGTAACCACTGGCTCCCGGGCCAGAGCCGTGTAGAAACACCACGGCCTCTCCCTCACCCTCATCCAGATAATGCATTTTGTAGCCATTGGCACACTGGGCGTAGTTGCCCTCGGGTAACAGACCTACCATCGTCATATTGCCGTATCCATGTTTTCTTCACCGAACATCATTCCACCGAGATTGTTTGCAAAGGGCGGAGTAACATTAGCGACGTGTGCCTGGCTAGTCAGTATATCCAGGTGCCTGGCCAGCAAGGGGCTACCGTGACGAATACCACCACTGCCAGAGGCCTTGAGCATCTTCGCAGATAGCTCGGCACAGCGATCGGATACGACAGCGGAGTCATAACGGTACTGGGCGCGCTCAAGCAAAGGAATCGGCTGCCCCGCCCGGGTGTACGCCATCATCGCGTCGAAGTTGCAAAACATGGTGCGTTTCATTTCTTCGATAGAAGTCCTTACCTCTGCCGCCAGCGTTCTTGCGCCCGGATCATCGGTCATCTTATTGGGACCCACGCGACGCGTTTTAGCCACTTCGACGAAGGCGTCCAGTGACCCCACCAAACCACCAAGCGTGGCGGTACACACTGCGCGAACAAATACCTGCATAAAGGGTAGGCGATAAAGTGGCGCGTCATTGACCGTATTCCCCGGATTGTCACATAGGAAACCGTCCATGGACTTGTGAGTGCGGTGCTCTGGTACAAACACATCCTCGACAACGATGTCGTTACTACCCGTCCCTTCCAGCCCCACTACATCCCAATTATCGACGATTTTATAATCGCTGATAGGCACCAGGAAAGTACGATAATTCGCCATATCAAACGGCGCTTCCGCCGTGGGAACAACAGCGCCCAAAAACACCCACTTGCAGTGAGCAGAGCCACTGGAAAAGCCCCATCGACCGCTCAAACGAAAACCGCCATCGACGACTTTTACCTTTCCCACAGGAGCGTAGGATGAGGACAGTAACACCGAGGGGTCGTCAGCCCAGACATCCTGTGCAGCCTGATCATCAAACACCGCCAATTGCCAATTGTGCACGGCTATAACACCCAATACCCAGGCGCTGGACATGCAGTACTGGGCAATTTCTATTCCCAGCGCATAAAATACCTGAGGGTCCATAGCATAACCACCCCACTGTTCTGGCTGAAGAACCTTGAAAAAACCTGCCTCACGAAATTCTGCGATAGTTTCATCGGGTACCTTGCCCTCTTCTTTACACTGTTGCACGCGCGCCCGCAGTTGGGGCGCCATTGCTCTAGCCGCTTCCAGCATAGCTTTGGCGCGCACTGACTCCATACCATATTCGTTCATGAGCTAACTCCTCGTTTTTGTCACTGGGTTTCAGGCTCCCATTAGAACGGATAAGAAGACACTGTCGCATCATCCATTTGAGGTATGCTATTCGACGACCGCGTCTCCATAGGTGGTGGCTTCGCCAAAAAAACCTCGGTGTGACGGTGGCAATTTCCCGTTAATATCGACCAGTGCGTATTCCTCTCCAAGCTCCGCTCCAATCCAGACTTTACCGCTCTTTTCCATCATCTGGGGGTCCTTGGCTAGAGCATCGATCACCCGCCCGGTAAATTCGGGATACTCTGCCGTGGCAACAAGGTCGGCGTAGAGGTCGGGTTCGGCAGCAAAAACAGCGCGAGTACGCTCAGTCAACAGCAAACCCATCCAGATGGACACAACCGCCACATCAAAGGGTTTAAAGTCGAACGCCATATCATGAGACATTTTATCCACCGCGGCTTTACCCGCACCATACGCGGGTCCGTGCATATAAATACGTCCACCAAAGGACGATGTATTTACCACCAACCCTTGCCCTGCTGCGACTAACAGGGGCGCGGCGTACCAGGTAGACACATAGTGAGAGCGCATCCCCACATCCAGCAGTTGCGTAAGTGCCAATGGCTTCTCCCAAAATGGTCCCTTCTCGGTGAGCGCATCGTGCAGGGCTGTGGCGTTATTCACCAATATATCCAGACTACCGTGTTCGGTTTTCACCCGATCAAACAAGGCTTTCACCTGCTGATCATCCCCGTGATCACAGTGCACAGCTATTCCCCGTCCGCCCGCAGCACTCACCGCTGTAGCTGTCGCTTCTACCGTACCCGACAAGCTGGAATCGCCTTCTACCCGCGTTCTACCGGTACAATAAAC
>JADGEN010000076.1 GCA_016744355.1 Halieaceae bacterium
GGGTGCTCTACCTCACACTCAACCGGCCGCAAAAACGCAATGCCATGAACAACAAACTGGTTGTGGAGGTGATGCAAACCTTCGACGCTATTGAGTCTTCGCGCGAGGTACGCGCTGTGGTCCTGCGTGGAACCGGCGGACATTTTTGTGCTGGCGGAGACATTTCGGGGATGAATGACAGTAGCCACTCAGTTGAGGAAGCAAAGCGAGCGGCGTGGGAATTTAATCGTGCCTTTGGCCGCATGATTACAAAAGTGAACCGGGCGCCACAGCTGGTAATTACCTTGCTGGAAGGGGCAGTTTTGGGGGGAGGCTTTGGCCTGGCCTGTATCTCGGATGTAGCCATCGCAGACACCAATGCCAAGCTCGCCATGCCGGAGACGGGGCTGGGTATTCCGCCTGCTCAGATCGCTCCTTTTGTTGTCATGCGTATCGGCATCACACAGACGCGCAGGCTGGCACTGTTGGGTGAACGCATTGGCGGTGAAGAAGCGTTGCAGTTAGGTCTGGTGCATTACCTTACTGATGGCGAACAGGCCATGGATGAAAAGCTGCAGTCAGTATTGTCCAAGTTACGACGTTGTGCACCCAACGCTACAGCCATAACAAAACAGTTGATTCTCGATGTGGGCAGCACCGACCTGGAGTCTTTGCTCGATCGCGCATCCGACGATTTTTCAGCGGCTTTAAACAGTGATGAAGGCAAAGATGGTACTCAGGCTTTCATCGAAAAACGTAAGCCCTTCTGGGCTCAATAACAAACGGGGAATAAGCACGTGAGTGTAACCACACAGGAAAAAAACGAATTTCGCGCTGAAGTGTCGGCGTGGATGAAAGAAAACAAGCCCGCAGATCCCGGGTTTTTATTGCCCCAGAGTTTTATGGAAGTGGGCTCTGAGCAACAATTGGAGTTTTTACGTGAATGGCAGCACAAAATGTGGACTGCGGGTTATTTGGGAATGGCTTGGCCGAAGCAGTACGGTGGCTGTGGTGTAGAGCCTGTTTTTCAATCTATTGCCGACACGGAAATGCGCCGCCAGGGTGTTCCTATTGCGTTTAATATAATCGGTTTGGGGTGGGCGGGCCCGCTTATTAACGACATAGGAACCGAAGAGGAAAAAGCCAAATATCTCAAAGGCATACTCAGCGGTGAAGATATCTGGTGTCAGGGTTTTTCAGAGCCGGACAACGGCTCCGATTTGGGCAATGCGCAAATTCGTGCAGTGCGCGACGGTGATGACTACGTAGTAAACGGCACCAAAATCTGGACGACCATGGGAAATTACGCCAAATACATGATCTTGCTTGCGCGTACAAACCCCAATACAGAACGTAAATACGACGGTTTGTCTTACTTCTTGTCGCCCATGAAAATTCCGGGGGTTGACCCCAGGCCTATCCAGAAAATCACCGGCGAGTACGGCTTTACAGAAACGTTTTTTACCGATGCCAGAATTCCTGCCGATTGCCTGATGGGGGAAGAGGGGCAGGGATGGAAGATCGCGATGCAAACCTTGCAATATGAACGCGGAGCCGAAGCCGGTTCTGCAGGTGGTTTGGCATTCGTGCGAATCATCATAGACGACATGATAGAAGAATTGCATGACGTTACCCGTGACGGCGAATCCGTACTCAAAGATCCTGCCATGCGTAATCAGTTGGTCAATTTCATCATGGAAGAAAAAGCCATCTCCCTGGGTGACAGGAGAGCGGCGGTTAACGCGTTGACCACTGAGTATCCGTTTTCTCTGCCCCTGTCACACAAGCTGCGCTACACCGAGTATTCTCGTCGCATGCGGCAGTTTGCCATCAATGCCCAGGGGGCGGCGGGCAGTTTATATGTGGGGGACGATGAAGCGCGCCAGGGCGGATTTTGGCAGCGGGCTTACTTCAATAGTTTTTCGGCGACCATCGGCGGAGGCACAAGTCAGGTGCAGAACAATATCGTGGGTGAACATATTCTCGGCTTGCCGAAATAAGAGGTTATTTAAATGTCAGTAATAGGAAACACAGAACTAACATTCAGCGAAGAGCAGGGCATGATTCTCGATACAGCACGGGAGTTTTGTCGTGACAAATCATCGATCGGCGCTGTGCGCGCGCAGCTGGATTCAGAGTCAGGCTATGACAGCGCCACCTGGAACGAAATGGTTGCCCTGGGTTGGTTGGGTATAGCTCTGCCAGAGGCGTGCGGCGGATCGCAGTTGGGAATTTCTGGTGTCGTACCCGTGGTTGAGTGTATGGGGCGCGCCCTGTTGGGTACGCCTTTTATCAGCACCACACTGGCGGCACAGTTGATAGCGCGATTGGGCACAAGTGAGTTACACGAGCGTTTCCTGCCGGGGGTTATAGGCGGAGCTCCTGCTACCCTGGCCCTGCTGGAGAATAGCGACTGGGGTGATACACGAGTGCGCTGTGCGGTTGACGGCAAGGGTGTGATGCACGGTGTTAAGAAGTTTGTAGCAGATGCTGGCGCAGCACAATGGTTTGCCGTTTCCGTGGTGTGTGAGGGCGAGCATGCAGTAGCAATTGTCAGTAAAGATCAGTTAGCACCGGGCGCACTGCGCGAGAATACCTTAATTGATGAAACAAAGCGTGCGGCGAGCGTCGACTTTACAGGCGTGAGCGTTGCGCCTGAAAACCTGATTACAGGTGATAATGTTTTATCTGTGCTGCAAGACGTTAAGTTGATAGGGGCTTTGCTGGTAGCGGCGGAAGCCGCTGGCGCTGCCGGGGCTTGCCTGGATACAGTGGTTGAATACCTTAAGACACGCAAGCAATTTGGAAAGTTAATAGGCTCCTATCAGGCACTAAAACACCCCACTGTTGAAATACTGACTTCAGTTGATTCCAGCCGTTCGTTTATCTATCACGCGGCAACGCTGATGAGTGATGACGCGTTGGATAAGGACGCAGAAATAGCATGCCGTATGGCCAAAGTGCAGGCCACCGAAACCTTGTTGTTTGCTGGTGACCGGGCGGTGCAGTTTCACGGTGGAATGGGGTTTACCTATGAGTGTGATGCGCAGTTGTATATACGCAGAGCCCAGTGGAGCCAGCAGCAGTTTGGCGACGCACAACATCACCGCAAGCGCCTCGCCGCGCTTTTACTGGATTTAGTATGACTGCATTTAGCAAGATACTCATAGCCAACCGCGGTGAAATTGCGGTTCGTGTTATCCGCACCGCGAGAGAGTTAGGTTATCGAACCGTGGCGGTATACAGCGAGGCCGACGCAGACGCTCTGCACGTACAGCAAGCGGACCAGGCAGTTTGTATCGGCCCGGCTGCGGTGGGGGAGTCCTATCTGTGTGCGGATAAAATTCTGGCAGCGGCCCAGCTCACAGGCGCTGACGCAATTCATCCAGGCTATGGTTTCTTGTCTGAAAATGCACAGTTTTCCAACGACTGCGCCAAGCAAGGTATTGTTTTTATCGGCCCTTCGGCGCCGGCTATAGAGCTTATGGGAAGCAAGCGTCTCTCCAAGATTGCTATGCTGGAAGCGGGGGTGCCGTGCATCCCCGGTTACCAGGGCGATGACCAATCAGACCAAACTCTGCTGGCGCAAGCCTCGGAGGTGGGTTTTCCGCTGATGGTAAAGGCATCGGCTGGCGGTGGTGGTAGAGGGATGCGTCTGGTACTAGAGCCCGCAGACCTGGAGGCACAGATTAGAACTGCTCGCTCCGAGGCAATCAATGCCTTTGGCAGTGGTGAACTCATTTTGGAACGTGCAGTGCTCGAACCTCGCCACATTGAAATACAAGTGTTTGCCGACAATCATGGCAACGTTGTGTATTTGGGTGAGCGCGACTGTTCCATCCAACGTCGTCACCAAAAAGTTGTTGAAGAAGCACCGTCGCCCTTTGTAGATGAAAGCTTACGATCAAGTATGGGCGAAGCTGCAGTCAATGCGGCACGAGCATGTGACTATCGGGGCGCGGGCACCGTAGAGTTTTTGGTCGATGCGGACAAAAATTTCTACTTTCTGGAAATGAATACACGCCTACAGGTTGAGCACCCGGTAACCGAAATGATCACTGGCCTGGATCTGGTGGCCTGGCAGTTGGCAGTTGCTGCTGGAGAGCCGCTGCCATTGAAACAGAGTGAAGTGCAGTTGCGTGGTCATGCGGTGGAGGTTCGCCTGTACGCAGAGGATCCTCGTAAGCAGTTCATGCCGCAAACGGGTGAAGTTGCACAGTGGCGAGTGGTTGAGCGAGAAGACATTCGTGTAGATCATGGCGTTAGGGTGGGTCAAACAGTCTCACCATTCTACGATCCCATGTTGGCCAAAGTTATCAGTTGGGGAGAGCAGCGCGAAGAGGCTTGCCGCAAACTTGCCAGTGCGGTGCAGGACACTACCTTGCTTGGGGTTAACAACAATAAGTTATTTTTACAGAATATTTTGCGACACCCCAGCTTTCTCGATGGCAGTGCAACCACTGCATTTATAGAACAACATTTTCAAGATGACGTCTCCACCCGAGGCGGCTCACCGGAAGCCGAAACCCTGGCGCTGGCGGCTCTGCTGTTTTTCTCCCGCGACACAAGCGATAGAAAAGGATGGCGCAACTCAAGTGGGGCGAGGCATAGCTTTCGCCTGCGTTTTGAAGGGGAAGACTTTGCTGTAGAACTGCGAATTACGCAGGGCATAGCAACGGTTAGCGTCGGTGATACAACGTTAGTGCTGACGTTGCTTGCCATGGCTGAACACAGCTGCACGATTGAGCACCAAGGTGTTCGTGAAACCCTATCCTATGCATTTTCCAGTGGGCGTCTTTACCTAGATGCCGGCAGGGGACATTTCAGTTTTGAAGACGTTACGCAGGAAGCTGCAATCGCCGCAGGAGGTGTAGGGAGTGGACAGGTCAAGGCTTCTATGGACGGTGCCATTATCGATGTGCTGGTTGGAGAGGGTGACACAGTCACAGTGGGCCAGACTCTGGTGGTGCTGGAAGCTATGAAGATGGAGCACCAGCTTAAAGCGGCCGTTGATGGCGTTGTCGAGAGTGTCGTCACCCGCGTTGGTGAGCAGGTTAAAGAGCGACAGGTGCTTGTAACTGTGGCTTCGCAAGCGGATGCCGCGGAATAAAACAATAGAGAGGGAAAGGTAGATGACAGAAGCACAGTCGGCTAATTTAGGTAGTTCGAACAAGAAAATACGCATCGGTTGCGCGTCCGGGTTTTACGGCGATAGCCAACTGGCTGCGCGACAGCTGGTGGATGACGGCAATATTGATTATCTAGTGTTTGATTATCTCGCCGAAATTACCATGGCGATATTGGCCAAGGCAAAATCGCGTAACGAACAAGCGGGTTTTGCGGTCGACTTTGTCACTGTGGCAATGAAAGATGTGCTGGCAGATTGCGCAAAAAAAGGTATTAAAGTTGTAGCCAATGCGGGTGGCGTGAATGTACCGGGTTGTATCTCTGCATTGCAGACCTTGTGCGAACAGCAGGGTTTGGATCTGAAAATTGCCGGCGTGTATGGCGACGATCTAATGGGTCGTGAGGATATCCCCCAGGGCGAATTGAGCGAGATGGAAACCGGCGAGGCACTACCGGAAAAGTTGGGCAGCATGAATGCATACCTGGGTGGTCGCCCTATTGCTGATGCACTGGCTGCCGGTGCCGATGTCGTTGTCACCGGCCGTGTGGTAGACAGCGCTGTTGTGTTAGGCCCGCTGATGCACGAGTTTAACTGGGGTGAGAGTGACTATGATCAGCTCGCACAGGGTTCGCTGTGTGGCCATGTGATTGAATGTGGAGCGCAGTGCACAGGCGGCAACTACACTGACTGGTTTACTGTTCCCGATTTTTCCAATGTCTCTTATCCAGTTGCCGAGGTGTCTGGTGATGGTAGTTTCGTTATCTCCATAACTCCCGGCAGCGGCGGTCTGGCCACTGTGGGCTCGGTGGGCGAACAGATTGTGTATGAGATAGGGGATCCGGCAAACTATTTATTGCCGGATGTCTCCTGTGACTTTAGCTATGTTGCGTTGAGTGAAGTGGCAAAAGACCACATTCATGTCAGCGGTGCGAAAGGTCGGGCCCCCGGTGACAGCTATAAAGTGTGTGCCACCTGGCGCGATGGTTTTCAGATTAAGGGCATGTCCATTTATGGTGGCCTGCGGGCGCGGGACAAAGCGCGAACAGGCTATGAGGGCTGGATCAAGCGGGTAAGGAAGTATTATCAGGAAAATGGCATTGCTGATTTTCGCGCTGTTGATTTCGAATACCTGGGGGCAGAACACAGCTATGGACCGCATGCCAATCCTGAGATGCAGGGTACGCGGGAGGTCGTGGCAAAATTTGGCCTACATCACGACGATCCCGGTGCGCTGCAGTTTGCTGCAAACGAAATGATGTATCTGGGCACATCCGGTGCGCCGGGCATGTACGGCTTGGGTGGCGGCAGGCCGCGACCCTCTGGCTTGATAAGGATTCATTCCGCGCTGCTCGACAAGAGCCATGTGCCGGTAACAGTACAGCTTGGCGATGCAGTGTTGAGTAATAAAACGTATCTTACAGGCGCGTCTGAATCTACGCAGAAATGTCAGTTTGATATTGAAGACGCCGAGTTGGGTGATAACCCGGTTGAAGTGTCTTTGGAAACACTGGCGTTTGCCCGTAGTGGTGACAAGGGCAATAACGCCAATATTGGTGTCATTGCGCGCGAGCCCCGCTTTCTGCCCTATATCTATTCACAATTAACAGCTCAGGTGGTGGATGACTATTTTGCTCACCTGGTGAAGGGGGACGTCGAGCGGTTTGAATTGCCGGGCTTTAACGCCTTCAACTTCTTTATGACCGAAGCGCTAGGGGGTGGTGGTACTGCCTCGGTGCGTGCCGACGCGCAAGGTAAATCGCTGGCCCAGCAGTTATTGTCAATTGGCATTAAGGTGCCGGCTGATTTGCTGTAAGCTCCAGCTTCAGTTTCATGTAGGTACAAATGAATGGCGGGGAAACCCTCGGGTATAAAGCGCGGTGGGCTGGCACGTAGCTTCGGTGTCTCCCTTGCTAGCGTGCGCGTTGGCGGCGCGTTTGCCATCGATGGCGTGCTGCAGAAACTAAAATCCGGTGAAGATAAAACCCCTTCGGCATTTGCCAGGCGCGAGGCACGTCATTTTGTTGCTGAGCTGGGCCGCCTGAAAGGCACCTATGTAAAAATAGGCCAGATGTTTGCCCTGCTGGGGGAGCATTTTTTGCCGTCGGTACTCACCGAAGCTCTGCATGAGCTTGAGTCTCAAACCGAGGCCCTTCACTGGAGAGAGATTGAGCCGGTGCTGCAGTCCGCTCTGGGAGATCGTTTTGCTGAGCTCAAAATTGAGCGCAGGGCATTGGCCGCCGCCTCACTTGCACAAGTGCATCGCGCAACAATAATTTCCAGCGGCGAGACTATATGCCTGAAAGTTCAGTACCCCGGCTTGGCGGATGTTATCGATACTGATTTTGACACGGTGGTGCGCATGTTGCTTTTGGCGCGCTGGGTGAAAGCCGGCCGCGAGTTGGATGACTGGCTGGAGTCTATGCGTGTGCAGCTGCACCACGAAATCGATTATAGACGCGAGGCACGAATGACAGACCGAATGGCTGCTCACGTCGCGTTGTGCAACGATAATGTGAGTAAAGGCGATGCTACTTATCACGTCCCTGCACGCCACCACCGCTATTGCACAGACAATGTTCTCGCCCTCGAGTATGTCGATGGCTATATGGTTACCCGTTCTGAAGTAGCCAAGCTGTCACAGAGCCGACGTAATGCTCTGGGAAGGAGCATGCTCGAGTTGTTTTTTTTGGAATTGTATCAATGGGGTCTGTTACAAACTGATCCCAATTTCGGTAACTATCTTATCCGGTCCGGCGATATGACTACAAAATCTGATGCGCTGGTGCTGCTGGACTTTGGTTCGATTCTCGAGTGTGACAAGGGGTTCCTGGTTCATTTTGGCAATGCCATTATCGCAGGGCAGGAAGACGATCGAGCCCTGCTACTCGAAAGTTTGATTGGCTTGGGCTGCCTGCACGATGGCAGCGGGAAGGAAGCCAGAGAGAGTTTTAGTCAATTTTGTATCGACCTCCTCGAACCTCTGCGCGCCCCGCAAAACCTGCCCGCTAAATACTTGAACGAGAGGGGCGAGTATTGTTGGGGTAAGTCTCAGTTGTTGCGGCGGGCGGGAAAAAATGCCGCAAGTTCCGCTGCCAGTTTGCAGTTCACAGTACCATCGCGGGAGTTTGCAATGATAGCCAGAAAGCTAACCGGTGTGTTCACTTTTATCAGTGTATTGAATGCCGAGTTTAACGCGCATGACATGGTGCAAGATTATATTGCTCAATGGCTTGAGGAAGACTGATGGCAAAGGATAAATCTGACAGTAAGGCGATTCCCACTGGGCGCTTTAGTCGTTTTGCCAAGGTGGCCAAAATGGCAGGTGGTGTGGCAGGCGGAATGTTGGCCGAGGGTGGTCGCCAAATTCGCGCGGGCAACCGGCCACGTGCCCGCGATATGTTACTCACACCGGGTAATGCTAAACGAGTGACGGATCAACTGGCAGAGATGCGTGGCGCGGCAATGAAAATGGGCCAGATGCTGTCCATGGACACGGGCGACATGCTGCCCCGGGAGCTCACCGATATTCTTGCCCGGTTGCGCTCAGACGCTCGTAGTATGCCGATAGACCAGTTGCAGCAGTCGATGACTGAGGCTTTCGGGGACGATTGGGAGAGCATTTTTTACGGCTTTGATTTTACGCCTATTGCGGCGGCATCGATCGGGCAGGTGCATAAAACCATTTCACCTGATGGTCGTGAGATAGTGCTGAAAATTCAGTACCCCGGTGTTGCAGAAAGCATCAACAGCGATGTCGACAATATTGCGACGTTGCTGCGAGTATCGGGTTTACTCCCCAAGGGCTTGGATATACAGCCTTTGCTAAACGATGCCAAAGTTCAGTTACAGGAGGAGGCCGACTATCTTCTGGAAGCGGAGTTTCTGCAAGCCTTTGGCGAAGTGCTGGCAGACGATCCCCGCTTTGTTCTGCCTGAAGTACTGCATGAGCTGACCCACCGCAACGTTCTGGCGATGACCTATGTTGCTGGAGTACCGATTGAGGAAGTGGCCGACCTGCCTCAGAAAGAGCGTGATCGGGTAGTGTCTGCACTAATTGAATTGATGCTCACTGAATTGTTTGAATTGAGAATGGTGCAGACCGATCCCAATTTCGCTAACTATCAATATTGTCACGGCAGCGGTGAAATTGTGTTGCTGGATTTTGGTGCCACGCGCCACTTCAAAGCGGCATTTGTGAACAACTACAAAAAATTACTGAAGGCGGCGGTAGCTGGAGATGAAAATCGAATTGCAGCAGCGGCAAAACGCCTGGGCTACTCTATGGGCGAGGAGGGTTCTGCTTACAGGGAGCTGGTTCTCGACTTGTTTAATCTGGCGCTGGAGCCATTGTGTGTAGATGAAGTCTACGATTTTTCCCGCTCTGACATTCCCGCTCGAATGTCCGAGATGGCAGAATCTGTTCAAGAGTACACAGAGTTTTGGGAAACGCCCCCAACTGACGCCGTGTATTTTCACCGCAAGCTTGGGGGTATATTTTTACTGGCCAGTCGGCTCAAGGCGCGGGTGAACGTGTATCAATTGATTAGTCACCTGATATAACAGTCAGAAGCCGCCCTATCCCAGAGACTGATCTCTCAGTTCATCAAAGGATTCCTGCAGGCACTGCGCGTAGAAACCGGGGTCGGGCATCATGTCCCTACAGGCGGTAAATGACAGGGTTATTGTGCCAGTTTTGTTTTGTACAGAGCTGTAAACAATGTGGAAAATTCCAATATTGGGCAACAACGGGCCCAGGCTGAAAGAGTCTACCAGCTCCGCGCCGCACATATATAGTTGCATGGGTGCACCCGGCACATTGGTTACAATGGTATTTTGCACAACATTGGCCTCAGCCAGACCGGTGGATGAGGCAGCACGCAGGGCGAGGGAAAGTACGTTACCCGGCATCACATCGGTTAAATCAACCATCATCTTTGGACCCATTGCCTGGGCGTAAGCTTTGGCTGAAACAGATTCTTCATGCACGGCGGCCAGACGCTCGACAGGGTCTTCAATTTCTGTGCGCAGGCCGACGTTCATGAAGCCCACCATGTTGCCACCGGATGCCCGTTCTTCCGGGGAGCGAACATCAATGGGGCACCCCGCGACCAGAGTTTGTTCTGGCAGTTCACCTTTGCTTTGCAGGTATTTACGCATGCCGCCGGCTACAATGGTTAGCATTGCGTCATTGATGGTTGCGCCAGCCTGGGTGTTTTTGATTTTTCGAACTTCCTCAAAGTCAAAGCGTCGGGCATCAACCACACGGTGGTGGGATATTTTCCCCTGAAACCGGGTTTTCTGTTTATCTTCCAGAGAGTGAAACTGCTGCTCAGCCTTGCCTTTGCGAATGCGCATATAGGCGGGTGCAGCCATTTTTACCATATCGTAGATTTGTCCCGGTTTTTTCCACGCATCGATATAAGCGCGACCCAGCATTCTGGCAGTGGACATACGTTCGACTATCCATGGTGGTGCCGCACCGTGGTCGCTAGTTTCAGGGCTGAGGTCGTGCACGATGTTCATAAACTGGGCACCGGTAGCGCCATCCATCGCACAGTGGTGCACCTTGAGTAGCAGGGCAAAGCAGTTTTTGGGTACGCCCTCAACGTTGTTTAGGCCTTCTATGACATACATTTCCCACAGTGGCTTGTCGCGACGCAGGGGTTGTGAGTGAATCCGCGCAGCGAGAATGCACAGCTGGCGCCAGTCGCCGGGTTTGGGCAGGGCGATGTGGCGCACGTGGTATTCGAGGTCGAAGTCCGGATCTTCCACCCAATAGGGTCTACCCAGACCCAGCGGCACGGTGGCGAGCTTGCGGCGGAATATGGGCGACAGGTGTACCCGGGAGTCCAGCATGGCGAGTATTTGTTTGAATCTGACGACCCCATCCGGGGCGGTGGACTGGTCATATATGCTTACGCCGCCGATATGCTGAGGCATGCCGTCGAGTTCGGCGTGCAGGAACATGGCGTCTTGTCCTGATAGTTGTTCCATTGTCTGGTTCCCCATTGGCTGCTGTGACAGATTGGATTACGCATGAGTTAGCTTACGCTGTCTGGGTTTTTCGTCAATAAGGTGAGGTGTTAGTGGTTTTTTTTGTTGAAACGATAACAGCAATTAACTCACTGCTACCGCTTCACTCTCGTGCTCCTCCTCACGCGGCTCGCGTTTGATCTGGATTAGCAGCGGCACTAATGCAAAGCCCATTAGCGGTACGAATACTACGATCAGGCCCAACAGGGTCTTGGTCATACCTTGTGTATCCAGCACGTAACCCAACAAAGGGCCGGTTACGATAAAGATACCCCGCACGCCCAAGCTTGCCAGGGAGTTTACAGTGGCGCGGAAATCGCCGGAGACACGACGGTTTAGCGCTTCGTAAAACACCGTGATGCTGATGCCGCGCGACGCTTGTATGGCGAAGCCGAACATGACACCCCACCAGCCATTGGCGAAGACCATGCCCAGTATTCCCGCTATGGGTAGCACGGCAACTATTATTAATAGATTGCGGTGCCCCAGTCTTCGTTCCAGCTCGCCTGAGTAGCGCGCTGCCAAGCTGACAGTCAGGGCAAATGCCGCCCAGATATAGCCGAACTGATCCACCGGTATGCCCTGTAGCTCCCAGTATTTCTGGTAGATCCAGAATATGTAGAGCGACAGCAAGCCGAACACGCTTATGGCGAGCACGGTCCAGCAGACCACGGGCTTGTCGAACAACATCAAGCTTACGATGTGCTTTGCATTGCCCCGGTGGTTAGAAACCGTTTGTTTGGGTCGTGGGGGTTCAATCAGGAACAGGCCCAATACCAAGGGCATGAAACCGGTGAATGCCTGAACCCAAACAACTGCATCCATTGACCAGATCAACAACACACTGGCTACTATTCCAGCAATGCCTGAAGCGGCGGCTTCGATGGAGATCAAGCGGCTTAGTGATTTCCCTGTACCATTCCCTTTGCCTATGGATTGCAGGTAAACCTCGGTGTCGTACAAGATCGCCAGGTCGGCCCCGGATATCAGGCTAAAGCCTACTCCCAGAACAAATTCGTAGATAAGAAAATCTACAAAAGTATCGGCCCACAGCAGTGAGAAGAAACCAAAGGCGTTTAGGATAGACCCGAGGATCACGGCATTGCGTCTGCCCCACATGTCGGCAATATAGCCAGAGGGAACTTCGCATAATGCTATAGTCAGCGCGAACAGCGCCTGGGTTTGCATTACCTCGCTCATGGACAGGCCGTAGCCCTGCAGCAGCGGCACGAATATGGGTATCAACACCATAAAGCTATGGAAGAAACCCATAGCGAAGACGGTTGTTCTGTTATTTTCCAATGACCTTTTCACGTTACTCATCCTATAAGGTCGAGTTCCCGGAAAGCGGAGGCAGATTTGTAATAACTGGTATGCTAGAACGAAAAAGGCCTCCGGAATCTGGGTTCTCGGAGGCCTTTTTTAAAACTGTTTAGTTTGGCGTCGTTAAACCACTTTGTATTCCAATAGACACGTGACCTGCGAGGAGATAGCTCCGCGCAGATAACTGGTATCTGATTTATGTTGGAATAAAGTAGTCATGGTGCTCACTTTTTTAGTGTGTAACTCAATGTGCCCTCGGGCGATGAGAGCATACTGCGCCTCAAATCCTCATAGGTCAAAGAAAACCAGGCTAACTGTGACAAAGTTTACACAGTTCGATTGTTGCAGCAGTGTTTAGAATTGTTGCCGTGGTGGATGTATACTGAATTTAATAACAAAAGTGATGTAGGGAGACAAAGTAATGTCTCTTCAGAGAGGGGGTAGTCATGGTTAAGCAAGATATCGAAATTGCGAGGGAGGCTTCGTTGCGGCCCATTCTAGAGATCGGCGCAGAACTCGGTATCCCCTCGGCATCGTTAGTTCCCTATGGTCACACCAAGGCAAAAATAAGTCTCGACTATATAGACTCACTCGCCGATAGACCTCAAGGTAAATTGATTCTAATGACCGCCATGAGCCCTACACCGGCGGGCGAGGGTAAAACTACTGTCGCCATTGGCCTTACGGACGCGCTTAATCGCTTGGGAAAAAAGGCTTCTGTGTGTTTACGCGAGCCCAGCCTTGGGCCGTGTTTCGGTTTAAAGGGAGGTGCTGCGGGGGGAGGTTATGCGCAGGTAGTGCCCATGGAGGACATCAACCTGCATTTCACTGGCGATATGCACGCCATTGGTGCCGCGCATAATTTGCTGGCGGCTATGATAGATAATTATGTGCACTGGAGTAACGAAGTCCGCCTGGACCTGCGTCGGGTAACCTGGCGCAGGGTGGTGGACATCAATGACCGGCAGCTGCGCCAAATTGTCACTGGCATTGGCGGTCCTGCCAATGGCTATCCTATGGAGGGTGGTTTTGATATTACGGTGGCCTCGGAAGTGATGGCCATTTTCTGTCTGTCGAGAAACCTTGAAGACCTACAGCAGCGCCTCAGTAATATTGTCATTGGGTATACGCGCGACGACGAGCCGGTGACGGCCAGTGAGGTTAAGGCGCCAGGTGCGATGACAGCACTGCTCAAAGATGCGCTGGCTCCTAATCTGGTGCAGACCCTGGAGAATAACCCGGCGTTTATTCATGGCGGCCCTTTTGCCAATATTGCCCACGGCTGCAACTCTATTATCGCCACGGAAACAGCGCTTAAATTATCGGACTACGTGGTAACCGAAGCGGGATTTGGTGCCGACCTGGGTGCTGAAAAGTTCTTTGATATCAAGTGCCGGAAATCTGGTTTGAAACCATCGGTAGCTGTAATAGTGGCAACGGTGCGTGCATTGAAGATGCATGGTGGGGTGGCGAAAGCAGATCTGGGTGCAGGAAATCTCGGTGCAGTGAAAAAGGGCCTTGAAAATCTTGGGCGTCATATTCGCAATACCGGCCAGTTTGGCGTTCCTGTTGTTGTCGCTATTAACCATTTTAGCGGCGACCATACGGACGAAATTGACGCTATTAAAGCCTATGCAGAACAGTTCGGTATTGAGGCTCATGTCTGTACGCATTGGGCCAACGGTGGCGCGGGAACAGAGGGCCTGGCGAGAGCGGTGTTGCAGCTTAGCGACAACAGTAGCAGCCAGTTTCATACGCTGTATGACGATGACCTTAGCTTGTGGGAAAAAACACGTCTTGTGGCCCGTACAATTTACGGTGCAGACGATATAATAGCCGACAAGAAAATTCAGGATCAATTCGCACAGTTTGAACGCGAGGGCTACGGGCACTTCCCCGTGTGTTTGGCCAAAACGCAATACAGTTTTTCTACCGACCCGCAGTTGATGGGCGCGCCGGGAAATCATAAGGTTCCAATTCGCGAGCTGGTGCTGGCGGCCGGGGCTGAGTTTTTGGTAGTTGTGTGCGGCAGTATTATGCGCATGCCAGGTTTACCTCGAGAACCAGCGGCAAATAATATCTTTGTTAACGAACAGGGTCAGATTGAAGGCTTGTTTTAACACCGGTGTGTGAACTAACACACTTTAAATGATTGATGCGAAGGATAGACCTTATTATGAAAGTACTAAGAC
>JADGEN010000077.1:0-14007 GCA_016744355.1 Halieaceae bacterium
GAGGCCCGTTCAATATGTCGGGGCTGAGTCAAAACTTTTTCTCAGGTAGACAGATGGCCTTTGTCATGGCGCAATATCAACGGCGACTGTCCAGCCGGTCAGTTCTGCCCACTGATATGCCTGTTTACGCCGGGTTTTCAGTCGAAGGCGGACGGCTGTGGAGTGAACGCTCTGATGTTGACTTTGATGACATGATAGCCTCGGGCAGTATATATCTGGCGATCGATTCCCCTCTTGGCCCGCTTTACCTCGCCTATGGCCGTTCCAACGAATCTCAACAGGCCATCTACCTGTCTCTGGGTTGGCCTTTCCTGACCAATAACACTACACCGGGCCGGTAGGAGACAATATGAGCCTGTCAGGTAGAATTTTTGTAGGCCTATTTGCAGGTATTTTTACCGGGCTGTTTTTTGGTGAGTTAGTTGCCGACCTAAAAGTGATCGGTGATATATTTATCAAGCTCCTGCAGATTACTGTTCTACCGTATATCATCGTGTCACTTATCGCCGGCTTTGGCCGCATGGATATGCTGCAGGCAAAGCGGTTGGCGCTCCGAGGCACTGCAATACTGTTGGTTATTTGGTTAATTGCCCTGCTGATTATTTTTGTAGCAGCTCTGGCTTTTCCTGAGCTGGATACCGCGTCATTTTTTGGTAGCGCTGTCTCCCATGACACGGGGCAGGGTAGTTTGATGGATCTATACCTGCCGTCCAATGTGTTTTATTCCCTGTCTAACAATATGGTGCCGGCCGTCGTGTTTTTCAGCATATTGGTTGGTGTTGCTCTTATATCGGTCGAGGATAAGAGCAGTGTATTGCCAATTTTTGACGGTTTGTCGGTGGCTTTCAGCAAAATAAATGCCGGTTTTGTGCAACTGACACCTTACGGTATTTTTGCAATCGCGGCAGCCGCTGCGGGCACTATGACCGTTGAAGAGCTGGCCAGAGTGCAGGTGTATCTGGTTACCTATATCGCGCTGGCCGCGCTGGTGACTTTCTGGGTTTTCCCTGCACTGGTTGCAGCTTTAAGCGGCATTCCCTATCGAGAAGTGTTAAGTACATTTAAGGATACCCTGGTGATGGCATTCGCCACCGGTAACCAGTTTGTGGTTCTGCCCCAGATTGCAGCTAATTGTAAGACACTGCTAAGGCGACACGGACTGGAAAGTCGCGAGACAGAATCCGCTATCGATATCATCGTCCCTGTGTCTTTTAACTTTCCGTCGTTGGGCAAGCTGCTGGTTATATTGTTTGTGCTGTTTGCGGCCTGGTTTAACGATGTGGAGTTGTCTATTGGCGATGGCATCGCTCTGGCTTTTAATGGCCTATTCAGTCTGTTCGGTAGTATTAATGTCGCTGTGCCCTATATGCTGGATTCTCTGCGCGTGCCCGGGGACATGTTTCAGCTGTTTCTGGTAACGGGCATTGTTGTAGGCCGTTTCGGAGCGATGCTTGCCGCCTTGCATATCATAGTGCTTAGTGTAATTGGCACCATTGCGCTGGCAGGTGGCATCAGATTACAGCTACGCCCCATCGCCAGTTATCTTGCCATTACCAGTGTAGCGATGTTCGTGCTGGTTATTGGTCTGCGTGGATATTTTATGGTTTTTGTCCCTGATTCTCCAGGTCGGGATGAAGTGCTCGCCGATATTCACTTGATGGTAGAAAGGCCTGTTGCGTCAGTGTCTCTACAAGTACCTGATAAGGCCATCGGTGCGCCACTGGCAGGTTCCAGACTGGATCATATTAACTCCAGCGGACTATTGCAGGTAGGTTATCGGCCCAACAATCTTCCCTGTAGCTTTCTGACCCCCGGGGGTGAGCTGGTTGGCTTTGATGTAGAGATGGCTTATTCGCTGGCAGAAGATTTAGGTGTGGAACTGAGTTTTGTCCCCTTTGAATTTGATCGTCTTGGAGGGATGTTGTCTTCAGGCGAGATTGATTTGGCCATGTCCTGCATAGCCAGCCTGCCAGACCGGTATGCCTATGCCTCTTTCTCTCGCTCGTATCTCGATCTCACTCTCGCCTTTATCGTTCAGGATTACCAGCGTGACTTGTTCGCCGATATTGATAAGTTACGTGCTCGGGACGATCTTGAAATTGCGCTGGTAAGCTCAAATTATTTTCGCACGCACATTGCGCGCCTGCTGCCCAATGCGCAGATAATTGTGCTCGAAGCCGCTGAGGATTTTTTCTCCGATTCGACACATGGCGCAGATGCCTTGCTCCTGACCGCAGAAGAAGGCGCAGCCTATGCCTACCGATATCCTCACTATACGGTTGTTAACGCTAAGCGGGGTGGTATCCGTACTCCTGCCGCCTATGCTGTACCCAAAGGCGATGCTGAAATGATCGAGTTTGTCAGTAATTGGGTCGACCTTAAGCGCAAGGAAGGAAGCGTAGAAAGTCTCTATGACTATTGGATGTTGGGAGGCGTGGCCAAGAGCGAGGAGCCTCGCTGGTCCATCATTCGAGATGTTTTACACTGGATTGACTAGGTAGGTGTCGCACAGCGTGGAATTTACGACTAGAATATTTCTCAATGGGCCTTTTACGGTGCTCTCAATTTTCAGGAAGAGAACTATGCGTGCCACACTTCAACTTTGTAGCTTTTTTCTAGCGTCTTTTTTGGTCGTTAGCGTCAATGCTGCCAGTCCCTTCGAGTTCAATACACCTGAGCGGGTTGTAGCCTTCGCCGATGTCCATGGCGCCTATGATGATTGGACCGCAATGCTGCAAGAGTTGGGGGTTATCGATGAGAGTTTTAACTGGAGTGGCGGAAAAACTACTTTGGTCTCTACTGGCGATTTGATTGATAGGGGGCCGGGGTCGCGAGCTGTGGTTGAGCTTTTGATGAAACTGGAGGGGCAGGCTGCCAATGCCGGCGGGGCGGTACACCTCGCATTGGGTAATCACGAAGTGATGGTAATGACGGGCGATTTACGTTACGTCTCTGCCGCTGAATATGCGGCATTTGCTGACGATGAAACACAGGCTGAGCGCGATGAGTTCTACGCTCAGTACAGAAAATTCAACACCGGCGGGGAAGAGCTCGAGGTGCGTACCTCCTTTGATATGCAGTATCCAAAGGGCTATGTGGCGATGAAAAAGGCCTTCGCTCTGGATGGAGCGCTGGGACGATGGTTGGCAGCGCAGCCTTTTGTCATTCGTGTAAACGATAAAGTCTATATGCACGGCGGCATTGCCAATGAGTTCAGTGAGATGTCCATCGCGAAACTCAATAAGCAAATGCAAGGTGAGATGCAGCAGTATCTTGAGAGCATTGCGGTGCTACAAAAAGCCGGCGTTATGCCCATGCATGTGGGCTACTTTGACCGGCGGAATTTCCTTAACACTCGAGTCGAGGAATTCGTCAAGCTCAATCCAGGTGTTAAACCAGAATGGTACGATGCGATGTTGATTGTATTTGATGCGCAGAAGTATCAAGTGTTCGGTGATGACAGCCCCAATTGGTACCGAGGTACTGCCAAGTGCCACCCCTATGCCGAGTCATTCAACACTGAGCGATTTCTAAAGCGTGCTGGAGCGAAGCAGTTGGTAGTGGGGCACACGCCTACCAAAGGTCGAGTTGGCGCACGTATGGACGGGCTTGCCATTCGCCTGGACACCGGTATGTTAAAGAGTGTTTACCATGGCCAGGCATCGGCTTTAGTTTCCCAGGACGGCCCGGATTACATTCACTATCTGGGCAGTAGCGAGCGTGCACAGCCGGTTACAAGTCACCAGAGTATTTCGCAGAAGCTCTCCGGAATGAGTGATCAACAGTTGGAGGATTTCATGCGCACTGCCGAGATTGTCAGTGTTGAATCGTTGGATACTGGTATCACCAATCCCAAGCGGGTCAGGCAGGAAGAGAATGGCGTCACCAATGATGCTGTGTTCAAGTATGAGGATACCGACCCTGGCATAGAATCTCGCTCTCGCTATATTACCCGCCGCTACAATGATAGTGATCGCTATGTGTATGATGTTGCCGCCTATAAACTAGACCGTATGTTGGGCTGGGAGATGGTCCCCACAGCGGTTATTGCAGAAGTAGAAGGTGACGAAGGTGCCCTGTCAGACTGGGTCGAAAAGTCCATAAACGAACGAGATCGTCTAGCAGAAGATGTACCTTTCGAGGGGTACTGTAAGCAGTATGAACAATACCGCTTGCGGTTTATATTCGACATACTGATTCACAATGATGATCGAAACCTGACCAATATTCTTTGGACCAAAGATGATTTCATGATGAAGTTTATCGACCACAGTCTGGCCTTTCGCTCAACCCAAAAGAGGCCCAAGCAGTATCGCAAGGTTACTCTGCAAGTGTCTGACCTGCTCGAAGCGCGTTTGAAGTCCCTCAATTTGGAGAATTTGACGCGCGAACTGTCGCCCTATCTGCACCCTACTCAAATCGAGGGTATTCTTGCGCGGCGTGATTTGATTTTGAAAGAGGCGAAAGGTACTTCTAAATAGAACCGCCACCTGCGCTCTCAGTGGATTTTCGAATCAGGTTCAGTTGCCATAATCCAGACTAAAGCTGAGTTCCGCTTCCAGCCCATCAAAATCTCGGGCAACTACACGTATGAGCACACGCCCTTGGCTTTGCGCCGGGGGGTGGAACTGAAATTTGCGAGCCAGTGGGTCAAACTTTATCCACCCGGGTAATTTTTCGCTGTGGGTGGCAAAAGCCTGGTATCTCAGGGCGTCCCCCACGTCGGGGTCGATAAATGTCTCGGCCGCGATTTGAATCTCGCTGAGAATTCCCGCCGGAATGCTTAGGTCCTCCAGTGGCGCGCAAACCAGCGGTGGCATATTGCCCATGCTCTTTTTGGCCGATTGTCCATGGTGCTTTCCGATGGCATGGGATAGCATCAGCAAAATTACTGCCAGAGTAATATTTATCCCTACGAAGCCCACTATACCCAGGCCTACCACGGCACTGGCGAGATAGACAAAGCCACCAGAAAGAACATCTCCCACGCGAAAGAAGAAAGTATCTATGGTGTGTTTTCCGACGTATTTCTCCTCTCTATCTACAGGCAGGAAGAGCGCATGACGAGTGGTGGTCTGCAGAGAGTAATTAACGCTGTTTTCCATCACCATAGTTGCGCGAACAACGAGCATCGCCGGAATAAGCGCAATTAGACTGTAGCTGGCAATCATAATTATGGGTAAGACATACAGTGCCCCGCGAATACCGATACGGTCGAATATTCTGGGTACAAGGATCAACTGAATAAGAAAACTCAGTGTGGTGGTGAGGAAGAGGTACTGTGAGTAGAAGCGTGTTATATAGCTTTCTACCGCTGCCGGGGCCACAGTAGATGTGCTGCTGGTTGCTTGCTCAGTGACAAAGCTCGCGAGAATATATTCTCCATTGGTATTGATTAAATTCAGCACAATAACCAAGGTGGCAATGAGCGTCAGGTAGCGGCTACGCCATACGATCTGGAAGCCTTCCATTAGAGGGTAGGGCGCGGGGCTTGCCGCTTCGACGGTGATTGCCTCTGAGTCTCTCGGAATGTGTGCCTCAGTAAAGCGGCAAAGCCACCAGGGCAAAAACAGTAAAATAGCGGAAAATATCATTACTCCACCATGCCCAAGAACGGTATCCAGCCAGTTTGCACTACCCGCGCCTAGCAGAGCGCCCAGGGCCGTTGCGGCCGCAATTAATGGAAATATGCGCTGGCCGGATTTGGGGTTGAACAGGTCAGTGGCAAAGGCCCAGAACAGGGTGAGAACCATCACCGAGAATATTCCCAGCCAAACATAGAACACAATGGCGATAGGCAGGCCCACTTTGTAGGCCACAGCAAAACCGAGCAGGGTGAGAATGAAAAATAACAAAGTGTTACCGAATACCAGGTGTTTTCCTACTCGAATACTGGCACGTTGGTAGAGTCGGGCGAAGTAGGGAACGATTAGCATCAGCAACAAAGCTTGCATAGCTGTTGTGTATGCTTTGAGCTCGGCAGAACCGTCAGCCAGTATCAAGGGCTCTCGAATAACCTTTAAAAGGTAGTACGAGAACATGAGGAAAAAAGCTTGCAGGCAGAGTAGTAGGGCGGCGCTTCCCTCGCCAGCACGAAGCGTGGTGAACAGGGATAAAAAACGCTCAGACTTTGTAAAGTGCCTCATTGCTATTGTTTTCATTGCCTGAAGGTTGATTCAGTATATCTGAAAATGGCGATACCTTTAGATCAAACCGATGTAATTAAAACTTTGTTTGATCACTTTGGCTCAAATGCCATGTATGCTCGCAAGAATGATAGACTGCTGCACAGATTAAAGTTATGACTGAAGGAGAATAAAGTGACTAAAGCTGTGCGGATCTATGAAACGGGTGGCCCCGAGGTGATGAAGCTTGAGGAAGTTGCTGTCGAAGCACCCGGTCCGGGTATGGTCACCGTTACCAATAAAGCAATAGGGCTTAATTATATTGATACTTATCATCGCAGCGGCCTGTACCCTTTACCCTTGCCAATTGGTTTGGGGTTGGAGGGAGCCGGTGTGGTGGAGGCCGTTGGGGCGGATGTTGATCTGCGAGTGGGCGACCGCGTTGCTTATTGTTCCGCAGGTTTTGGTGCCTATGCGCAGGCAATAAACCTGCCAGCTATGAGACTGGTCAAAATTCCCCAGGGTATCGATTTCGAAATGGCCGCCGCTATGATGTTAAAAGGCCAGACCGCCGAGTATTTGCTGCAGCGCACCTACCCATTGCAGGCGGGAGAAACATGTCTGTATCACGCGGCGGCGGGAGGCGTTGGTCTTATCTTTGGGCAGTGGGCCAATGCCCTGGGAGCTACTGTGATTGGTACCGTGGGTTCCGAAGAAAAAGCGGAACTGGCGCGTGCGCACGGCTATCAGCATGTTATTAACTACACGACAGAAAATGTCGTTGAGCGGGTGATGGAAATTACCGGGGGAGCAAAGCTCCCCGTTGTATACGACGGAGTGGGCAAGGACACATTCGAACTGTCTCTGGATTGTCTGCAGCCGCGTGGTTTAATGGTGAGCTTTGGCAATGCCTCGGGCTCTCCCGAGCCGTTGGATCTCCAGACACTGAGTACTAAAGGGTCTTTGTTTATAACTCGTCCCACTATGTTGAGCTATACCGCCACCACGGAAGAGCTGCGACAGTCTTCAGAGGATTTGTTTGCTAGAGTGCTTGATGGCGATGTAAAGATCGAAATCAATCAGCGTTATGCCCTGGATGATATTCAGCAAGCCCACCGCGACCTGGAGTCCAGAGCGACCACCGGGTCAAGCGTTATACTGCCGTGACAGATCGCTGAGGAAGCATGAGTATGTTCTTTGAAATTAAGCCGGTTACCCTGGAAGGCAATGGCCTGCGTATAGAGCCATTGGCGCAAGAGCATGCCCAGGGTTTGTTCAATCGCGGGCAGCACACACCCGATTGGGACTATATGGCAAGAGCCTGCTTTGTCGATATGGCCGACACCCGCCAGTGGATCGATGAAGCGCTGCGCGCCTCCGACCAGGTGCCCTTTGCCATTGTGGAAACAGCTAAAGGCAAGGTCGTGGGTAGCACCCGTTACATGAATATTCGCACCGATCACAAGACTCTGGAAATAGGCTGGACCTGGCTGGGTCAAGAGTGGCAACGTACTCAGGTGAATACCGATGTAAAGCTACTTTTACTTAGCCATGCGTTTGAACGCCTGGGGTGCCTGCGCGTAGAGTTTAAAACTGATGAGAGGAACCTGCGCTCGCAGCGAGCGCTTGAGCGAATAGGCGCAACCCGGGAAGGAGTGCTGCGCAAGCACATGATTGTGCAGAAAGACTTTCCTCGCAATTCCGTCTATTTTAGCGTCATTGACAGCGAATGGCCCGAGGTTAAAGAGCGCTTGGTGCAGCTGCGCGACCGGTAGACTTATTCGCGTCAAAAACTTTCTATTGCACGGTTTCGTTGTCTGAAAATGTATCTGCAAACAAGGGTGATGTCAGGTAACGCTCGCCTGAATCAGGCAGGATTGCCACGATCATTTTACCGCTGTTGCCCTCTTGCTGTGACAGCCTGTGCGCTGCAGCCATCGCCGCACCACTGGAAACACCAGCTAGAATCCCCTCTTCGCGCATTAATTTGTGCGCCCACTCCATGGCATCCTCGTTAGATATTTGCTCGACCTGGTCAACCATACTCAAGTCCAGATTGTCTGGCACAAAGCCGGCGCCTATGCCCTGAATTTTGTGAGGCCCATGGGTAGGCTCTTGCCCTGCAAGGGCAGCTGCGATGACCGTACTTGAAGTAGGCTCGATGGCAACGACGTGCACTTGTTTGCCACAGGTGCTTTTCAGGTAACGGGAAATACCAGTTAATGTTCCCCCGGTGCCGACACCACTGATCAAAATATCGATTTCCCCGTTGCTGTCCTGCCAAATCTCGGGGCCGGTAGTTGCTTCATGAGCTGCCGGATTTGCCGGGTTTTCAAATTGGTGTGGCCCCCAGTATTTATTGGGGTCCGAGGCGATAATCTCTTCGGCTTTGGCAATGGCGGCGGGCACGCCCTTGGCACCATCGGTGAGTACTATCTCGGCACCCAGCGCCTTCATCAACATGCGTCTTTCCAGGCTCATTGTGTTGGGCATTACCATAATGCTGCCATAACCCTTGGCTGCGGCAACAAAAGACAGCGCTATGCCGGTGTTGCCGCTGGTAGGTTCTACAATCGTCATGCCCGGCTTAAGACTGCCGTCCTTCTCAGCAACATCAACCATATTGATGCCGATACGACACTTTACAGACATGGCTGGATTTCGATTTTCCAGCTTCACATAAATGTTGCCGTCGCTGATGGTATTTATCTTGACCAGTGGCGTGTTGCCCCCGGTTTGGGTGTTATTGCCGAATAGCTTACTCATATGTTGTGCCTCAGTGTTTTTATTGCGCGCCTAAAAGGTAGTCGCAAAGTTTGAATATGTCTAGGGGGATTGCTGAGTTGCCTTGATTAGCGAGGCAAGAGTCTGTGGACCCAAAAGGGTGTGACTGATCGTGCCTGTGGGGTCGAGGATGATGGTTGTGGGCAAAACCACGGGGCGGGGTTGGTTTAGTTCAGCAGCGGGATCCTGCGCCAAGATTGTAAACTCTATGCCCAACTGTTCTACCTGAGTTGCCAGGGACTCTCCCGTTGCTCCATCATAATTTACGCCAACTACTGTCACTTCGGAGTAGCTTTGGTTAAGTTCATTTAATTCTGGAATTTCCTTGATGCAGGGCTTGCACCATTTGGCCCAGTAGTTGATGACCACCCATTGTCCTCGCAATTTTTCAATATCGGAGCTGGAATTGGTGTTTGGACTACAGGCGCTTAAAAAGGCCAACTGCGCTATGAACAGCGTTTTCAAAAATATTTGGCTCATCGTGCGAATAACTCGGCGAGGCTGATGTTCAGCGTAGATTTTTGTTGAGAGCGCTGATCTCGCAGCATCTTATAAGCATCTTCCTGCCAGTTCATATCGGTGGAAATGTCCTCCTGCTTTAGCGGCAGTTCTTCGTTGATCCACTCCTTTAACTGCCAGAAGGATATCGTGTGTAGATCTCTGCAGAGTAGGTAGTGGCCCCTCTCGTTTTGGGAAATCAGGTTGTGTTCGAGAAACCTGTCCCTGATTTCGCTCCAGGTTTCACTGTCCAGGCCGTGAGCGAAGGAGTGCTTTTCGTGGAGTAACTCGATCTCCCGGACATAGTCGCCAGTTTCCTGTTTCTTCCACATTAGATACAGTACATCAAGGGATTTGAGCAATGTTGGGCGGGCCGCCTCCTCGACACTCTGATACGCTGACAAGCTGTGCACCAGAACGCCGCCCATCAGGACAATATTCCAAGAGAGGTATATCCACAGCAAAAACAGCGGCACGGCAGCAAAAGCGCCGTAAATAAGCGTGTAACTCGATCCGCTTACCAGGCCCGTGAATGCCGACCGTGCAATATTGAAAGCCAAAGCTGCAGTCAGGCCTCCTATAACGGCGTGACGAAACGGCACGCGACAGTTGGGTACAGCGACATAAATGAGCGTGAAGCCGGCCGAGCTAAGGAGGAACGGTGCTGCTTTCAGGGCGGTGGCGCCCACGCCCATAACATCCATGCTGCCAAATCTTGCTGCAAAAGAGTTGAGGTAAGTGCTAATAGCCAGTGCCAGGCCAATAGTCAGGGGTGTCAGCCCCAACACGGCCCAGTAAAGCAAGAAACTTGATATGGCGCTTCTGTTTTCTCGCGTGCGCCAGATATGGTTGAAGGCTTTTTCAACATTGCGCAGCATTAGCACGGCAGTTACCACCAGAAACGCGATACCAAACCCCGTAAGATTTTTGGCTTGTCTGGAAAAGTCGCTGAGATAATCTTGAATTTCGGTGTTCGTGTCGGGCATGAGGTTTTCAAACAAGAAAGTCTGTATGGTCCCCTCCAGCCCCTGAAATGCCGGAATAGCGGAGGCCATGGTGTAAATGACGGTCAGCAGGGGCACTAGTGCAAACAGGCTCATGTAGGTCAGGGCGGCGGCATTTTCAGAGCAACGGTCAATCTTGAAGCGGGAGAATAGATAACCTACACGCCGCAGTATGGGTTGTATGCTTGTCATTATGGGTTTCATTGTCTAATTATTGCATGAAACTCCTCAGCGCTGCACGGGACAGTGGTTTTGTTATAATGTGTTTTTTTCACCTCGTAGTAATGGAAACCAAAATGAGTGAGTTCACGATTTACCACAATCCCAGATGCTCCAAATCCCGCGCCACACTGGCACTGCTTGAAGAAAATGGGGTGGCCCCTGACGTAGTGTTGTATCTAGAGAGCCCTTTAACGGTTAGCGACATTGAGGCTTTGCTTAAAAAACTGGGAATGAGTGCCACCGATGTAGTTCGTAGAGGCGAGTCAGAGTTCAAGGAGGCGGGCTTGGACAAGCAGTCCAGCGAAGCAGATATTGTCGCTGCGATGGCCGCGCACGCCAAGTTGCTGGAGCGGCCCATTGTTGTACGGGGTGATAGGGCAGTTATGGGCCGTCCACCAGAAAACGTACTTGCGTTGATCAACTAGTGCCGGATCCCTACATTCTTGTTCTGTACTATTCCCGCAGCGGTGCAACCGCCAGCATGGCGCAGAACATTGCCCGAGGGGTGGAGCTGGTTCCCGGTATGACAGCGCGTTTGCGTACGGTGCCGGCCATCTCTGCCAACACAGAGCAATCTGAGGAAGACATCCCCTCTCAGGGTCCGCTCTACTGTGAGCAGGATGACCTGCGGCATTGCGCGGGGCTGGTTATGGGAAGTCCCACACGCTTTGGAAATATGGCAGCACCGCTAAAATACTTTATCGACCAGAGTTCCGGTCTGTGGCTGAGCGGCGCGCTGGTGGACAAGCCCGCAGCGGTTTTCACTTCTACCTCCAGTATGCATGGAGGGCAGGAGTCAACGTTGTTGACGATGCTATTGCCCTTGATGCATCACGGCATGTTGGTAGCAGGTCTGCCCTACAGTGAGCCGGGATTGATGCGTACGCAAAGTGGTGGCACACCTTATGGTGCATCACACTGGGCGGGGCCAGATAACGACAATACGGTTGATACTGTTGAGGCAGATTTGTGTAAAGCATTGGGCAACCGCGTAGCCGCGCTAGCTGGAAGGTTAGTAGAATGACTCACAAATTCGTGCGTTTCGGCTGGCATAGCACAGCCGACAAGGCCCACGTACTGACTTGGCTGTCATGGGCTGTTTTGCTGTTAACCCAACTAGCAGATGCATGGGTGCATCACCTGCCCGGGATTATTTTCTTCGGCAAGCTTATTCCTTTGTTGATTTTTTTGCCGGGCATGCTGCGCGAAAACCTGCGAAGTTTTGTGTGGTTGTGTTTTGTTAGCCTGCTGTACTTTATCTCCCTTGTTGAGCGCTTATTTGCTCAGCCAGACAGCCTTTTGGCCATTGCAGGTATGATAGCTGTAGTGAGCCTGTTTATTTCATCTATGTTATTCGTTCGCTGGCGCGCGCGCGAATTGAAATCTTCCCCTGCCGGGTAAGGAGTTACTTCAATGAGTAAGCCATCGTTGTTACGTCGAATTTTTTCGGGCATATGGAACGGTATTACCCGGGTTCGATTGGCTTTATCCAATCTGCTGTTTTTGGCGATGCTGGCAATTATCTATTTTGTTTATATAGGTGGTACTCCTGAGCCACTGCCGGACAAGGCGGCGTTACTACTTGGCCCCGGTGGCAGTATCGTGGATCAAAAGTCGTTTGTTGAGCCACTGGAAGCACTACTGGGCAACCCCAGACCGGAAGATCAAGAAGTGTTGCTGCGAGATGTTATTGAGGCGATTGAAACAGCCACAGATGACCCAGGCATCAACTCCATGGTGATGGACCTGAACCATCTGTCATCGGTAGGTATTAGTAAAACTCAGGAAATAGCCAGAGCCATTGAATCTTTTAAGGAGACTGGCAAGCCAGTCATTGCGGTGGCAGATTACTACGATCAAGACAAGTATCTACTGGCGAGCTACGCCGACACAATTATCGCACACCCCTATGGCGGTGTAGCGCTGGAGGGTTTCAGCAGCTACCACAATTATTTTCGCGAAGCATTGGAAAAGCTCTCGGTCAGCATGCATGTGTTTAAAGCCGGCGAACACAAGTCGATCGCGGAACCCATCCTCAGGGATGATATGTCGCCTGAAGAGAAAGAGATTTCTGCGCGCTGGTTGCAAAGTATTTGGTCACAGTACACGCAGGTCGTAGAGCAGCAACGGGAATTGGCTCCAGGCAGTGTTGATGCCTATATCAATAACTATGTCGATCGCCTGAACGCGCAAGGTGGTGACACCGCTAAGGCGGCCCTGGAGGCGGGTTTAGTCGATAAGCTCATGGGGCGCTCGCAAGCCAATGAGTATCTGATAGATCTTGTCGGAGCCAGTAATGAGGATGACTTGTTCGAAGCAGTCGAGTACGCGCGCTATTTGTCCAGAAAGCGACCACTAATCCCGCAGTCGCCAGGCGGCAACACGGTGGCGGTTGTAACTGCTCAGGGCAATATGCTAAATGGTGAGCAACCCCCCGGTAGAATCGGAGGAGACTCGCTGGCTAGACTTATTCGTAGTGCCGCTGAAGAAGAGGGCGTAGGCGCAATCGTTTTACGAATTAACAGTGGTGGGGGCAGTGTGTTTGCCTCAGAGGTTATTCGCCAGGCAATTCTGCACGTCAAAGAAAAGGGCTTACCGGTTGTCGCATCTATGGGCTCTGTAGCGGCCTCAGGAGGCTACTATATTGCAGCCCAGACCGATCAGATTTGGGCCACGCCAGCCACTATCACTGGCAGTATTGGCGTTATCGCCGCTTTTCCAACGCTAGAGAGGTTGTTCGACAAACTCGGTGTACATACTGATGGTGTGGGTACCACAGATCTAGCCGGGTCACTGCGCGTAGACCGTCCACTTAATCCACAAATTGCTGCGTCGATTACCAGCTCAGTAGAAAACACCTACCGGGGTTTCGTGGGCCTTGTTGCCAAGGGTCGCGACATGACACCAGAGGCGGTGGATAACGTGGCACAAGGACGGGTATGGAGTGCGCCGGATGCGCTTGAGCATGGATTGGTTGATAATCTTGGCCATTTGTCAGACGCGATTGAAGCAGCAGCTGAGTTGGCTGGGTTGGATAACTTCAAGGTGCGCTACGTGGGGCTGCCCGTGTCGCCACGTGACCTGCTTATGCAGCAGTTGGCGGATCGTGTCGGTAGTTTGCACCTGTGGAGCGCATCCTCTACCGTGACGGTTCTGTCGAGTTTTGTGCAGCCGGTTGTTTCACTCGCGGAGGAAATGGGAAGTCTGAATGATCCGGCCAACCTTTATTTACAGTGTCTTAGCTGTAAAGTGTTTGATTAGCACTTGCGATACATCGCTGTTTAAACGCTACCGTTTACTAGCCAGTTTCTCTGTTTGCTTGGGCGGTGAATGACTAGGACGTGCCTGCCTGAACAGTACTATCTCGCATTCGC
>JADGEN010000077.1:14017-14643 GCA_016744355.1 Halieaceae bacterium
GTTTAAATACAGTGCATAGGCACCTAAATATGTGTAATTAAAAACACGGATTTCAAAGCTATTATACACCGTCATTCCTTGTTCTGTTCCGTTAATTTTTATGGTAAATACAGAATCAACATCATAGTTAAACAAGGTACCAGCAGTAGTGTAATCACTGTGGCAAAGACAATACCGAAGGCCAAAGATATTGCCATGGGGACGATCTGCTGCGCCTGAGCGCTGGTCTCGAGGAGCATAGGTACAAGGCCTACAAACGTTGTGAGAGAGGTCAACATGATCGCGCGGAAACGTCGGCAACCCGCTTCCACGGTGGCATCGTATAGACTGGTTCCCGCAGTCACTGCCTTGTTAATGTAGTCCACCAGAATCAGGCTATCGTTTACCACGACACCGCTAAGCGCGATGACGCCCATGACCGACATCATGCTCATGGGGTAGCCTGTAATCCAGTGACCGACAATGGCACCGATGATACCGAAGGGGATCACACCCATAATAATTAACGGTTGCAGGTAGGATTTGGTCGGAATGGCTAGCAGGGCATAGATGCCAAATAGCGCGAGGGTGAAGCCCACCAGCATACTACGGGCGAGTTTGTCTTCTTCATCCGATACACCTGACAT
>JADGEN010000078.1 GCA_016744355.1 Halieaceae bacterium
GGCGGAAGGTGTCGAGCTCACCGCCGCTATTGAGCGCCCGGATAGTAATTTTATTGGCATGGATACCGGTGAGCTGTTGGGTCAGGGCAGTAATGGCGTATGCGTTGTAGGTGATCTCGCCGCTGCCGTGGATAGCTTTGATGTGCTTGTCGATTTCACCGTACCCGATGCCACAGTCGCCAATGCAGCGCTGTGTGCCATGGCTGGCAAAGCCATTGTTATTGGCACCACCGGGTTTACGCCGGAGCAGGACACAGAGTTGCAGCAGGCAAGTCAGAGCATTGCCTTGTGCAAGGCGTCAAATTACAGCGTGGGGGTGAATCTGTGCTTTCAATTGCTGGACACCGCAGCGCGCGTATTAGGTGCTGATTCTGATATCGAGATCTACGAAGCCCACCATCGCCACAAAGTGGACGCTCCCTCGGGAACGGCTCTGAGTATGGGCGAAGTGGTGGCAGGTGCATTGGGGCGTAATCTTTCCGATGTGGCTGTGTATGGCCGCGAGGGACAGACCGGCGCCCGCGACAGAGACACCATCGGCTTTGCCACCGTGCGCGGGGGCGACATTGTGGGCGATCACACCGTTACTTTTGCCGCAGAGGGCGAGCGGGTTGAGATTACCCACAAGGCCTCCAGCCGTATGTCTTTTGCCCGCGGCGCTGTGCGCGCCGCAGCCTGGTTAGTGCAGCAACCCGCCGGCCAGTTTGATATGCAGGATGTTCTGGGTTTCAAGGGAGCGTAAGCATGAACGAATTTATTGTTAATATCGATGAGACCAATGCGGCTGCACTGCTGATTGAAGAGTCGAATAATCGCCCGGTAGTGGTCGATTTTTGGGCTGATTGGTGTGAGCCCTGCAAGGTGTTGATGCCTATGCTGGAGAAAATCGCCAATGAATATCAGGGCGCCTTTTTACTTGCCAAGGTGAATGCCGACGAACAACAGGCCATTACGCAGCAGTTTGGCGTGCAAAGCCTGCCCACGGTCATGGTAATTCAAAATGGCCAGCCTGTAGATGGTTTTGCCGGTGCACAAAGCGAAGTTCAGGTCCGCGAAATGCTCTCCAAATACCTGCCCAAGCCCTGGGATGCGCTGTTGCAAGTTGCCAATGAGGCGATGGAGCGCGAAGATTTTAGCGCTGCACTGCCTCCCCTGCGTCAGGCGTGGGATGAGTCTGGCAAACAATATGACGTAACCGTTGCGCTGGTTCATGTATTGATTGAGTGCAAGCGACTGGATGAGGCCGAGACGATACTGTCTGAGATTCGCATGGCAGACCAGGACGCAGCCTATGAGCAGCTGGTAGCCCAGCTGAAAATCAAGCGGGAGGCGGCCAAATCCCCCGAAGTTGAAGCCCTGGAAGCTCAAATGAGTGCCGACCCGGACAATCTGGATCTGCGCTGTCAACTGGCGGTTCAGTACACCAGCACAGGCCATTTCAAAGAGGCCATGGATCTGTTGATCGATGTTCTGGCAATAGACAAGGAGCACGCCGACGGCGCTACCCGTAAGGCGCTGCTAGACACCATAGCCAGCCTGGGCAAAGGTGATCCCCTGGCGTCACAGTACCAGCGCAAACTCTACAGCATGCTCTACTAAAAACTACCGGCGGCAGCCCCTGTCGCCGAGCTCTACAGTCTATAAATAAGTCACGTCGAATCCTTGTCTTGTTTGGTGGGAATCGCTAAAGTTCATGCCCGATTAATTAAAAACATACTGAAAAGTCAAATACGCGCCCCGCGAGACTCACTCATACGTTTATTCGAGCCATCAATTATGCGCCTTTCCCGATTATTGCTGTCAATTTGCGCCATGAGCCTAGTGCTGGGTTGCAGTGCCGATCGCGATGACACGGTGAACAGAGCACCCGAAGCCGGCAGTGCGGAGCTGGAGGCCCATTCGGCTGAATTTGCCCAGGGCGTGATAGAAGTAACCGAAGGCGTATTTGTGGCAATTGGCTATGCCCTGGCCAACACCATCATGATTGAAGGTGACGACGGCGTGATTATCGTCGATACCACCGAGTCGATGTCTGCGGCTCGAAAAGTTAAAGCCGAATTCGATAAAATTACCGACAAACCGGTAAAAGCCATTATCTATACCCACAACCATACCGATCATATATTTGGCGCTAAAGTGTTTGCTCCCAATGGCGATGTTCCGGTGTATGCCCACGATTCAACCTGGTCTCACATTGAGCGCATTATGAATGTGCTGCGTCCCGTAATTGAAGTTCGCTCCTACCATATGTTTGGCAATTACCTCGAGTTGGGCGGCGAGCGCATTGTGAATGACGGTATTGGCCCGGCACTGGCTCACTCTCCCAATGGTGACGCCGATGTGTATGGGCTGCTCAAACCGACCAACACCTTTAGTGACACTCTGGACGTTAGCATCGCCGGGCGTCGGATTCAGCTAATTCACAGCCCCGGTGAAACCGATGACCAGATTGTCGTGTGGTTACCCGATGAGCGGGTATTGCTGCCGGGAGACAACGTCTACAAAGCATTTCCCAATCTTTATACGATTCGCGGTACGCGTTATCGCGACGTGCTGAAGTGGTCCAAGACTATTGCGCAAATACGTTCACTGGGCGCGCAGTACATGGTGCCCAGTCACACTAGACCGGTAGCAGGTGCAGCCGAGATTGACGGTATTCTCGAGGCTTACGGCGACGCTATACAGTATGTGCACGACCAGGCTGTGCAAGGCATGAATAACGGGATGGACGCCGATGAGTTGGCTGAAACCATCAAGTTGCCCCCCCGCTTGGCCAATCACCCCTGGCTGCAGCCGTTTTATGGCACTGTGGCATGGTCCGTGCGCTCGGTTTACGATGGCTACCTGGGTTGGTTTGACGGCAATAGCACCACGCTTTTTCCAACGCCCAAGGTGCAGCGCGCCAAGCGGTTGCTGAGCATGAGTGGCGGGGCAGAGACAGTGCTGTCCACCGCTCAACAAAGCTTAGACAGTGGTGACCCGCAGTGGGCCGCTGAACTGGCCGACCTGGTGTTACAGTCGCGCGATGGCAATATAGACGCGGCAAAGCAAATCAAGGCACAAGCCCTGCGTCAACTTGCGGCGGCAACGCCTAACCCCAATGCGCGCAACTGGTATTTAACCGACGCACTGGAGCTCGAAAACAAGATCAGCATAGACGTTTCGGAAATTACCCCGGAGCGGGCCGAATTTGCCAAGAGCTTCCCCATCGATGGCATTCTGAAAACCATGGCGGTGAGCCTGGATCCGGTAGCAAGCGCTGATGTTAATCAACGTGTGGTATTTGTGTTTCCCGACCAGGACAAGCGTTTCGAAATTCATATTCGCAATCAAATTGCTGTGGTAACGCAGTTGACTGCGCAGACACAAGCTAACAATGAAAAAGCAACAGAAGTAACCGTTAACGCCAGTGACTGGATCGATTTGGTTACCGGACAAAAGAGCTTTCCACTGGCCCTGGCCAATGGAACTATTTCAGTAGCAGGCGGCCTGGCGGACACAGGGGAGCTACTGAGCTTCCTTAAATTGTTCCAGGCTAAATAACAGAGAGGGTTTACTATGGATACGTCATTTTCTGCCGAAGATATCGCCTTTCGCGATGAGGTTCGGGAATTTTTTGCCACGCATTACACACAGGACCTGAGGGATCGCATCGCCGACGATGACACCTTCAAGGAAGCCGTTACCGAATGGCAAAAAAAGCTGCACAAGCAGGGTTGGGTAGCACCGGGTTGGCCCGCTGAATACGGCGGTACGGGATGGAACCCTACGCAGAAATTTATCTATGATAGCGAGCGCGCCGCAGCCGGTGTACGCGACGTTATACCGTTTGGCCTGACTATGGTGGCTCCGGTTATCTACACCTTTGGTACGCCTGAGCAGAAGGAAGAGTTTTTGCCTAAAATTCTGGCCACCGACATCTGGTGGTGCCAGGGCTACTCCGAACCCGGTGCAGGTTCTGATCTTGCGTCCTTGAAAACCAAGGCCGAAGTGGACGGTGATGATTATGTGGTCAACGGCACCAAGGTCTGGACTACCGTTGCCCAGCACGCCGACTGGATTTTTTGCCTGGTGCGTACCAGCAGTGAAGGCAAGCGGCAGCAGGGAATAACTTTTCTCCTGATTGATATGAAAACACCGGGCATTACGGTTAACCCCATTGTGACGATCGACAACCACCACAGCTTGAACGAAGTCATTTTCGATAATGTACGCGTACCCGTCGCAAACCGCATTGGCGAGGAGAACAAAGGTTGGACCTACGCCAAGGCACTGCTGGCGCACGAGCGCACTGGTATTGCCGGCGTTTCCGATTCCAAGCGTAACCTGGATCAGGTACGGGAGTTTGCAGCCAAAGAAATAAACGGCGGAAAGTCACTGCTGGCAGAGCCGTCTTTCCAAAAGCGTTTGTCGGATATTGAAATAGACCTGATGGCGCTGGAGTACACAGAGCTGAGAGTATTGGCGACGGTTGCTGCCGGTGGTGCACCCGGTGCTGAGTCTTCTATGCTGAAAATTAAAGGCACAGAAATGCAGCAGGCCATACAGATTTTACGTATGGAAGTTGCGGCCTACTATCAGGGTGTGTTGCCCAATGATATGAGCAAAGAGCAACTGGGCCACGATTTTGGCAGCGATGCGCGTCAGGCCTATATGTATGGCAGAGCGGCCACGGTTTATGGTGGCTCCAATGAAATCCAGAGAAACGTTATTGCCAAGGCAGTGCTGGGCCTATAGTCCCCGGCGCGTTAGCGATTATCGATACTAAAGAATTGTTTGGAGAAACCTGAAATGAATTTTGATTTTACTGAAGAACAAATAATGCTGCGCGACAGCGTTGAGCGATACATGCGCGAAGACTACGATTTTGACACGCGCCGCGGCGTTGCCGATTCCGAGTTGGGCATGAGCAAGGAAAACTGGCAAACCTTCGCCGAGCTGGGTTGGCTGTCTATTCCCTTTACCGAAGAGCACGGTGGTTTTGGCGGCGACGCTGTCGATACCATGCTGGTGATGGAAGAGTTTGGTAAGGGCCTGTTGGTTGAGCCCTACCTGGCCACCGTTGTGCTATTTGGTGGCGCTTTACAAAAGTCTGGCAATCAGGCGGCGCAGGATACATTAATCCCCAAGATCATTGATGGCAGCTGCCTTGGTGCGTTGGCTTATCTGGAGCGCCAGAGTCGTTTTGAGTTGGCTGATGTTTTGAGCAGCGCGAAAAGTGATGGTGACGGCTACCTCCTCAACGGCGAAAAAGTGGTAGTGCTCAATGGTGCCAATGCAGATCAGCTGATTGTTTCTGCCCGTACCAGTGGCGAGCAAAGTGACGACGCTGGCATAACTTTGTTTTTACTGGCCGCTGACACGGCTGGCGTAGAACGCACCGATTACAGAATGATGGATGGTCAACGCGTAGCCAATATCACCTTGAAGGACGTGCGTGTCGGTGCAGACGCTGTGCTGGGTGAGGTAGATAACGGTTTGGCTATCTTGAATGCAGTAGCTATGGACGCCAATCTCGCGCTGGCTGCTGAAGCAGTGGGCATTATGGGGCAGCTCAACACCAAGACTTTGGAATACACCAAAACACGTGAACAGTTTGGTGTGGCCATTGGCTCTTTTCAGACTTTGCAACACCGTATGGTCGATACCTTCATGGACTATGAGCAAAGCAAGTCGATGTTGTATCGCGCTGTGTGTGCGCTTACCAATGGTGAAGAAGATGCTACAACTGCGGTGCATGCATTAAAAGTTTTGGTCGATAGAGCTGGCACCCGGGTTTACAGTGAAGCGATTCAAATACACGGCGGCATGGGTCTCACCGATGAGCTTGATATCGGTCACTATGCCAAGCGCTTAATGATGATTCTTACGACTTTTGGCAATGGCGATTATCACCAAGCCAAGTTTAACGAGATTCGCTATAGCTAGTATTCATCCACACAAAAAATATTTAAAGGAGCTACATATGAAACTCGGTATTTTGATGGGTTATTCCGGCAAGCAAATTAATATTCCCATGGAGACGATCAAGCACGCGGAATCGCTTGGTTATGATTCTGTGTGGACAGCAGAGGCTTATGGTAATGATGCGGTAACCAGCGCAACCTGGGTACTCGCCAACACGGACAAAATTCGCGTCGGCACCGCTATTATGCAAATGCCCGCGCGTACACCTGCTATGTGTGCCATGACGTCCATGTCGTTGTCACAGTTGTCTGGCGGACGCTTTATTGCGGGCTTGGGTGCGTCTGGGCCACAGGTTATTGAAGGTTGGCATGGTGTGCCTTACGGCAAGCCGGTTACACGTACTAAAGAATACATTCAAATTATGCGCAAAATTATGGCGCGTGAAGGACCCGTAGAATTTGATGGTTCCATGTATCAAATGCCTGTTAAGGGCGAGGGCACAACGGGGCTGGGTAAGCCGCTTAAGTCAATTTTGGATGCCGACCCCGGTATCCCCATCTATACTGCATCTATCACTCCTGCAGGCTTGCGTTGTGCTGGTGAAGTGGCAGACGGTGTGTTCCCTGTGTGGATGGACCCGAACAAATACAGCGTGCTGGGCGAGCACATCGAGAAAGGTTTCGCAAAGGCCGGCAATGGCAAGAGCTTGAAAGACTTTGATGTCGCGCCTTTTGTGTCCGTAGCAATGAATGATGACCTCGATGCAGCCTTTGACTCCTTGCGCCCCTGGCTTGCGCTCTATATAGGCGGAATGGGTGCTAAGGGCAAAAACTTTTATCACGATTATGCGACCCGCATGGGCTTTGGCGATGCTGCCACACGTATTCAGGATCTGTATCTCTCAGGCAAAAAGGCGGAGGCGGAAGCCCTTGTACCGAATGAGTTGCTGGACGCAGTCTCTCTCGTAGGCCCCAAAGATCGTATCAAAGAGCGTTTGGCGCCGTGGAAAGAGGCGGGCAAACGTGGCGAAGTGGGTACTATGTTGCTGGGTGTTCACGATAAGGAAGTTCTGGAGTTTCTGGCCGAGGAGCTACTGTAGTGGAAGTTGCAGGTAAGGTTGTTGTTGTAACCGGTGGTGCGAACGGCATTGGCAAGGCGCTGTGTGAGCGCTTTCATGCCGAGGGTGCCAAAGTCGTTGTGGTTGCCGATCTGGAGGAAGACAACGCCAAAGTCGTAGCCGATGCCATCGGTGGCGAAGCGTTTGGTGTGAACGTGAGAGACGAGAACCAGATACAGGATATGGTGAAAGATGTTGAGTCCCGCCATGGAACCATTGATTTGTTTTGCAGTAATGCGGGCATTATCGCGGGAGACGGCGAACCCTGGTGGGCTACCTCGGCCAGTAACGATACCTGGCAGGCCATGTGGGACATCCACGTTATGGCCCATATCTACGCTGCCAGAGCCTGTCTGCCCGGTATGATTGAACGCGGCTCAGGTTATTTCCTGAATACCGTTTCGGCTGCCGGCCTGCTCAACCAGATTGGCGATGCCGCATATTCTACAACCAAGCATGCAGCGCTGGGTTTTGCCGAGTCGCTCGCCATTACCCATCGTGACGATGGCATCAAGGTATCTGCATTGTGTCCGCAGGCGGTTGCTACCCGGATGATAGGTGGTACCAAAGACGGCGGCAACGCGGGTGTAGACGGTGTGCTTACGCCAGAGCAGGTTGCGGAAGAGGTTATTCAAGGCCTGGCCACAGAGCAGTTTCTGGTTTTGCCGCATAAAGAAGTGGTTGAATACCGTCGCCGTAAAACTGAAGACTACGATCGCTGGTTAGGCGGAATGTCCAAAATGCGTAGGCATTTCGGCAACCCACAGTTGTAGCTTTGTCCGGGTAGTGGCTCAATAGGGCTATGGAAAAGTATGAGCGCTTCGCGCGCACTATACTCAATGGTTTTGAGTCCTATTTTGCCGAATTTCAGAATATCACTCTGGCTGCAAAGTCGCGTTTCGAAAGTGGCGATTGGGCGGGAATGCATCGCACTTCCACCCAGCGTATCGACCTGTACAAACAAAAGACCAACAGTGTCTATGAATATGTTGAGCTGATAGCGGGCGACCAGCTGCGCGATTTTAAGTTCTGGGGTGAAGCGCGCGAAAGCTATGCGCGTCTTATTGTAGGGCACAATAATTTTGAGATTGCGGAGACCTTTTTTAACTCGGTTTATTGTGCCGTATTCAAACACCGAAAGATCCGTAACGAGCACGCTTTCGTTTTTTCCCCCCAGGCAGATATCCCAGATGCCGATGTTAGTTCGGTGTACAAAACCTATTCTCTACAGGGCTCGTTGCCTGCATTACTTGAGCAGCTCCTTTTAGATTACAAATTCAGTTCGCCTTTTGAGAACTTGCAACGCGACATCGATAATATTGTTGCTGTTGTCGAAAGTTACCTGAAACCGCGTTTTGAAGTGAGTGGCAATAGAGTAGAAGTGCAGACCCTTGAACATCACTTTTTCCGCAACAAGGGTGCTTATATTGTCGGGCGCATTGTCTTTGGTGCGGATTCCATACCATTTGTATTGCCCTTGCTGAAAAACGAATCGGGTGATATTTATGTCGATACGGTGTTGTTTGGTTCTGATAAAGTCAGTGTCATTTTTAGCTTTACCCGCTCCTATTTTATGGTGGATGCAACCATACCGGCGCAGTATGTTTTGTTCTTGCAGCAGTTAATGCCGGCCAAACCTATCTCTGAAATATACAGCGCGCTGGGTTACAATAAGCACGGTAAAACCTATTATTATCGCTGCGCCTTCCGGCACATGCAAAACACCAGTGACCAATTCATTATTGCCCCGGGTATTAAGGGCATGGTGATGAGTGTTTTTACCCTGCCTTCTTACGACTTTGTGTTTAAAATAATAAAGGACAAGTTCACCCCGCCCAAAGAAATGACGCGGAAGCAGGTGAAGCAACAGTATAGTTTTGTAAAGCGTTCTGACAGAGTAGGGCGCATGGCTGATACTCAGGAGTTCACCAACCTGGCGTTTGCTCGTAATCGATTCTCCGATGAATTAATGACGGAGCTGCACAAGGTGGCACCTTCCCTGATTGAAGAAATTGGTACCGCACTGGTTATCAGGCATGTGTATGTTGAACGCCGCATGACGCCGCTGAATCTGTTCTTGCAGGATGCCACTGAAGAACAGGTGATCGCGGTAATGGATGAGTATGGCAATGCTATTAAAGAGCTTGCCACAGCCAATATTTTCCCCGGTGATATGCTGCTTAAAAATTTCGGTGTGACGCGACACGGGCGGGTTGTGTTTTATGACTACGATGAAATTATTCCCCTGACACAGTGCAACTTTCGCCGCATTCCCGAGCCACGAAATGAACAGGAAGAAATGGCGAGTACGCCCTGGTATACGGTAAGACCCAACGACATTTTCCCCGAGGAATTTCGTTTGTTCTTCACTGGCAATCAGCGCGCGCGGAAAGTATTCGACCAGATACACAGTGACATATACGACGTGTCTTTTTGGACAGACCTACAAGACAAAATTAACAGCGGCCATGTGGAGGATTTTTTCCCCTACCGCCGCAAACTACGTTTTAATCGCGTCCCCGATAAGGAACAGCACTAATGGCAAGTATTTATGTTATACGTCACGGTCAGGCTTCATTTGGCGAAGACAACTACGACAAATTATCCGACAAGGGTTGCCGGCAGGCGGAGGTGTTGGGCGAGTATCTGCGCGATTGTGGTATTCAATTCGATGCGACTTACAGCGGAGACTTGCAGCGGCAGCGAAAAACGGCAGAGCTTGCAACTGCCTCTCAGGCCCGGCCTTCCACACACACCATCGATGCGCGCTTCAATGAAATTAAAAATGAAGAACAGTTTAAAGACCTTGTACCGCGTGTACTGGAAATTGATCCCAGCTTGCAGGCTCTGGTAGACCTCGGGCTCGGCTCGAGTAAGAATTACCAAAAAATATTGAAAGTGATTTTTAATTATTGGGTGTCGCCCGCGTGCACCGATTCAGATATTCAAAGTTGGGCAGATTTCAGTGGTAAAGTGCACACTGCATTACATGAACTTATCGCAGCTCAGGGGTCGGGAAAAACTATAGGCCTGTTTACCTCTGGTGGCACTATCGCAACAATCGTGGCACATGTTCTGGGGCTTTCCAGTCAGCATGTTTACACCTTTTATGAGCCGATTATAAATTGCTCTGTCACGCAGTTATTTTATAGTGGAGATCGAATTTCAATGTCCTACTTTAATGACCATTCATTTTTGGATGTTTTAGGCGTGCAAAAGGGCGAGCGACTGCTCACATACCGCTAATGGATATTTTTCTGGTAAGGCATGGAGAAGCGGCGGCAGCCTGGGGGCAGGATCCCGATTCCGGTCTCAGCGAGTTGGGCAAGCAACAGGCCATAGCGACAACGCAAAAATTGCTACCGAAACTTGGGGATGCAGTTCAAGTGGTAAGCAGCCCATTATTACGGGCACAGGAAACTGCTCAGCCTCTGCTGAAGGTGCGGCAAGGCGAGCTTATTATTAATAATGCTTTTCGCGAAATTCCCGCGCCCGGACCGCTGGCAGATCGGAAGACATGGCTGCGCGGATTTATGAAGCAAAGTTGGAGCGAGCAGCCTGAAGACCTATTACAGTGGCGAGCCAATGCTTTGGCCCAGTTGCAGCAACTGACGGAGCCCACGGTAATATTCAGCCACTTTTTGGTTTTGAATGCTATTGTTGGCGCCATTGAGGCGCAGGCCGAAACTCTTGTTTTCTGGCCCGACAACGCGTCCATCACTCAGTTAGAGTTGGGCGGCAACGGCGAGCTCAGCCTGGTTGCGCTGGGCGATCAGATGGACACTGTTATTAACTAGCCTTCACTGGTCGCAGCATTGATTCCTGCGCACTCGAAGCCACCAGAACACCTTCCCGGTTGTAAAAACTTCCCCTGCTAAAACCGCGGCTGCCCCAGGCGCTGGGGCTGTCCATGGCGTAGAGCAAATATTCGTCTGCGCGAAAATCACGGTGAAACCACAGGGCGTGATCCAGACTGGCCATCTGAATGTCGCTGCTATGCCCTGTGTGAGGGTGGGGGCAAAGAGCCGTGCCCAACAGGGCGAAATCTGACATATAGGCCAACACTGTTTGGTGTCGTGTTATGTCATCGCCCAGGTCACCCAGTGCGCGAAACCAGGCGTATTGCTCAGGCTCGGTGGGCTGTGGGTCTAGATAATCCCTGCGGTTAATTGCCTTTCTCTCAATGGACTCGATCATCGGAGTCTGGAATTTACCCGGATGCTTTTGTGCCATATCCAACCAGAAATCATGGTCTGACTGTAAGTCCTCTGGTTGTTCAACGATTGGCATGTCTATCTGGTGGCTGAGTCCTTCTTCGTGAATATGGAAGGATATCGAGGTGTTGAAAATGGCTCGCCCATCCTGCTTTGCCACAACTCTGCGTGTGGTGAAGCTCCTGCCATCGCGAATGGGGTCTACTTCGTAGACGATTTGTTTGGCGGGATTTCCCGGGCGCAGGAAATACGCGTGCATCGAGTGCGCTATACGGTCGTCTTCGTCTACGGTGCGAATGGCAGCATTGAGTGCCTGTGCCAGTACCTGTCCGCCAAAAACCCGCGACGGTCGCTTGGGACTGCGTCCAATAAAAAGATATTTGTCGATACGCTCAACTTCGAGGAACTTGAGCAGTTTGTCCAGATCGTTAGCCACAGGGGCTCCTTAGTTAGTTACGAGGCAAGAGCCCGTTTATAAAGATGTCGAAATAGTCGATGGCCGCAGCCTCTATGTCATGCACAGTGCGCCACAGCTGAATGTCCATCGAAGCATTGATGGCTCCGGCGATCAGGTTCTCGGCCACGAATACATTAATGGGTCTGACGCTACCGTCTTCAATGCCGGCCTGAATCAGATCGCCAAAGCGTTGGTTGGATTTGTCGGTGCGCGTGAGAATTTGCCGACGTCGCTCCATCGGCAGAGAAGTGATGGTGTTGTAGCGAATTAAAGGGCCGTGTTCGGAATTTTGCGCCAGAAAAATACGCCGACAGGTTTGGTCAATTTTCTGCAAGCCACTTGCTTCGGAGTCTGCAGTGTCATTATAGATATCGGCCATGGTATCCAATGAATGGGAGTAGCAATTAAACAGCAGGTCTTCCTTATTTTTGATGTGGTAATAAAAAGCGCCTTTGGATACGTTCAGTTGCTCAGCGATTTCATCCAGCGAGGTGCCATCAAAGCCTTTCTTGTTGAAAAACCAGGTACCTGTTTTATAGAACGCTTCTTGCTTGAGCCGATTTCGCGTCTGTCGATTAAAACCCTCCAGGTCGGGCTTGACGGGTCCATTGGACGTCAGGGGCTTGGGTACATATTGTTTGGGGCCGCTGTAGAAGCCATGGGCGAGTATATCGGCTGCCTGGTCGACGATAGAGACCACATCCTCCTTGGGTACCTTGTGCAACCAGGAGAATGACCACTCCACAGAGCCCAGGATAGCCCGTGTCGCCGATATTGTGTCGAATGAGCGCAGTGTGCCACTTGCGATCCCGTCTTTGAGGTATTGGCGCAGGCGCTTGAACATGGCGATGTATTGCCCTTCAACGTCAGTGCGATGGCTGCCTTTTAGCGAGGCGATTTCAAGTAGAGCCGCTGTGTGACTCCCCGAGCCTTCTTCGGCGGCCAGCCAATCGTTGAAGTGCAGTTTAAAAAATCCGGTCAAGCGGTCAAGCGGTGCATCGTATTGCGCCTCGACCGTATCCAGATTTTGATGGTGTCTTTCCAGTGTAACCATATAGCACTGGTAAATGAGCTCTTCTTTGGTTTTCACATAGTAATAAAGGCTGGTCTTGGTCAGCCCCAGGCTTTCGGCAATGTCTTTGAGCGTGGTGGCTCTGGAGCCCTTTGAGTTAAATAAGCGGGACGCCTGGGACAGGATTGCCGTGCGCTTGGCATCGTGCTGCGTAGTGCGATTAAACGGCGATGTGGCCTTTTTTGAATCGATTGTCATGTGCAGCAACGTCTGAAGTTGGAGAACTGGCATAGGGTGAGAGTAAGGCCAAACGTACCGTCTGGTCTAAGATTCCAACTTTAAGTATTATTTTTGTAGCTGTCTACCGTTGTTTTGGTTTGCGGCCCATCGATTAGGTCTTAAAGTTTGATATGTAGCCACTTTTTGGAGCGGAAGCGATAGGCTAGCAGCGTCGCTTTGGTGCTGTAATCGATAACCATTACTCCAAATATCCAGTAGATGGAGAAGCCCAGAGAGGCAAAAATTGACGCGGGAATAAGTCTTCCCAGAATAATGCCGCAAAATGTGGCGATGAGAGGGAAGCGCGTGTCGCCTGCTCCTCTTAATGCGCCCGCCAGAGTGAACTCGCAGGCCATTAAGGGCATTGAGACTGCAATCATATATATGAACACGACAGTCAGGTCGACCACCAGTGGATCGTCAATCATAAACTGGGCTAATTCGCGCGCATACAATGCTGATATCAGCGATAAGGTAGCCATGGCCGCAACGGCCATGCGCAGGGAGCGCCAGGTTGCGGCGATGGCCATGTCCGGGTTACCTGCCCCCAACTGCTGACCCACGATTGTCGCGGTGGCTATGCCAAAGCCAAAGCCGATAACAATGGAAAATGAAACTAACGATATACCGATGCCATAGGCGGCATAAGCCTCGGTGCCGTAGAGGGCGATTATGGCAAAGAATACGAGGAAGGACAGCTGCACAATAGCCTGCTCGGTGATGGCAGGAGCGCCAATGCTGATCAGTTGTCGCGCTACCCGCCTATCTATTCTTAGCTGTTTAACGGGCTTTATCGCAAACTTACCGCGCCACCAGAACGCTATGAAGGCGCAGGTAACTAACAGCCCCGCGATGCTGCCGCCCAACGCCAATCCCGCTACACCAAGCTTCGGGAAAGGACCTATACCCAGTGCCAGTAAGTAGGCGAACACAATATTGAGTACCGTACTACAAAGCAAAAACCAAAGAGGGGTAATGACGTCGCCTATCGCGCGTAAGGCGGTAGAGAGCATCATAGTGGCTGTTTGGACAACGGTAAAAAATCCCAGGTAAAAAATAAAACTGGCGGCTAACTGGGTGGTTTCTGCATCGAGACCGAAAAGGCCCGCAATGGAAGCGGGAAACAACACCACAGGAATGCTTATCAGCGCGGCGAGGATCACCGAGAGTATCAGAGAGGTCCAGGCCACCATTTCTGCCTGTTGTGGCTGTTGTGCGCCCCAGGCGCGTGCAACCATGGCAGTAGAGGCGACTGACAACCCCATGAATATTGCCTGCACAAGAAAGAATACCCTGTGCCCGGTAGTAACTGCGGCGACGGAGCTTGTGCCCAGCTGGGCGACAATTTTTATGTGCATGAACCCTACTGTGGTAAACAGCAGGTTAGATATTATGTTGGGCCAAGCCAGTTTCCAGACGCGTTGGCTAGCTGATGGCAAGGCGCTTGCACTCCCGGTGACGGAAGCAGTCGACGGTGTGATCGTTTATCATGCCGCAAGCCTGCATATGCG
>JADGEN010000079.1 GCA_016744355.1 Halieaceae bacterium
GAGTGGTGCTACCGGCGCTACAGAAGTTTAAACCGCAGCTGATTATTGTTCCCTGTGGCTTTGATGCGGGTGCTTACGATCCATTGGGGCGCATGCAGGTACACAGCGAGTGTTATCGTGGTCTTACCCGAAAAATATTGGCTGCTGCAGCGCAATTGTGTGAAGGCAAAGTTCTTATGACTCACGAGGGTGGCTACAACACCTGGACAGCGCCTTTCTATGGTCTGGCCGTTATGGAAGAGCTCAGCGGTATAAAAACTGCGACAGACGATCCCTTCCTTGAAATGGCTTCGGCACTGGGTGGGCAGGATTTACAGCCTCACCAGTTGGCAGAGATAAAGGCTGCGGAAGAACTGCTAAACAATTTGCCTTAAGTCGCTTGCGGCGCCCCCCACTGATTGATTTACTGAAAGAGCAATCAGTGGGGGGCTGAGTTTTTCGAAATTACGGCGCAGGTGTACGCGTCACAGCGTCTTTACTTAATACTTTCTCAATAGCTACGCCAATGGCCAGCAGACGCTGGTCACTGCCGAGCGGACCATCGATTTCAATGCCAATCGGAAATCCCCCAGCGGACAATCCTGCGGGAATTGTCAGTGCTGGAATTCCCGCGTTGCTCGCGGGATCTGTATTACGGATATAGGTGGGGAAGGTAGGTGCCTGTGTGCCATTGAACTCGACTGTTTCCAAGCTGCCTTCTATGGGCCTCGCGGTTAGGGGCAGGGTCGGGAAGATTACGGCATCGACGTTGTGTGTTGAAAAGTAGGTGTTGTAGGCCTGTTGCAGTTGTGGGCGAAACACGTCCAGCGCGTCGCGGTAAACAGATTCAGAAATTGCACCACCCAGTACACCCTCCATCACGCCTTGTACATCGGGGCTGCTAATTTGGTCGATGATGGCTTGCAGTGAACCCGCGGGGATGTTTTCTGCCGCATAGTCCTGTAGCAATTGTTTTGTTTCGAAAATTACCAGCGGAAAGCCTACTTTTTCATTGAGCTCGGCTAGCACGGGGATATCTGCTTCAATCAATATAACGCCGGCATCTTTGAGCATCTGCAGTACCGTATCTGCGCGCGCAGCTACCGAGGGTTCAAGGTCACTATAGAAATACGAGCGTGGTACACCCAATCTTAAACCGGACAATGAAACCGACTGCTTAGCAATGGGTTCGCCACTGAGTACGCTGTCGAGTAAGGCAATATCAACTACAGTTTTTGCCATGGGACCAACGGTATCGCGAGTGTTCGAGATTCGTGTTAAACCACCGGATGGATAGCGGCCGGTGGTTGGCCGAAACCCCGCAATACCATTTAGTGAAGCGGGGATACGCGTTGAACCCCCTGTATCGGTGCCCAGGCCGGCGCTAACCATACCGGCGGCAATTGCTACAGCAGTGCCGCCACTACTGCCACCGGCGATGTATCTGGCGTCGTAAGCATTGCCAACTGCACCAAAGGTATAGTTGTTGCTGGTGATGCCGTAGGCCAGTTCGTGCATATTGTTTTTTCCCACGATGACAGCGCCTGCTGCTTTGACCCGCTCAATTACGTCAGCGTCTTTCATGGGAATAAAACTACGCAACGCAGCAGTGCCGGCTGTGTTGGGTAGCGCCGCCACATGAATATTGTCCTTAACACTTATCGGGACTCCAGACAGCGGCCCCAATGCTTCTCCATTGGCTCTTTTTGCATCGAGGTTTAGCGCTCTCCCAGCGGCGCCCTCAGCATCAATGGTAATAAAAGCGTTAAGATTTTCGAGTTGGGCTATTCTTGCCAGTGATTTGTCTACCAAGTCTTTACTGGTAGTAGTACCGCTTTGTAACTCCTGTAACGCTGCTGACAGAGATGGCACGGTATCTGCCCCAGGTGTTTGAGTGCTTGCCTGTGTGTCCAGTGCAGGGGCTTTGGCCGGTAGGGGGATCGTTTGGGTGCTGGTGGCATTTTTACGTATTTGCTCGATAGCGAAGGGCATATCCTTGTACTCAAAATCGGCGAACATTTTCATTTGGTTTTCTGCGTTAGCGCTTTTTTCACCGTCGACACTTTGAAATCCAGATTGCCCCGGGGGGACAACATCTCGCGCTACTATGCCTGTCCCCGTCGCAACGAATAGGTTGTTTTCACTGCCCCGATTCATATACGCGGGTAAAGACACACCCGCATCTTCTCGAGCTTGTGGCACGCCGCGGAAGTTATACGGCTGCCACTGCATGGGATGAGCTTGCAGATGCCATTCTGATAAAATGGGCCCTTGCTCGGCGGCCAAGCGTGTAATTGCACTTTCAAAACTATGACTAATTATCTCACCGGGATTGCGTCCATTAAAGAAGTCATAATCTGATTCGCTCCAGCTACCACTGGCTAAACGGTCCAGATTGCGCAGCAGGGCTTTGGTGCCGGGCGCCGTTCCCATAGAGGGTCCTAAGCTATTATTGGGATAATTTGTGCCGCTGTAGAGATAGAAGTATTCCTCGCCTATATCATCCTGAAACACCTCTTTTAGTAATTCCTTTAGCCACATTTCCATAATGGCTGGCCCGGTGCCGTACTGTGCATTGCTATCAACGGGCCACTGCTTATCCCAATTTTGCAGGGATGACAGCGCCAAAGAAACAAGCTTGCTCTGTGCGTACCCATCCAATGCGCTAAATAAATAGGGTAAAAGAAAGGGCGCGTTGACGTCGGCGAATGTGATTTTTTTGTTGATATCGGAAATATCTTCGATAGTGGGCTTTTCTTGTATCGATAGAGGGTCACGTCGCAGCGCATCAAAGATGAGCTGCGTTCTATCTGCTCTGCTCCATGTGTAAGTCCACAAATCTGAGCTAATCCAGTCGGTTCTGGGTCTGTTATTCCAGTTGGCAATAAAACCTTGCTCAGGGTTTGTGACAGTGGGATTGTCAGAGTAGGGCCGCATACCCTGCCAATCCCATGCTCCGGTGCCTGGAGCAGGGAGTCGGGAATCATGCTCAGCGGCTCGCTGCGGATATTGACCACTGTGCACATAAGATAGATTGCCGGTCTTGTCCATCAGGTACATATTGATATTGGTGGACATGTTGCCTATGCGTTGTTTTGCAGAGTCGATGTCTTTATCAGTCGCAAGGAATATCCAGCCCATTAACGTGGCTAATTCTCCACCTTCCCAGGATCTTGCGCGCGCCCAGGCCAGGCTATTTTTCGGCTGGTAAGACTGCACCATTCCCTGAGCGGAGCGTCTTGCTATCACGGTGACTGGCTTCTGGTTTTTGACTGTGATGTGTTCTGGCCAGCTTTCGAATTCGCGCCATGTATCACCATAGCGATAGCGATTGGGGTTTCCCGAGTCCAGCGATAACAGGTATTCATCCGACTGGTCGCTGATGCCGGCGGTACTACCCCAGGCGATGTGATTGTTGTGTGCGAACAGTAAGCTGGGCAGTGCCAGTAGAGTATTGCCTACAACATTGAAATCACCACCGTGAAGACCTATGCCATATACATAGCTGGGCACGCCGAAGCCAAATTGTGGCCCGTTAACCAATGCTGCAGGCGCATCCTGTAAATCCTGGGCGGCCCAGTAGTTACTCGCTCCTGTAAATTCAGGATTGTGGCTAAAGCCGATCTTTGCAAGACGTTGTCGAGAGGCCTTCAAGTTCTCTGTGGTGTTAGTGTTGCCATTAAACCGCCCGTCTTCACGCAGCACGATCCTGGTGGTAGCTGTAGTCGTGGGTAAATCGTCTAGATAGTCAGGTCTTTCAGAGCTGGCCCCGGGAGCAAGCTGCCCCGGTACTGTCGTCGGCGAGTCCCCATCCAACAACCATTTGCTGGCGTTGAAAATTTTCCATGCGGTCGCCTTGCCGTGCAGGCTTTCAAGGTGTGTAAGCAATTCAAGGTTGTCGCGCTCGGAGTTAAAGTCTGAGTAGCGATGAGCAATGGAACCAACAAAGGTCATAGCGACATCGTAGGCGCTCCAGTGCTGGGGAAGAAAGTCGTTGTCGCTAAATTCTATCGGTAGCGTGTCCGCCGTCAGCTCATCGATTCTGGTATTAAAGCCTTGTGCATACGCTTGAAGGATCTCAAGTTGCGACGCGGGCAATGCGTCCAGTTGTCGCTGTATGCTGCGGTGGTCATAAGAGGTACGCAATTGGATGTCCAGCTCGACAAAGTCCGCTCCAAGTGCTTCTGCCACCCGGCCCTCTGCGGTTCGCTTAAGCATCTCCATTTGAAATAAACGGTCTGTTGCCACTGCGTAGCCATAACCAAAATACACGCCAGCGTTGCTGTCAGCGACGATCTGCGGCGTGCCGTAAGCGTCGCGGTAGATTGTAATTTGTTCGGCAGGATTTGGCGTATCTTTAGATGCTTCTTTTGGCAGTTCTTTGCTACACGCACTAAGCAATATAATGATCAGAGAGAGCAGAAACGATTGTAATTTCATAATTATAATTCCAAAAGATACACAGTGAGTTGTTCGCCCTGTTGGGGCAAAAGTTTACCGATTGAGTAGGAGGAGGGCTTGCACTCACCGGCTTCTCGCACCACCGCTGGGCAGACTACAAAAAAGCCGAAGGCATTGCTACCTTCGGCTTCTAGAAACTACTCGATAAAGTGTCCTACTGAACTTAGAATTCCCAAGTGCCTGTTAAACCATAGGTTCTGGGGGCATTCCAAGCGCCGATGCTGCCAGGTCCAATACGATAAACATGCTGTGCATAGGCTTCATCTGTAGCATTTTTAACCCATAGCGATACCTGGTAATTTTGCTCAGGCGCTGTCCAACGAGCGCTGAGATCCAGTTCCTCATGTGATGGAGAGACAGTGTCATCCTGAGAAGCGAAGTCAAAATGTTGGTCATCGGAACCTGCTAATTGAGCCCTGAAATCGAAGTCACCAACCTCGCTAGGCACCATGTATTCGGCAACGATACTATAAGTATGCTTGGGTGCCTGTCGAAGCGTGCTACCCGAGAAATCACCAACAGCTGGAATCACTAAATCATTAGCTTCGGTGTCCAGGTAGGCGTAGTTACCAGATATTTGAAAGCTATCACTGATTTGCCAGATAAAGTCCATTTCCAAACCGTAGATATCAGCTTGACCAACATTGGTTGTTTGAAAGGTGCCAAACTCACTACCAGGCACAGGTCCAAAGCGCACAACTTGCAAGTCCGTGTAATCCATATAAAAAACGGTTGTATTCAGACGAAGTTGATTATCGAAGAAGTCTCCTTTAAAGCCGAGTTCATAATTAATCACTTCTTCAGGGTCAACTGGGTTATCCGCAGCAGCAGCTACTCCTTGTGACCCGGCAAACCCACCTGCCTTATAGCCCGTGGACACTGTTGCAAAATACATCATGTCGTCATTGGAGCGGTATTGTAGCGATGCCATAGGGGAGAAATTACTCCAGGTATCATCGGCAGGCACTATAAAAGCCTCTGAAACAATACCCAGGCTGCTCCCAACTCGAGTACCGTCAGAATCGTTATTCAGGCCTGTAAATGTACAAGTAGATAGTGGTAAACCTGCTGCCGTAATCTCCGCGTCTGTCAATGCACAGTTAGCCGCAGAAGCCACGTAGTCACGCTCATCTTCCGTATATCTCGCACCTACTGTCAACGTCCAGTGATCATTAAAGTCATAGGAGCCCTGACCGTAAGCCGCATAGCTGGTCGTTTCGTTTTCTGTGTTTGTCCACTCATTACCGACAACAATCTGGCCGGTTGCTACACTATTACTGTCAATACGAAATTGTTCCTGACGATCCGTTTCTTCAGTAAAGTAGTAAAGCCCAACAACATAGTTAAATGCACCTTCCAGAGTCGAAGTCCAGCGTAGTTCTTGAGAGAATGTATCTATCTCTTCTTCAATGTCATCAATTACATCTGCACCAAAGACGCCATTGTCGAGATCATACCTGCCGCCCAGAGGTGCGCCAACTGATGGCATTTCCCAACTGCTTTCAACGTTTCTAACACCTGTAATCGTTGTTAGGATGCCACCATTGAACTCAATGTCACCCTGCAAGCTGAAACCGGTATTCTCGCGCTCAGTAAAGCCTTTAGTCGGCGATGCCGATGTAAAATCGCGGTTAGCTCCCAATGCATCTGCAGTTCCAACATAGTCAAAATTACCATTAACTAAAGGATAGCGACCAACACCTGCACGGTCATCCTCCATGGTATCAGCAGACAATAGCCAATCAGAACTGTCTCCTTCCCATCGCAATTGTCCGCGGAATGAAGTTTGGTCTTCATCATTAACATCAGTTTTCAGCAATGTATTGCGAGTGTAGCCGTCATGCTCGCGATGATTGACAACTAATTTTCCTGAAAGGTTTTCAGTGAGGCCGCCTGATACAAGGCCTTGATAACGAAGTATTCCTTCAGTGCCCACTGTTAGACCCGCTTTAGCAGCAAATTCCTGTGTCGGCCTTGTTGTCACAACGCTAATAACACCACCAATGGCATTCCGCCCAAATAAAGCACCTTGAGGCCCCTTCAGCACTTCGATGCGGTCCAAGTCAAACAGATCGAAATTAACTCCCGCGAAACGGCCGATATAGACACCGTCTAAAAATGTCGCCGCTGAGCTATCTAAACCTGCACCATCATCACTTGAGCCTATACCACGAAATGTCATTAAGGCCTGACCGGGCGCAAATTCAGCAAACGAAAAGCCAGGAACATTAGCGGCAATAGATGCAGCATCAAAAATATCAGCTTTGGCAATGTAATCTGAAGTCAAAGCCGTAACCGTGATAGGTACATCTTGAATGTTTTGCTCCCGATGCTGTGCAGTAACGACGATTTCTTCCAGCTGCGCCATAGCGGGCATGGCCGTGGCCATAGCAATGGCAGCGCACAATGTGCTGACACGGCGAGTGGCCAGGTAAAGTGGGTTTCTTGCACTAGGGTTTTGCATTTAGTTTCTCCAAAAAGGGGCTTGGCCCGGCAGTTAGTTAGATTAAATTATGCTACTGCATAGGTGTGAAACACCGCAGCTATGAAATACCTCCAGATATTTTTGCAAATATTTATGCCAGCGGCGATTTGTAGGGATATAGGGCAGTTATAACGAGGAATACCGCAGGCTGACGCCCACTGTTCTGGGTGTGCCAAACAGAGCGTAATCATTGCCTCCCAGCAGGTATAGGTGGCTAATATATTCTTCATCAAGAAGGTTTTTGGCCCACAGCGAAACGTCCCAGTTGGTGGCACTGGAGTTAAAGCTAAGCTTGACATCCAGTAAATCAAAGGCGGGCATTCTGGTCACCTCGTTGTCTGGCTCCTGATAGCTGCGCGATTGGTACCGATAATCCAGTCGCAAGCTGAGATCACCGGGTTGGAATGTCCATCGGTAGCGTGCATTGAGGCTCAGTGAGTGTTTCGGTGCCTGGCGCAGGCGGTTGCCGGAGAAATCTCCCCCCTGCACATCATTAAAATTGTCGTAGCGTGCATCCAGCAAGGCATAGTTGCCACCAAATTCGAGAAATTCTGTGGCGTTGAGGATGAATTCCGCCTCCAGACCGGTCAGTGTGGCCGTGCCGGCGTTACTGGTTTGAAAAATACCGAAATTGTCTATGGTTGCGAACTGCGTTACCTGGAGGTCTTTGTACTTGGTGTAAAAGCCCGCAATATTTAGCTGTAGTCTGTTGGCGTACCACAAGGATTTTAGTCCCAGTTCATAGTCCCAGGCTGTTTCGGGGTCTATTTCGCGCATGGCTGCTTCAGCGGTGGGAGGCGCACCCTGAAATCCGCCATTTTTAAAGCCTCTGGCTATCCGCAGAAAAACCATGAGGTCGTCATTGACTTGATGTGAGAGGGAAGCACTGGGCGATATATCTTTCCAACTGGCGCTGGAGTTTAGGTCGAAGTCTTCCAGAATAATGGCCGGAGAGCCGCCATTACGGGATTGTTGCTCCAGGTCTTTGTTGTCGTAGGTGTATCGGGCTCCAAGGGTCAGCTTGGTTGCCGGATCGACTAAGTAGCTGGCTTCGCCAAAAAGTGCAAAGCTGTCACTGGTGTTTTGTTGATGGGATTGAGCGGTATTCCCGCCAATAGTCCAGTGCTCCTTGCGGTTGGTTTTTTCACGTAAATAATAAACACCCAATACGTAGTTAATGGTGTCTCCCTCCACCGAAGACCAGCGTAGTTCCTGGGAAAACTGACTGTGTGTTTCGTCGACAAAATCGCTGATGGGTAGTGCGATGGCATTCGCTGGTAAGCCGGTAGAGTCTTCCAGCCATTCGAAGCTACTGTCCCGGTAACCGGTAATTGAAGTTAGCTGGTAGTGTGGCTGCTCGAAGTTTAGTCGACTGGTTAGGCCGCTAATGGTTCGATCGGTATATCCGGACACGCCATTGGTGGCGTTTATGGGGTCACCGCCCAAATCCGCGAATATGTCGGTGGGCAGTGCAGAACCTGCGGTACTGTTAGTCGAGAGTGCGTCTGCAAATTGCAGCGGAACCCGCCCCACCACGGGGATGCGTCCGGTGGAATTGAGCTTATCTTCGCTATAGTCATAAGCCACGTACCATTCCACGTCTTGCTGGGGTGTAAAAAGCAACTTGGCACGAAGTGAATGGTTCTGGTCGTCATGTTGCCTTTCTCCACCAAGAGTCAAGTTGTCCTGCCAGCCATCGCGCGCTCTGGTGCTCACAGACAGACGCCCCAGCAGCGCATCTGACCCCAGCGGCCCGGTTAGCTTGCCAGTGAGGCTGTTAGAACCGAGGTTGCCGATACTGGCAGAGAGTTGTAGGCCAGCTTGGTCGCGGGGCAGGGCGCTTACCATATTAATAGCACCGCCAATGGCATTTTTGCCATACAAGGTACCCTGGGGGCCTCGCAGTACCTCAATGCGCTGTAAATCCAGCACGTTGATATCAATCGTTGAAATGCGCCCAACATATATGTCATCGAGGAAAACCACTACAGAATTGTCCAGTGCCGCTCCATCGTCGTTAGAGCCAATGCCACGCATGTGGATGCTGGGCTGCCCGATGCTAAAATAGGAAACATTGAGTCCGGGCACACGCATGGCCACATCCTGTAAGTTGAAAATATCAGCGCTGTCCATAAGCTTGCTGTCGATAACCGAAACTGGAATTGGAATTTTTTGTAATTGCTCATCGCGGCGGCGCGCTGAAACTATGGTTTCCTCGATGCGCGCTGCTTTGTCATTGCCCAGGCCGACGTCGCTATTGTCTGGAGTTTCTGCTGTGTTGTCGGGATCGACAGTCTGAGCGTGTGCAGTTGAGATAGAAACGGTCTCGCTGTCGATAAATTTGTAACCTAGTCCTGTGTCTGTCAACAGCTGCTGGACAGCGTCCTCAGCCGTCATTGTCCCGTTTAGACTTACTGTATGCTTATCCTGAAGCTCGCTTTTTGCTAACAGCAATGCGATACCTGTGGTGCGAGAAAACGCCAGTAGTGCGGGGGAGAGAGGCTGTAAGGGAATAGCAAATTCGAACATTGAAACGGCAGGGGCATGTTGCTCCTGAGCCTCAACGGTTGTAGCCAGCACCAGCGGCATTGCCGCTATCGACACAACGGCAAAAAGAATCTGAAGCTGGCGAGCAAACTGTCGATAAAAGTGACAGATGTTTTTTGACATAGACCCCTGGTAGCCGTGCTACTGCCTGACCCTTGAGTATATCAGTCTATCGTCTGCGGTGAAGTGTTTTGACGGGGTTGAATTAGTGTGAGTTGCTCGGACACCTGCACAACTTGAACGCCAAAAGTAGCTTCAAGTGCGGCAAGTGTTGCACTGCGGTTTCTGAGGTTGAGTACGCCGACTATTTCCAGCGCGCTCAGTGTAGGGTCTTCGAGACGAATAGTGCCGGGAAAGTAGCGATTGAGGTCGTTCACGACCTCTGACAATGTGTTTCCCTCGTAGATCAATTTACCCTGTCGCCAGGCCAGCACATTTTGGCTGTCAATTTCTGTAGGTTCCGGGACGAGTTCGTCTTTTGTAAGTTCTGTCTGCTGATTGGCGGCGAGAGTATACTCGGGTTTAAAGTTCGAGCCGGACATTTGGCTTGCTTCTACTCCTGCAGCTACTGCTACCAGTCCTTCTATCACGCTGACAACACTGCCAGAACCGGTCTGGCGAATGTTAAAGCGGGTACCCAGAACTCGCACCGCACCATCACTGGTTTGTACTACCAGGGGGCGATTGGCGTTGTGTGCAATGTCGAAATACACCTCGCCTTTTTGCAGGGTTAGCAGACGCCGTGATTTTTCCATGCGCACCGTTACCAACGAGTCTGTATTGAGTTGCAGCAGAGAACCATCTTCCAGTCTAAAGTCACCCCGTTCGCCGACAGCGGTAGCGTATTGATATTCGTTGGGCTGGGTGGGAGCTATGTAGAACAGCGTTACAAGGCCCAGCACTATTGTGGCGCTTATAAATGCCCCGATTGCGCCTCGGCCGCCAAGTAGCTGGTCAAGCCAATCTCGTATCCGAGGCCTGGTCTCAAGGGGTAGTTGTCGGGTGATTTCGAGCTGGCCCCAGAGTTTCTCGATTTCTATGTAAGCACTCTGGTTTGCCACGTCTTTATCCAGCCAGGTAAAAAAAGCCGTTTTGGTTGCGTCGGAAACCTCACTGGCATCCAGTTTCACAAACCATTGCGTGGCTTGCTTTAGGGCGGCGGTATTGGGTGTCTTGCGTTTCATGTTGCTAGCTGGTTCAAATCCGGGATAATTAGTGCTTTGTACAGTGTATAACACCCGACGAGGCAATTACCTCATAGGTTATTTTTACTCCACTGTACTTTTTCCCGACATTTCTCCAGTGCGGCTATCATATATTTCTCAACAGTACTGACTGATACCTCCAGCTCAAGCGCTATTTGCTGGTATGTCATATTGCGGGAACGGTGCATCAAAAAAGCCAATCGGCACTTTCGCGGTAGCTCATTGAGAGCATCCTCTACCTGCTGTAGCTGTTGCCTGGCCTGGGCTGCCCGCTCTGGAGAGGCGATCATGCCTTCGGCTTCCTCCTCTCGCATATCGATGGAGTTACGCTGATAGAGATCTTGTCTCTTTTGTGTTCGAATTCGATTAAGGGCGAGATTGGATGCGGTTTGGAACAAATAAGCACGGGCGTGTTGTAGCTCTTCTGCATTTTTTACCTTCATCACTTTATAGAAGGCGTCCTGCGCGAGATCCTGAGCTTCATCGGTGTTAGAGAATTTAAAGGCCAGAAAGCGTACGAGAGAGTCGTAGTTTTGTTGAAAAAACTGTTCGAAAAAACGGTTGCTGCTCCGTTTCATAGTCACCTCCCCTGCCACAGTCGATTTGTCAGATTAACCACTGAGCTATCTGCAGTGACTCGAGTAATCGCTAGAGCCACGCGTTGTTATGAGCACAATATAATACAGATATTTGCTGAATATCAAGGGTTCTGTATCAGGTGGGGCATAGGCGAGATTTGTTGTAGCTCTAAATATACCCCAGCGATCGAAAGTGGTCGAAACGGCACTCCCAATCGCGAGGGGGCTTGCTAATTGAGAGAGGTTAATGGTTTACCTGCCTCTGCTAGTTCTATCAGCAGAGGAGAAGGTGTCCAGCATGCATCCCCGGTGCTGCTTTGCAGTGCCTGCAGTTTTTCTACTACAACACTCAAACCCAGTGTGTCAGCATAGAACATGGGGCCTCCGCGCCAGGCGGGAAAACCGTAACCGTTGAGGTAGACAATGTCGATATCCGATGGGCGGGCGGCAATACCCTCCTGCAAAATAGCGGCACCCTCATTGATTAATGAAAGTACGAGTCGCTCAACGATCTCGTCTTTCGACAGCTCGCGGCGCTCTACATTCCATGTTGCTGCAACTTCATCGATGAGAGATTCCACAGCAGGGTCATTTTGACGCTGTCGTGTTTCGGGATCGTAGCGATAATAGCCGGAACCGGATTTTTGGCCCAGTCGCTCCATTTCTACCAGCGTATCGGCCAGAGTCGATTCTTTCACTGAACGGGATTCGATGCCCTGGTCACGCCGGGAACGATAGCCAATATCCAGCCCCGCGAGGTCACCTACGGCAATGGGCCCCATAGCCATTCCCCAGTCTTGCATGGCGCTGTCTACCTGTTCAGGGCTGGCTCCTTCGAGCAGACACAGTTGGGCCTGACGGCCATAGCCTTTGAGCATCCTATTGCCCACGAAACCGTTGCACACGCGTACTGCTACAGCAATTTTGCCAATTTTCTTGGCCAGTTTCATAAAGGTTTGCACGACTTGTGGAGATGTCTTGGCGGCACGCACCACTTCCAGTAACTTCATAACATTGGCCGGACTAAAAAAGTGAGCCCCAATGACTTGTTCTGGCCGATTGGTAGCGCCGGCGATTTCATCAACGTCAAGGTAAGAGGTGTTAGTGGCCAGTATGCAACTGGGTTTACAGGCCTGGTCAAGTTTGGCGAAGACTTCTTTCTTTACATCCATGTTTTCAAACACGGCTTCAATTACTACGTCGACATTGGCAATGTCTGCATAATTGGTGGTGCCGCTAAAATTGGCGAGAAAGCTATCTGCCTGTGCCTGGCTAAACCGACCCCGTTTTACCGAAGTGGCATAGTTGCCCTTGATGACACCCATGCCCCGGTCGAGAAACTCCTGCTTTGTCTCCACTAAAATTACCGGAACACCTGCATTGGCTAAACACATGGCAATGCCGCCCCCCATGGTGCCAGCGCCAATTACTGCCACTGATTCAACAGGGAGTATGGGCGTGTCTGAAGGAATGTCTGGAAGTTTGCTGGTGGCGAAATAAAAAAAAAAGACGTGCTGCATAGCGGATGCTTGTGGCGAATTTCGGCATGCCATGAAACGTTCCCGCTCAACGGCCTGACCAGCTGTTATGTCAGTGCGAGTGGAAAGCTCCACCAATTCCACAATATACCCCGGAGCAATCTGGCCGCGAGACTTCCTCTCAATTTTCTTCAGGTATTGATCGTAATAGTCACTGGCCTCTGGCACAGCGGCCACACGGTGGCTAGTTGGCCTGACAGTCGCGCCCTCGGCGATGAGGGCCATTGCATAGTCTATGGCAGCGGTTTCTAGTTCTCCCTCTAGCACTTTGTCTATCAGGCCGAGATCCAATGCCTTGCTGGCATTAATGGGCGCGCCGCTAGTCATCATGTCCAGTGCTGCTTCAACACCCACAACACGGGGTAGACGCTGGGTGCCGCCTGCGCCGGGTAGCAATCCCAGTTTCACCTCGGGCAAACCCAGTTTGGTGCTGGCTATCGCGCAGCGGTAGTGCGCAGCCAGCGCCACTTCCAGGCCGCCGCCTAAAGCATTCCCGTGCAGTGCAGCGACAACCGGCTTGGAAAAACTCTCTATTGCTTCAATGACATCGGGCAGGTGAGGCGGCTGTGGTGTTTTGCCAAATTCGGTGATGTCGGCGCCGGCGATGAAGGTACGGCCTTCACATATGATGAGCACAGCGCTGCTGGCGTCTGACGCCGCTTGCTCCAGAGCCTCTGTCAGGCCCGCGCGCACAGGGTGTGAAAGCGCATTCACCGGGGGATTATTGATGGTGATGATGCCCAGTTGATCCTGAAGTTGGTAGTTGACCACAGACTTGTTCATATTTGTTTTCCCAATAGGTTATTGTTTTCGGCAAAGCGACAAAGTATTACACAAAAGTTTACAGTTCGGTAGATTTGTGTATCATAACCGGCTTCGTATATATAATACCAATAATTGGAGTGAAGGTAATGAAGTTACAAAGTTATGTCGCTGGACAGTGGCGAGAGGGTGAAGGCGACGGTGTAACTTTGCTGGATGCTGTCACGGGGGATACTCTGTGTAATGTCAGCAGCGCCGGTTTTGACTTCGCCGCAATTGCCAAACACGGTCGAGAGCAGGGCAGTCCCGCGCTGCGTAAGATGACCTTTCACGATCGCGCTTTGGCATTGAAGGCCATGGCAAAACACCTGATGTCCAAAAAAGAAGAGTTCTATGCGCTTTCAGCCAGCACTGGTGCCAGCCGTTCGGATGGATGGATAGATATAGAAGGTGGTATAGGCACAGTTTTCACCTATGCCAGCCTGGTGGCTAGAGAGTTCCCCAATGATGTAGTAATGGTCGAAGGCGATATAGAACGCCTGTCGGCTAACGGCACATTTGTTGGGCGTCATATTCTGTCACCCAAGCCCGGTGTCGCTGTACATATCAACGCCTACAACTTCCCCTGCTGGGGCATGCTGGAGAAAATTGCGCCCAGCCTGGCTGCGGGCATGCCGGTCATTGTTAAACCTGCCACCCCGGGCTCTTACCTGACTGAGGCAATGGTGCGCGAAATGATAGCAGGTGGTTTTTTCCCAGAAGGGGCGATCCAGCTGATTTGCGGCAGTGCTGGAGATTTACTCGACCATCTGGAAGAACAGGACGTCGTCACTTTCACTGGCTCTGCTAGCACTGGACACAAATTGCGTGCCCATCCGAATCTTGTCGCCAAGTCTATCCCCTTCACCATGGAAGCGGACTCCCTGAACTGTGCCATC
>JADGEN010000007.1 GCA_016744355.1 Halieaceae bacterium
CGTCAGAGCCGTAAGTTGCAGATGCGCCGCCGGTCAATACTTCTACGCGCTTGATTAGTGCGCCAGGGATCTGGTTGATATCGGCGCCTGTGCCGCTTTGGAGAGGTGTGCCAGCAGGCATGCGGCGACCGTTGATCAACACCAGGGTACGTGCATCACCCAAGTTTCTCAGGTTAAGTGTCGCGGTACCTGTTGCGCCGTTTGATTGGCTGGAGTTCTGATTAGAGTAAACCTGCGGAAGGTTTCTCATCATGTCCTCAACACGCACTGTGCCCTGAAACTTTATTTCCTCGGCATCAATTTGCGTAACGGGAGATGAGCTAACTAGATTTGCTTTTTGAATACGGGAACCGGTAATAACCACTTCTTCGATCATTGTATCTTCTTGAGCGAAGGCTACTGATGGCATTACTGCCGCAGCCCCCAGGCCCAAGGCAGCGGATACTGCCATTGTCAGATTATTTTTCTTCAACATAAAATTAAACCCCTGATTTTTTTAATATGTGAAAGCATCGCAGCCTATTGCTGCAGAACACGTACAGTAAACGAAATGTTGATGTGATTCCTCAAGGCGCACTCAGAATGTGTGAACTATTCACGTTTTTATAAAGGAACTTGTCAAAGTACCAAATTTATTCGGAGTTACTTGGCCTGGGAGGCAGCCATTAGTTCTCTTCGGCGTAGGAGTCGGCTCCAGTTCTCCAAAGAAAAGAGATGGGCAAAGATATAAGACAGATAACCTGCTTTGTGCAGTTCGGCTAATACAGCTGGCGATAAGGCATTTAACCGGCTACTGTCCACTGCGTAGTAGCTTGCCAGGGGTTCTCCATCGGCACCCTCGCTACCCGCGAGGTGCTGAAGGGTGATTAAATCCAGCTCTAAAAGTCTTTTTGAGAATTGAGCACTGTGTCGTCGTTCTGCTTCAAATTTTAAGCAAAAATCAATGCCCGATTGAGTGTTTTCGGTCACTCCATCTTCATCGAAGAAAGGGAACTCTGGCGTGTCCGAGATCTCGGGGCTGGAGCGATCGATGACAACGGCAAATTGATCACCGGTGTCTTCGGCGAATGCAAAGGGGTGGCGGCGCAAGTACGAGGGGATGTAGGTGAGAATCTCCCATTGTCCACTGCTGTTGACAAACATATTGTGATTTTCCATTACCGATAAAACGGCAAGGGGAACAGCCGTGTCGATATCTGAAAAAATTACGGGGTAGTTTTTCTGTGCTGAATAAATCTCACCTGCAATCAAGGGTACGGTATTGGTTGCCTGCGCGAACAAGTAGGACTTTTTGTCGGGAGATATCCCCAGCTTGGAATGAACATCCTTCCGCAGTAGCTCTGGTTTTTCATAGAGGAACATTTTGCCCTTGGGCTGCTTGGATTGAGGGGCGTTTTTTTCAGTCATATCTGTCTGCTTCAGCGAAAATCAGGAGGGTTATGATAGCGTCATCCGGGGGGGGTGACACCCACTTTCCTCAACTTCTAAAATCGTTGGCTTAGCTTGGTGTACCAGAACCGGCCTTTCAGTTCGTGGCTTCGCCCATCGATATTGTCGTTAAACGCTGATGAGGCCAGCGGTGCTTTCTCGTCTAACAGGTTGTCTACGCCCATGGTCCAACGCAGCCCATTCAAAACATCGAATTTGTAACCAAACTGCAGGTCGTGCACCATCCAGGATTTAATGTCGCGGGTTTGTTGGGACTCGGGAATGAGCTCTTCCATTTCGCCGACAAAATGAATTTGATAGTTACTGCGCCAGCGCTCTCCGGACCAGCGCAGGTTGAGTTGCCCTTTCCATTTAGGGATGCCACCCAGACCTTCTGATGCCTCGTCGCGAAAGGTCCCCGCCAGATCCAGTAGTGGTGCCGATGTGTCCAGACGAGTCAGAAACTCGTCGATATAAGTTGCCCCTCCCAGGAGGGAAAACTGGCCCCAACTTTTGCGGGGTACGTGGTAGGTTATGGCCAGATCAACGCCGCGTACCTTTCGTTGGCCCACATTTATTTTGTTTGCAGTAATTAATTGCAGATTGCCCTGGGCGTCTCGCTCTACGCTGTCTTCGAAGCGGCCGCGCAACGCGTTCTGGTTGACCACAAACTGTGCGCTGGAATCGATGACATCGTCTTGTTCAATTTGGAAGTAATCCGCAGATAACATAATGCCCGGGTTAGCTTGAGGCATCCAAACGATGCCCGCTCCATAGGAGTCTGAGGTTTCCGCTTTTAGCTTTGGGTTGCCTCCCTTGATGGTGAGAAATTGGTTGCGGGTGGCATCGGCAAGCTGGGTGCAACCGGGCAGTACGCCTATGTTGGCAGGGACTGTGCAGGGATCGTTGATAAAGGCCTGCTCTTCGGTGTTGCCTTCATAGAGCTCGTTCAAGCTCGGGGCTCTGAAACCGTCGGCATAGGTGGCGCGCAGCAAAATGGCAGGGTCTATTTGAAAGCGTATGCCCACCTTTGGATTGGTGGAGTTGCGGAAATCTCTATAGTTAGAGAAACGCACTGCCGTATCAATGTCCAGAGACGACAAGCCGTTGTCGCTGCGCCAGAGCGGGAAGGCGAGTTCCGCATAGAGCTCGGTCACTCGCCGATCGCCGCTGGTGGCTTCGAAATTAGTGGCACCGATTGTACTGGTGGAGGCCAGAAGAGCGTCCGGGCGCTTATCGGTGGACTCCCGGCGGTGCTCTATCCCCATTGCGAGATCTGTGCTGCCATAGGGCAGTTTAAGCGCCTGTCTGCTAAAGCCCATGCTAATGGTTTTGAGCTCTGAGCTGCCGCGTACTTTGCCGCTGGCGACGATATAATTGATTTGTTCCTCTGTGATTGAGCCCGGTTCGCCGAGCAAGTTTATGGGTACGCAATCATCTATCGCAGCACCCTGGCAGTTGTCGGACGGCCCCAGTCCCCGTTGAAGTCTGTCCGCGTTGACTATATTTCGGCTGGCTTCGCTGGCCCGGCTTTCGCTCCAGCCAAAATTTATGTCCCAATTCCAGTCGTCGTATAGGCCCTCCAGTGTCGCACTAACACGAGAGGTCTCTGATTCATTTTGTTGTCTTCTTGCTGGAAATTCTACTAAACGTCGGCGAACATCCTTGATATCTTTGCCAAAAGGGTTGTAAATATTGGATGCTGACACGACCAGTGGAGTTTGCTCAAAAGCGGTGAAGATCGGTGTGGGGGCGAGTCTGGCTTCGGCGCGTGTTTCAAGGTAGCTGACCTCCAACATGGCAGTAATCTGTTCATTGAGGTCGTAGCTTAGGTTGGAGTAGATACTGTTTCTTTCCAGAGGCACTACAGCGCTAGTAACTGCTTGATAATTATAAAGATCTTCGTCAGTTGCGGCGCGGTACCGGCCCTCATCAAGGATCACCGTCTTGCCGTCGCCCAGGGTTATGCGGGCAGCGGGCGTTGCACTGGAGCGTTGGTCAGTTCCCCCAAGTCGTCGGGTATCAGCACTGCGCGATACGCTTCGGTCCCGGCTATAAATAGGCTTTTGATCGTAGAAGGAGCCGCTGATGAAAAACGAGCCGTTTGGGATACCGGTACCGTATTGAAGTGTCTGTGTTTGGGTGCGTAAATCACCGGTCTGCGCCTGCCCCAAGAAGGTTTCTGCCAGAAATCCATGAAAGTCCTGTTTCATGATGATATTGACCACACCGGCGATGGCATCGGAACCGTATATGGCCGAGGCCCCATCCTTCAAGATTTCGATACGTTCCACAGCCGCCGGGGGTATGCTGTTGAGATCGACAGATTCGCCGGCCAAGCCGTCATTGGCCACTCGCCTACCATTAATGAGGACTAGAGTATTGCTGGATGGCAGTCCTCGCAGCGTGACTGTGGCGGTGCCGTCACCCCCGTTGGAGATGGCGGTACTGGCAGAGTTTCCTGCAACCGCGGGGACAAATTTGAGCAGCTCACCGAGGGTTTGTGCGCCACTGAGCTCAATATCGGGGGAGGAAATTATGTCGACGGGCGCAGTTCCGTTATGGTTTGCGTGGCGAATGCGTGAGCCGGTGGTATGGGTTCCGTAAATCCAGGTTTCCTCCAGCCCCGGCGCGTATATCGGGTATTTACTGAGTGTTAGTTCGGAGTTGGCGCATTGCGCATTGCTTTGTGCCTGATCATCGCAGCGAGCTTCGTAAACGGCGATAACCCGGGAATCCACCAGCTTCCAGGTAAGCTTAGTGTCGCTCAAAAGGTGGTTTAAGGCCTCATCAGAGCTCATGGTCCCCGTTAGTGGGGGGGCTGTCAGGTTGCGGGCAATGCGTGAAGAGAAAACTATGGCCAGGCCACTCTGGCGGCTAAATTGAATGAGTGCCGGGGCCAACTGCGGGGCATTGATCACAAATTGCATTGTTTGGGGCGTATTGGCACGCACCACAATGGCGTTCAGGCAGGAAAAAAGTACCGCAGCGCAAAGAAACAGCAGGCTGTGCGGGGGCTCCGAGGGTTTCGTGGTCTGTTCTCCCGCAATAGTTACTGTGGCAGCTAGAACTTAAGCCATTCGCTGGGAGCTAACAAGACCTGCAGGTGTTTTTATCTTGGTTCGGGCGCCGGAGTGAGTGCGATGCTATTAGCCCCGACAGCTGTAGTTTTAAGGCCAAGGCTGAGCTGAAGAGCCTGTAAGATCGGGTCGAGTTCGCTCAGTTTAAATGCGCCGGAGACGCTGAGCGTGGCGATACTGGGGTCGGAAACCAGTATATGGATGTCGTGGTAGCGCTCAATTTGTGTAATTAACTCCACCAGAGGCATGTTTTGAGCAATGAGCTCGCCGTGTTGCCAGGCTGTTTGTTGGCTTACATTGGCCCTGGTTATGGTTTTCAGCCCGGTGCTAGTCGCCTTAATTTGTTGATTGGCATGAAGAATTTCAGTCTTCGCTACCCGGTTCGGCGTGTTTCCCAGCCCGGTAACCTTCACCACGCCTTCAACTACTGTGATGTTGGAGGTGCCGTTGCTTCGGTATATGTTAAAGGCCGTTCCGATGGCTGTAACCTGCGCGCTGCCCGCCTTAACCTCAAAGGGGCGCTCGGGGTCTTTGGCGACCTGGAAAAATGCTTCGCCCTTTATTAGCTTCAGTGCGCGGAGCTTCTCGTCGAATGATACGGCGACTCGTGAGTTGGTGTTGAGGGTGAGGGTGGAGCCATCTTCTAGCTTGACGGTTTGTTGCTCACCCAAAGCAGTTTGGTAAAGTAATTCCGCAGTGGGCTGCCTGGATGCAGGCCAGAGAGCCAGAGCGAGCATCAGGCAGGCGGCAGCTCCAATTGCTCCCTTAACCCAGCTGCTGTGATTTGCGGCCGGATGCCTGATGATATCGGGAGAACCTGAGTATAACTGTTGGACGCTGGCCAAGTCGGCCCACATGTCGAGCATGGAGTCCATAGCTTGCTTGTTGCGGGAATCCTGTGCCAGCCACAGGGCAAACTGCTGATGGTCTTTGGCAGAGGCAGAACCGGAGCGGAACCGTGCAATCCAGCCCAGGGCTGTATTGTGGATACTCTCGGTTGAATCAAACTGCCTTTCCTGCATCTTGCTTCCCTGCACCGGGGTACACTGCCCCAAGCTCATTTATAATATAATCAAGCTGTTTAATGCAGCTTGTCCCTTTTAGTAAAACGAATAAAGCGCCGAACTCCTCATTGTTTATTGCCCTCGGATGCAGGTCCACCTTCTTCGTAATAGGTGGCCAGTCGTGCGCGACAGTGTTTCAGTGCTTGTAATATGTATTTTTCTACACTCGAAACAGAGACGTCCATTTCTCGGGCGATGTCATTGTAGGATAGTCCATTATTGCGATGCAGCAAAAATGCCTGTTTTGTCTTAAAGGGTAGTTCTTCTACAGCGCTATAGATGGCGTCGAGTTTTTCTCTAGCACTGATGATCTGCTCTGGCGAAGCGGCGATGGCGTTGATGTCGAGCGGTTCGCCGTCTACGGCAAGATTTTTTTCCGCCTTGAGAAAGCGAAAGTGCAAAGTTTTGCGGCGCAGCTGATCGATGGCGAGATTGCTGGCAACTTGAAACAGGAACGCGCGGGCATTATCGAGCTGCTCAGGTTGCTCCATGCGATGCAGGCGTAAAAAGGCATCCTGGGCCACCTCTGCAGCATCTTCCGGGTTGTCCAGCTTGCGCGCGAGAAACTTCTCCAGGTGCGTGCCATGCAGCGCCACCAGCTCAGCCAGAAATTGGTCTTTATCTATTGCCACGTATGGTTAACATCTCGTCAATCGGAGCGTCTCTAGAATAGCACTCGCGAGCGGATTGTCCCTTCAATTGTCGCTAATTTACCCAGCGCCAAGTCGCTGTACTGTGTATCTACATCCATTACTACATAGCCGATGGAGTCGTTGGTTTGCAGGTATTGTGCCGTGACGTTGAGATTGTTCTCAGAAAACACACTATTTATGGCGCTCATAATTCCGGGCACGTTATGGTGGATATGCAGCAGGCGATGGCTGTCTTCGTGTCCTGGCAAGGAAACACCGGGAAAATTAACCGAGGAAGTGGTGGTGCCATTGTCACTGTAGTGCGCAAGCTTTTCTGCGACCTCGCTGCCGATGTTTTCCTGTGCTTCGACCGTGCTACCGCCGATATGAGGCGTTAGCAGGGCGTTATCAAAGCGACGCAGTGGAGAAATGAATTCGTCATCATTGGAGCGCGGTTCTACTGGAAAGACATCGATAGCGGCCCCCCCCAGTTTGCGGCTTTCCAGTGCGTTGGCTAATGCATCAATATCTACAACGGTTCCGCGCGAGGCGTTGATGAGAATACTGCCCTGGGTCATCTGTGCGAGCTGTTTCGCACCAATCATCATGTGCGTGCCGGGGTTTTCCGGTACGTGCAAGCTGACCACATCGGAGTTGGACAGCAATTGCTCCAGTGTTGCGACTTGCCTGGAATTGCCCAGGGGCAGTCGGTTGCTTACATCAAAGAAGCACACTTGCATTCCGAGACTCTCAGCTATGATGCCCAGCTGCATGCCAATATTACCGTAACCGACAATGCCCAACCTCTTTCCGCGAATTTCAAAGGAGTTGGTGGCAGTTTTAAGCCATTCCCCACGGTGCGCTGCCGCATTTTTCTCCGCGATTCCACGCAGTAATAAAATGGACTCGGCTATGACTAGCTCGGCCACGCTACGCGTATTTGAGAAAGGCGCATTGAACACAACAATCCCACGTTTGGTGGCGGCCTCCAGGTCTATCTGGTTAGTGCCTATACAGAAGCAACCCACAGCAATTAATTTCTTGGCTGCCTCTAGTACGTCGTCTGTGAGCTGGGTGCGAGAGCGTATGCCGACAAAATGGGCGTTGGCGATAGCGGCCTTGAGTTCTTCCGGGGGCAGGGCCTTTTTATGTTGTTCGATATTGGTGTAGCCCGCTCTGTTGAGGGTTTCGACGGCGGAGGGGTGTACACCTTCCAACAGTAGAAACTTGATTTTGCTTTTTTCCAGTGAGGTTTTGTGAAGAAGAGGAGGCATTGCGCTAAGTCCGTGATAAGTGTGGCTGGGCTGAGATTCAGAGGGCGCGTATGTTAACATATGCGCCCTCTGAATCTGCGCACTGTGAAAATTACCCGAGGACGTTCGTTTGCCTACAGAAGTCACCTCCTCTCTCCTGCGAGAGCTGCAATCTATAGTGGGGGAAAATCGCGTTCGTACCGATGATGATGCTCTGGTTCAATACGGAAAGGACTGGACCTCTGCATACGAACCTAAGCCCTGCGCGATAATTTTCCCGGGTTGCATCGAGGAAGTTCAGGCTATTGTTCGCCTCGCCAGACGCGAAAAACTGTCTATTGTTCCCTCTGGCGGCCGCACTGGCCTGAGCGGCGGCGCAGTGGCGACTCGCGGCGAATTAATCCTGGCGCTGGATCGTATGAACGCTATCGGTGATTTCAACCCGGTTGATAGAACCGTGAGCTGTGGGGCGGGGGTGATTACTGAGCAGTTACAGCAATTTGCTGAACAGCAAGGCCTTTTTTACCCGGTCGACTTCGCTTCCAGTGGTTCAAGCCAAATTGGTGGAAATATCTCCACCAACGCAGGAGGAATCAAAGTCATTCGCTATGGCATGACGCGGGAATGGGTGGCGGGGCTAAAGGTTGTTACCGGTACCGGAGAGCTGCTGGACCTGAATCGTGGCCTGGTAAAAAACAATGCGGGCTATGACCTTCGACAGTTGGTGATAGGCGCTGAAGGCACGTTAGGTGTAGTGGTAGAAGCTACCATGCGTCTCAGTCGGCCGCCAAAAGAACTGGCGGTGCTGGTTCTGGGTGTACCGGATATGTCCGCGATTATGGAGGTGTTGTCGGTCTACCAGGGTGCCATGGATTTAAGCGCCTTTGAGTTCTTTTCTGAGCTTGCCCTGCAAAAAGTTGTAGAGCACCAGAAGCTACAGCGTCCCTTCGATACGCCTACAGACTACTACGCATTGATAGAAATTGAAGTATCGGGTGAGGCCGATATGGATACCGCCATGGCCCTGTTTGAGCAGTGTGTTGAAACGGGCTGGGTACTCGATGGCGTAGTGAGTACTAGCATTGCCCAGGCTGCAGCACTGTGGCGTCTGCGCGAGGATATATCGGAAACTATATCCCGCTGGACACCCTACAAAAATGATATCTCCACGTTGATTTCAAGAGTTCCTGCTTTTTTGTTGGAAGTAGAGGCGGTGGTCAATGAGCAATATCCCGATTTTGAGATTATCTGGTTCGGCCATATTGGCGATGGCAATGTGCACCTCAACGTACTGAAACCTGAGCATCTGTCTATGGATGAGTTTCAATTACGCTGCTCAGAAGTGAGCCGGTGGGTGTTCGAAATTGTGCAGCGCTTCGGCGGCAGCATTGCGGCGGAGCACGGTGTTGGATTATTGAAAAAAGATTATCTGCACTACAGCCGGTCAGAACTGGAAGTACAGATTATGAGGCAAATTAAGCAGGCTTTTGATCCCGCGGGAATAATGAATCCGGGTAAAGTCTTCGACCAATAATGTTCGGGCTGTCAGGCGCGCGCCCGGATGGCGCTATGCCGCTGTACTAATGTGGCAGATTCATGTGGATATGTTCAATGCCGTCTTCCATATAGGGCTCTCCGTCAGTAATGAAACCCATGCTTGTATAAAATTTTTCCAGATAGGCCTGCGCACCGATTCTGATATCGCTTGCGGGCCACAGCTGCAGATTGTAGGCAATGCCGCGTTCGACCAACTCCCGACCCAGATTTCTTCCCCGGGCTGCGGGTGCCGCTACGATTCTTCCCAGTGAGCTTTGTGTATAACTCAGTCCAGGCGGGAGGCAGCGCAGCACCGCCAGGAGTGTGTCGCCCTCCCAGCATAAAAGGTGCACGGACTGCTGGTCCAGACCATCCAGATCCAGGTACACACAATTTTGCTCCACAACGAAAATTTCCTGCCGCAGTCGCAGCATGGCGTAAAGTTGGTGATTGCTGAGTTCGTCAAATGACAGGGTTTGCCAGGTAATCAATGCTGATGGCCTCCCGGTCCATGAGCGTGGCCATGGGCGACTTCCTCTTCGCTCGCCTCCCTGACCTCGGACACTTCTATTTCGAAGTGAACCGTTTTTCCTGCCAGGGGGTGGTTAGTGTCTACCTCAGCGCTGTGTCTCCCCGCTTTAATAATGGTGACAGAGCGCATGCCTTCGTTGGTGTTTAGCTGCGCCAGCATGCCGGGTTTCGGTCTTAGTTTGCCTTTGCCCTGAAGCACCAGGTGTTTCATGGGCACGCGCTGTATATTGCCAGGGTCGCGCAGACCGTAGGCATCTTGCGGAGCAAGGCTCACGTTGACGGCGTCTCCCACAGCTTTGCCTTCCAGTGCACTTTCAAGCCCGGCAATGATGTTGGACGCTCCGTGCAAATAGATTGTGGGTTCAGACTTATGGGAATTTTCAACCTCAGTCCTCTCCTGTCCCTCTTCTCCCTCATACAAGCTGTAATGGAAGGAGACAACGGTATTCGGTTTAATTTTCATGGCTGGCTTCACAGGGTTTTAAGAGCATGGGATAGTAAATGTAAGTGGATTAAAGTGGTAGTGCTGTGCCGTTGATTCATAAATTTTTGTATAGGCGTTCTCCCCAACAGCAATAGTTGCTAACATACAGTACTTACATTTTAGGGTGTGCCAATGCTGGCAAATACCGAACCAACGCAAGATTATTCTATTTTAGACCAGCAGTTCAAAATGCTGGTGACTGGCCTGTTGGACGTGGTCAATATTCCACCGATTCCAATGGAAGTGGCAGTTACGCGTGATGGCAACTTTCGCGGCTTTGACGGTGGTAAATTTTATCTGGTTAAAACTGGCTCTCTCAGTGTCCGTTATCATGGAAAAGTAGTGTATGTCATGCACCCCGGCGATATGCTGTTGCCCGATATTACAGGCACCGCCGACGCCGACGTCGCTGTATTTTATGGCAGTGACACAGGCGCTACTCTGGAGAGTTATTCTGCCCTGGAGTTTATGGGCCGAGTTTTTTCTGAGCCCTCCGCGATCAAAATCTGGACCCGCCTCCTTATAACCTATGCTGGATTGATGCTGCGTATTACAGCCAGTCTTTCACAGGAAGATAGCCAGGCAACTCCAGGTTTCGAAGAGTATGAACCCGGGGAGTTGATTATCAAGCAGGGTGAGCGTGCCGACTATGTGTTCAACCTCTCTTTGGGTGTTGCCGAGGTGCTGGTAGATGACATCACCGTGGGCCGCGTCGGCGAAGGCGAAATTTTTGGTGCTATGGCAGCATTAACACATGCTGATCGCAGTGCCACCGTGCGTGCCAAGACACATTGTTCAGTCGTTAAGGTGCCCAAAGAGCAGTTTACCGAACTGATAAAGAGTAATCCTGCCACCATCCACAGCTTGTTGATTGATATGGCGAATTCTATCGTCAACCTCAATGCGCAATTAGTAGGCCTTCGCGGTAATAGCACATAAAAGATGAGCGATATTCTGGAAATTGATAACGACGGCGTAGAGCAGGTTTCGTTAAAGACCTATGCCGAAAAAGCGTACCTGGATTATTCCATGTATGTCATCCTCGACCGTGCACTGCCTCATGTGGGCGATGGTTTAAAACCTGTGCAGCGGCGCATTGTCTATGCGATGAGCGAGCTTGGGCTGAAATCTACAGCCAAATTCAAAAAGTCGGCGCGCACCGTTGGTGATGTGATTGGTAAGTTTCACCCTCACGGTGACAGTGCTGCTTATGAAGCCATGGTGCTCATGGCCCAGAATTTTAGTTATCGCTACCCACTGGTAGATGGCCAGGGCAACTGGGGCTCGCCGGATGACCCCAAATCCTTTGCTGCGATGCGCTACACCGAGTCGCGTCTCACTTTCTATGCACAATCCTTATTGGAAGAGTTGGGTCAGGGTACGGTCGATTGGACTCCCAACTTTGACGGCACCATGGACGAGCCTTGTGTGCTGCCGGCGCAAGTGCCCAATTTGCTGCTCAATGGCACCACGGGTATCGCTGTTGGAATGGCCACAGATGTGCCGCCACATAACTTGCGAGAAGTGGTTTCCGCGACAATTCGACTACTGGAATCGCCCAAGTCAACCACGGCGGAGCTATGTGAGCATGTATTAGGCCCGGATTATCCAACTGATGCAGAGATTATTACGCCCCGTGAAGATATTTTGACCATGTATGAAACAGGTCGCGGCTCCATGCGCATGCGCGCTGTGTGGGAACGTGAGGGCCCGGATATTGTAGTTAGCGCACTGCCGCACCAAGTTTCTGGAGCCAAGGTGCTGGAGCAAATTGCAGCGCAAATGCAGGCTAAAAAGCTGCCCATGGTGGCCGATTTACGCGATGAATCCGATCACGAAAATCCCACGCGGTTGGTCATTATTCCACGCTCAAATCGTGTAGACACCGAAGCTGTAATGAGCCATTTGTTTGCCTCAACCGACCTGGAGCGCAGTTACCGAGTCAATCTCAATGTTATTGGTGTCGATGGCAGGCCGGGTGTAAAGGGGCTGGTTCGTATTCTCAAGGAGTGGCTCAGTTTTCGCACAGAGACGGTTACACGACGACTGCAATACCGATTAGAGCGCGTGCTGAATCGCCTTCATTTATTGGACGGTTATCTCATCGCATTTTTGAATATTGATGAAGTGATTCACATTATTCGCACAGAAGATAAACCCAAACCCGTATTAATGTCCCATTTTAGCCTCACTGACTTGCAGGCCGAGGCGGTACTTGAGTTGAAATTGCGCCACCTGGCGAAGCTCGAAGAAACGAAAATTCGTGCTGAGCAGGAAGAACTGGCCGCCGAGCGCGATGGCCTGGAGAAGACTCTGGGTAGCGCGGCAAGGCTTAAGACATTGATAAAGAAAGAATTACTGGCTGCGGCAGAGCAATACGGCGACGATAGGCGTTCTCCCTTAGTTACACGTGAGGATGCCAAGGCTTTCAGCGAAACCGAGTTGATGTCGGCGGATCCCATTACTGTTGTCATGTCGGAAAAGGGTTGGATTCGCAGTGCCAAGGGGCACGATATTGATCCGACTACTTTGAGTTATAAGTCCGGGGACGGCTTCAAGATGTCCGTTTGCGGTCGCAGCAATCAGCCGGCAGTTTTACTGGATTCTACCGGTCGTTCTTACACTATAGCCACGCATAATTTACCCTCAGCCCGGGGTCAGGGTGAGCCTGTTACAGGGCGCATCAATCCTCCTTCTGGCGCCACCTTTGAAGGCCTGATGATGGGCAATGAAGATCAGCTTTACCTGCTTGCGAGCGATGCCGGTTATGGCTTTGTGGCAAAACTGGGCGATCTGCAATCAAAGAATCGTGCGGGCAAGGCTGCTCTGTCCCCGCCCAAGGGCGGCCAAGTACTGCAGCCAGCGCGCATAGAAAGTGTTGAGGGAGCCTGGGTTGCCGCGGTATCCAATGAAGGACGTATGTTGGTATTTCCTCTGGCTGACCTGCCTCAGTTGGCGAGGGGTAAAGGCAATAAAATCATTGGCATTCCTACCGCCAGAGTGCAAAGTCGTGAAGAGTTTGTCGTGGCTGTGCAGGTGCTGTCAGAAAAAGATGTGCTGGTGGTTTCCGCAGGCAAGCGTTATCTGAAGCTTAAGTTTTCTGAGTTGGAGCATTATTGCGGTGAACGTGGTCGACGCGGAAATAAACTTCCCAGAGGCTTCCAGAAAGTAGAGCGAATGCAAATAGACGTCAGTTAGTACTGGTTAACCGCTTCCAGATTAGGCGAAACTGTCGTTCCAGCAGATCTTTGTAGGGTCCCTCAAAACCAGTCAGCATGGAGTAGTCGCGCAGCTCGGTTTCCTCGCACTCCAGTCTCCCGGCAATATCGATATCCTGGACGACAACCGGGGCAAGCAAAATTTTCGGTGGCTTAGCCGCACACAGTGTTTGCAGTTCGTCGATAGTATGCTGCATATACAGTCCCGGGTAGATATCAGCAGCGTCGCCAATACCCAGTTCGCTCTGCGAAACTGCCATTGAGATTGAGATGGACAGGGAAATTTGTTTTTCAAGTTCGGCGCACACATTGTGTACCAGCCAACCACAGGATGCCGCCCTGAAAGAGGCGCTGCCGGCCGTAGAGTTGCCATTAAAATAGATGACAATGCCGAATTGGCGTAGAACCTGAATCTCTCCACCATAGAAGCCCGCGGATGCATACAAAACCTGGTGAATTCGATTGATGTAGCGCTGCAGAGACTGTTGGTCCAGTGTGTCTACATAGTCCATGAGGCTGGATAGATGCAGATAGAGTACTGCCGTGGTCTGGTAATTTTCATCGCGCTGCACAACGTTTCCGCGACTGCGCAGCAAGTCCATGGGCAGTGCCGCTATGCGCTGTTCGAGTAAGTCGAGCTCATTAGCAGGCAATGGCTGGTCTGGATTATCTTCACTGGTGCTAACCGCTTTTGCCAGTTTGATTATGCGATCTGCCAGGCGCTGACCCAATTGCCTGCTTGCGCCATAAGCTGCCAAACTCAGTAGAATACACAAACCTACCAGCGAGAGCAGCAGGCTCACATAAGATGATTTCGCGTTGTCGGCATTGAGCGTAACCAGTACTTCACCGGCAATATCGTTATCGATGCGCACGGGCGCTGCGTATTGCCCGAGGTTTGTTGCCGCAGTTTCACCGGCCTGCCCCAACTCTTTGCCTTCAACATCGAAAATTTCTACCTTCTCGGCAGACGAGATAGTTACAAAGTGCTGTAAAGAGGCGGCGATACTCAGTAGGTCGCCGGTTTCCAGTGCCGTGCCTATACGGCTGGCAATCAGCTGGGCCAGCGCTGTGCCGTACTCCTCCTGCTGGGACAGCTGCATATGCCGACTTGAAATAGCGCTGAGTGTCACAAGCGCCAGACCTATAAGCAGACAGAGCCCGGCTGAAATTAGAGCCAGCCGCTGAGCGAGATTTGTACTGGGCGCTGGTGTCTTCACGTGCTGGGTGTTTCCTGTATCATCTAGTGGCGTCCAGTATAAACCAGTGATGCGGCTCTGTCTGACAAACTGTGGCGTGTGCAATTTGTACTCCGCTTTCGCGGTGTCAGCAGGTAGAATGGCTCCCTACTATTTTTCAGGACACCGACGTGAACGATATATTGCTGATTACTATCTCTGGAGAAGACCAGAGCGGGCTGACAGCAAATATTGCAGGAATATTGGCCGCCCACGATGTAAATGTTCTGGATATCGGCCAGGCTGTTATTCACGATACCCTCTCCCTTGGCGTACTGGTGGAAGTGCCATCGCAGGCGCATCGCTCTCGTGTGGTAGAGGCGATCGAAATCTGTGTGGCCGATTGTGGATTGCGTGTCCGCTGCAGCGACGTTTCCGCGACAAGCTATGAGCATTGGGTGGATGCCCAGGGGCGGGCGCGGTACATCATCACCTTACTGGCACGCAAAATAACTGCAGATCAACTGGCGCGGGTAACCGGGGTGGTGGCACGGCATCAACTTAATATTGATAGTATCCAGCGACTCTCCGGGCGCATTCCATTGGGGGAATTGCCGGCTCTGAGTAAAGCCTGCGTTGAGTTTTCTGTTCGTGGTGCTTTGGCTGATTCCGATGCCTTTCGTAAGGAGCTGCTGGAGGTGACCAGTGCATTGGATGTTGATCTGGCATTTCAGCAGGACACTATGTATCGCCGCAATCGCCGTCTGGTTGTATTTGATATGGATTCAACGCTTATAGAGGCTGAAGTAATTGACGAACTGGCGAAAGAGGCGGGAGTCGGCGAGCAGGTGAGTGCGATTACTGAGCGCGCGATGCGTGGAGAGCTCGATTTCTCTGAGAGCTTCAGGGCCCGGGTGGCCTTGTTAAGAGGGTTGGATCAGGCTGCTCTGGATAAAGTTGCGAAGAAGCTCAAAATTTCAGAAGGCGCCGAACACCTGATAAGTACCTTGGCTAAGCTAGGTTACAAAACAGCTATCCTGTCCGGTGGATTTACCTATTTTGCCCGTCATCTGCAGGAAAAACTAGGCATCGACTACGTTTTCGCTAACGACCTGGATATTGAAAACGGTCTTGTGACGGGAAAAGTGACAGGGGAAATTGTCGATGGCGCGCGCAAGGCGCTGTTGCTGCGGCAACTTGCCGATGAACAGGGTATCGACCTGGAACAGGTTATCGCCGTGGGGGATGGCGCTAACGACCTACCCATGCTCAGCGTTGCCGGCTTGGGTGTCGCCTTCCGTGCAAAGCCGTTGGTGAAACAACATGCGGAACAATCTATTTCTACCTTAGGCCTGGATGCAATTCTTTATCTGCTAGGAATTGGCGACCGTCACCTGAACGATTTCTAGATTTTGTCCCACAAAGAGTCAAAAGGTGAGTGCAGTTTGCTGGATTTGTCTTCGGCGACTATTTGCTCGACCTGTTTAATGTAGCGAAAGTCGAACTGGGTAAAATTCTCAGTTGTTGAAATTTGACGTTGTAGTTGTATGAGAAATTCTTCGCCTTCACGTACCAGAATAACTTTTTGGCGCTCTCTAAAACCTGCGCGTGGAGTAATCAGTGTGTGTGGTTGGCCCACTAGCTTTATTTCGGGCAGTAGCAGTACGCGTCGTAGCGCCGCCTCTTCTCCGGTTACTTTTTGAATCCGGGCGCCGAAGGGCATAGCGCTAGGGCTGAGAAGTTCTACGCCGATTAATGACTTGGCTTCCTTCAATTGGCTCACCCAGCGAATCACTGCAATTATCCATTCGCTGCGCCCTCCCTCACGAACACCCACGATATCGCCGGCCCTCACCTGGGCGGGTAACTTAGCGGACCACTCCAGACAATAACCACCTGGGCTGGCATCTGTCATGTGCACGGGATGAATCGGGTAGCGCTGTTGTGCAGTTTCCTCTTCTGAACCTTGACTCATTAACGCCACTAGCGCAGGGTCGTCCAGCGCTTCACCCTGATGCTCATGTAATTCATCTGGCGTGCTCTCATCATGGGGATTGGCCTGCTCCCAATCATCTCGACGGTCGCGCTTTTCCATAAACCGGTTTGTGACCGTACGCTCTGTGACCGGGGGCACATAGTTTACGCCGTGAATAACCTGCTCAAATGTCCTTCTACCGGCAATGTGATAGTGGATACTGGATAGCCCGATACTCAGTCCGAGCATTTCCCCGGACACCGTTCGTTTAAAGTTCCGGGTGCTCATGTAGCCCAGGGAGCTTTTCAGATGGTCCAACATATTCGATGGCAGGGTTGTGTCCTTGTCGAACACAATGGGTGTATTTCTGGGCTTTTTGTCCTCGGTAAGTTTCAAACTATCGAGGTGTGAAACCAGTGCTTCTGTGTTGATAAGACGACACTGAGCTTCGTTGCTAGCGGGGTACAAGGAGGCATATACCGCAGGCCGGTCGCTTGCCAGGTCGACCCGAAACAGTCCGTCGTTGCTGTTATATTTTTGAATTTTTACATAATTGCCCCACTCATACAGCCCGCGATAAACGGCTGCCAGATCGCTCTGCCTGAGCTGATTTGGCTTGCAGCAACCGAGCAGTAACGCCTGTAGGTAGGCTGTTTTTATTGTGCCATCACCGTTCAGTTTATCTTCAACAGGCAGTTCGGTAAGCTGCTGCTGCTCAGCCAAAGCGTAAAGCTGGTTAATTTCCAGCCACAAATAGGGTGGGATGGTTTGGTGAAGTTGGAACGTTTGCAGTATTTTTTTACCTGCAAGCCTCAGGGCACGATAAACGGATTCGCAGACCAAGCGGGCTGGATTGACCTCGTAGATGTTGTCGCTTTGTCGCAGCGTATGTACCGCCACAATAATGTAGCCGGTAGTGGCTAGACTGTAGAGTGAGTCTGCCAGCTCAGACATTTGTCTGGGTTCCTCTGGCATGATGAGGGGCTGATTGAGGAAGCGACGTGACATCGTGGACAACGCTACGTGCAAACTGGGCCGTAGAGCCTCCATAATATTGAAGCGCACGTCAGGGGCGATATCAACCCGGTTTAATTCAGCCAGGGCGTTGCGCAGGTTTTGTATGACAAGCCTGGTGTTTGCGATGGGCAGGTTTTGCGCCCAGATTTGTGCACCGTCCGCCGTGGCACGGAAGATGGTACATTCGGCCAAGTCTTGCCGTGGGACTCTAAGTTTGATTGGCGTGTGGTCATTCATATAGCTAATGCTGCCTATTGCTCTTATTGGTCGCAGATAGGGTCAAGGATATCGTACTTGACCCTATCTGTCTCGATTCGGGGTTCCTTCTATAGTCTGCCATTAGTACCTCGGCTGAGGTATCATGCATTTTATATTTTGATTAACTACTAGAGAATTCCATGGCGACATATTCAACCAATGATCTTCGATCTGGCTTAAAGGTTATGCTTGATGGTGACCCCTGTAGCATTTTGGCAAACGAATTGGTCAAGCCGGGTAAAGGTCAGGCGTTTGCCCGGGTAAAGCTGCGCAACCTCAGGTCGGGGCGGGTCTGGGAGCGCACTTTCAAGTCGGGAGAATCTCTGGAGGCAGCTGACGTAATGGAGCAGGATCTGGAATATTCCTATACCGACGGGGAGTTCTGGTACTTTATGGACCCCGATAGCTATGAGCAGTATCCTGCCGATGCCAAGGCCGTGGGCGATACCCATCTATGGCTTAAGGAACAAGACCGCTGTGAGGTCACTTTGTATAACGGTGCACCTTTGTCCATCGCACCCCCTAATTTTGTCGAATTGGAAATTGTCGAGACCGACCCTGGCCTTAAGGGCGATACCGCAAATGGAGGTAGTAAGCCAGCTACGCTCGCTACTGGCGCTGTTGTCAGGGTTCCATTGTTTCTTAGCCAGGGAGAAATCATTCGCATTGACACCCGCACTGGCGATTATGTGAGTCGCGCCTCCAAGTCCTGATTGCCATGAGCTGGCAGCCCGGTGCTTCAGGGCAGATAATTGCGGAGCGCGCCGCACTGCTGGGGAAAATTCGTCAGTTTTTCCTCGTTCGCAGTGTACTGGAAGTGGATACACCTTTGCTGTGCAGCTCAGGTGTCACCGATCCCTCCATAGAACCACTGACGGTTGAGCAGGGTGCCTCTTTAAGCGCTGCTCGATATCTGCAATCCTCACCAGAATACGCGATGAAACGGCTGCTAGCCGCGGGATCGGGTTCAATTTATCAAATAGCCAAAGCGTTTCGCGATGGTGAGGTTGGCCCCCGTCACAACCCTGAATTTACTCTTCTGGAATGGTACAGGCTTGGATATGATCACCACCAACTGATGGCAGAGGTGGCAGAACTTATCTGCTCCTGTCTCGGTGAGCGACAGGTGCAGAAGTTCAGTTATCGTGAGTTATTTGTGCACTTCCTCAAGTTGGACCCGTTTGCTGCCGGCATAGATCAATTGCGTGAAACAGCTAGAGCGCATGTCGATTTGAGCTTTGACTCCGATGATCGGGACTTGTGGTTGGATTTACTGATGAGCCACGTAGTAGAGCCTCGCTTGGCGGCTTATAGCCTATGCTTTGTATACGACTATCCCGCCTCGCAGGCGGCCTTGTCACGGGTGGTAGTGCGCAATGGTGTTGACGTTGGCCAACGCTTTGAACTGTATGTGGATGGTATAGAGATAGGCAACGGTTATTGCGAGCTTACGGATGTGCAGGAGCAGGCCAGGCGTTTTTCTGCTGATAATGAAAAGCGAGAACAGTTGGGACTTACCGAAAAGCCTGTTGATACCAGGTTGCTGGCTGCGATGCAGTGCGGGCTGCCCCAGTGTAGTGGCGTTGCTATAGGTGTGGATAGACTACTGATGTGTCTTAGCGGCAGCACCGACATCAGGGGCGTACTTGCCTTCGATTGGGAGCGATGCTAGGGCTTCGTCGCTTCGCTGTTCAACACAACCGGGCCATAGCCACGTACAAACTCTTGAGGCATTCGGCGTGGCCGCCCAGTGCTCAGCTCTATGCAAACAAACTTCACGCTTCCGCGCAGCAGGGTTACGCCATCTTCAACCCTTACGATTTGGAAGTGGCGCTTCATGGATAGTTTTTTGTCCCAATCGATAATCCAGGTTGCAAGCAAGATTTCCTGCCCTTGATGTGAGGCGCATAAGTAAATGTATTCAGCATGGGTTATAGCCATGGCCCGGTCGAGCGCGCGATAGGCATCCAGATCCAAACCCAGAGAGACGGAATGTGCCCATGCCACTTGTTCACACCACTTGACGTACACGGTGTTATTGGTGTGGTTCAGGCCATCTATATCTTCGGGGTTCACCTTTGTCTGGATTGTAAAAGCCCCAGGGTGATCCAAGATAGATGCATCGATTGACATTAGCCCGCTACTGCCGTTTCGGGCTCAATTTCCAGTGGCTTTTGGGCGATATTGTAGAACCCATAAATGACCGCGATAATGGGACACAGGATGTTGAAAAAAGCGAAGGGGGCATAGCTGAATGTTGCCACGCCGAGGGTGGCTGACATATACGCGCCGCAAGTATTCCAGGGAATTAATGCCGAAGTTATGGTGGCGGAGTCTTCCAGGGTGCGAGAAAGATTCAAGCGTGACAGGCCGCGCCGCGCGTATTCATCCTTGTACATCCGCCCGGGTAGGGCCACCGCAATAAATTGATCTGCCGCTAGTATATTGGTGCTGATACAGGTTGCCACGGTTGTGAGTATTAACGACCCGGTGCTGGTAACGCCCTTGAGTGCTAGTTTGAGAAGGTAGGTGAGTATTCCCGTCTTTTCCAATACGCCGCCAAACCCCAGTGCCACCATAATTAACCACACCGTGTTCAGCATACTACTCATACCGCCCTTGCTCAGCAGCGCATCGAGAAATTCGTTGCCGCTGTTGGAGGTGTAACCGTCAAACAGGCTGATCCAGACGCCCTGCAGCATGATAAATGGCTTGCCCAGCCCGCTGGTATTTCCGGCGAGTTTTGCTACTGTGTCGGGTTGAAATATCACAGCAAGGATAGCGCCAGTTAAAGCGCTGACAACAATGGCAGGGTATGCGGGAAATTTTTTGTAGACCAACCCGAGCATTAATAGCAGCGGAAGAAGCAGGTGAATACCAATATTGAATTCGGATTGTAGGCTGACTTTCAGGGCTTCAATTTCCGTTGGAGTGGCGCCCCCTGAACCCCCTATAACCAGGAAAATAATGAGCGCTATGGTAAAACTTGGAACCGTAGTCCAAAGCATGTGGCGAATGTGGTCAAATAAATCGACGTCGGCGGAAGCCGATGCCAGGTTGGTGGTGTCTGACATGGGTGAGAGCTTATCGCCAAAATAAGCGCCCGAAATTATAGCTCCTGCGGTGATGGCTGGTGATAAATCGAAACTTCCCGCGATGCCCATCAAGCCGATGCCGAGTGTTCCCGCCACTGTCCAGGAGCTGCCTATGCTGATGGCGACAATGGCGCAAATCATGGCACTGGCGGCGTAAAAGACACTGGGGTTGAGAATCTGTACCCCGTAGTAAATCATTGCCGGCACAGTTCCAGAGAGAATCCATGTGCCAATTAACATACCCACCGAGAGCAAAATCAGGGTTGGACCAAGACCAATGGCAATGCCGCTGATTATGCCTTCCTGTGCTTTTTTCCAGGGAACTCCTACTTTCCGACCAACCAGGGCGGCAACGCAGGTGGCCATGACCAGCGCGATTTGGTTTGCGCCATAGGACGAATCGGAACCAAACAGATATACCGAGCAAGCCAATAAGGAAATGAGAAACACGATCGGTGTCAGGGCCAGAGCGAGCGTTAACTCCTGCTTTTTGCTAGTAGTGGGGCTCAAGGCGCAGTTACTCTCACAGTTTTATAATTATAGTGTAAACCCACATCGGGATATGAGCTGGTGGCTATTGTCACCAGAATCTAGAATGCCTTAAAAGTCACTGCCGGTACAGCACGGGGGTGCCAGAAATTGTGCCTGAGTATATAGGCGCTACCGTTTGCATGGCGTAATATATCGACTACTTTTTTGGCTTTAGTCTTAAAGAATACGGGTTATCAAAAAATGCGGTTGGGTAAAAATTTACGGGGGTGGTTCATTCCCGTGGCCTGCTTCTTTCTCTCGGCATGCTTAAATCAGGCTTCGAATACGGCAACAGTAGCAGTACGCGAAACCGGCGGGGAAAGCGGGAGTGTGGCGTCCGTCATCTGGGTAAATACACTGGTAAACGGGCTGCACCAACCCTGGGGCATGGATTTTTTACCCGACGGAAACATTCTGGTTACCGAGAAAACCGGGGCATTGAAGCGCATCACTGCACAGCACTACACAGTGCAGGACATAGAGGGGCTGCCGGGTATAGCAGATGAGGGGCAGGGCGGCTTGATGGACATTCTGGTGCACCCGAATTTCACCGATAATGGCCTGCTCTACCTGAGCTATACGGTCGAGGAAGACCAGCTCTACACTACTCAGGTTATGAGGGCCAAGCTGGCGAATAACCGCTTGGTAGACAAGCAGGTTTTGTTTACCGCACAGCCCTTTTTTAAAGAGCGCCGACATTTTGGCTCCAGGTTACTTCTGGATGAGGGTTATTTGTATATTACGGTGGGTGACAGGGGTAACCGAGATCTGGCTCAAAACCTGCACACTCATAATGGGAAAGTAATCCGCCTGAGGGAAAACGGGAAAGTACCGGCAGATAACCCTTTTGCAGATAAGAAGGGTGCCCAAGCTGAAATTTGGACCTACGGCCATCGCAATCCTCAGGGTATTGCCCGCAATCCACTCACTGGCGCTATCTGGGTGTCGGAGCATGGGCCTCAGGGAGGAGATGAAATCAATGAGCTTCACCGCGGTGCCAATTATGGCTGGCCGCTGGTCACATACGGAGAGGAGTACGGCGGAGGGAAAATTGGTATGGGAACGACTCTCGCTGGCACTGTACAGCCGTTGACCTATTATGTGCCCTCCATTGGTACCGGTGGCATGGATTTCTATATAGGTGATAAGTACCCATCCTGGCAGAATTCACTTCTGGTCTCAGCCCTGCGTAGTTCCCAGATTAATCGAGTGATGTTGGCGGGCGATGGCATTGATCAGCAAACGAGATTGCGGATGAACATGCGGGTGAGAGATTTACAGGTGGGGCCTGATGGTTTCATCTACGCATTAGCAGATGACTCGCGTTTAGTGCGTCTTGAAACCAGAACGCAGGGTTAGGCGGGTGGAGCGGGCTAGCTCGGTTGAGACGCCCCCGCAGTTGCACGAGCACTACTACCTGCACAATTTCTTATCACTGTGCGCCAGCGTTGAGAGGCAATATGAGGATTTCCTCGATGAGCAAGAGCGCGACTTTCTCGAGCGCTTTTATGCAGTAGATCATGCCGCTCAATGCCTTTATGTCCGTTTGATATCTCGTGTAGGTCCGTGGTTTCGTCTGCGCAAATTAAACTACCCGGAGATTGGTGAGCTGGTCAAGCCCATGGAGGTGCTTGTAGATGCGGGGCTTGTGATCGAATCCAGTGGTTTGTGCGTGGAGGCATTGGGCCGCCTGTTTACGCGGCAAGAGTTACGCCAGGCATACGGTGCATTACTGGAGACTCCCCTGCCGACAAACAAGGCCGGTTTGATTGACTCGATCGAACAGCTATCTATGGATGAGGCGCAGCATCTGCAGCATGTGACCGAAGTAATAGGCGATGAGTTGAGGGCTCCTGTTTGTGTGGAGCAGGTTGAGTTACTACAGTTGCTTTTCTTTGGTAATCGACACCAGAGTTTGACGGACTTTGTGCTCAGTGACCTGGGTCTGGCGCGTCATTACCCCTATCCATTAAACCCGGAAAACAGGCTGTTTCCCTGTAGAGAGGCATTGCAGGAATATCTAAGCTGCTGCGAACTGCAGGATGCTTTCTGGCAGTTTTTCGAGCTAGACGATGAGGAGGGCATAGTGGGTGTTGCGACGCTGATGCTTGAAGTCGAAATCTGTTTCGCAGTAAGCCAGTATCGCTGGCAGCGTGCATGGAATGCTGTAGCAAGAGAGTTGGAGCGTCGCGGCGAACAGGAGCTGGCCCTGGCGCTGTATAAACGCAGCGAAAGACATCCGGCGAGAGAGCGGCGCGCGCGCATATTGGAGGGTCTTGAAAATTGGACCGGCGTTGTTTCTCTGTGCGAGGATATTCTGGCCGCCCCCTGGTGTGAAGCCGAGCATGAAGCAGCTATGAAAATAGTGGCCAGGGCCAGACGAAAACTTGGTGGGGGGCCAGTGCGTAGAGTGCCTGACACCTTTGTGGAATTCACTATAACGCTGCCCCGTTCGGGTGAGGGTGTAGAGCGCGATGCGCAATTGCATTTTCAGGGGCAGTGGCACACAGCGCACTATGTGGAAAATAGCCTGATGAATACGCTGTTTGGATTGGCGTTCTGGGAGCAGATATTCGCCGATGTCCCCGGTGCTTTCCACAACGCCTATCAGGGTGTTCCGCAGGATATGTATGAGCCTGAATTTGTCACCCGTAGGGCAGAAGCAATAACACATAGATTGGATGAGCTGCGCAGTGGTAGTTTGCACGATGCTTTATTGGCAGCCTATAAACGTTATGCAGGCTACCAGTGCCACTGGACTGATTGGCGCGTGGTCGATGAAAAACTGCTCTCTACAGCGCTGAAAATTATTCCCGCAGAGGATTTGTTTGCGATCTGGGAGCGACTGCTGTTTGATCCTGCGGAAAACCGCAGTGGGTTTCCAGACCTTATTGCCTTTGGCGAGCGGCCGGGCAATTACAGCATGATTGAGGTAAAGGGGCCGGGTGACGCGCTGCAGAATAACCAGAAGCGCTGGCTGCGGTATTTCTCGGAGCATGATATTCCCGCCACCGTCGTCTGGGTGGAGTGGAGTGAGGAATCAGACGGTGGCTGACTTCACCGTGAGCGTGCGTGATCTGGCGGAATTTTGCTATCGCAGCGGCGATATCGATCACCGCTTTACGCCATCACCCACTGGTGTGCAGGGCACCGAGGGCCACCAGCGTGTGTTTAGCAAGCGTCCCAACTCTTATACCAGAGAGTATGCAGTGGACTATAAATACCGCGATGGAAAATTCGAACTAGACCTTCGTGGGAGGGCTGATGGCTACGACTCCGTCGCGGGGGTGGTTGAGGAAATAAAAACCTGTCGAGTCAGCCCGGAATTGATTCCCGAATCTACCAAGCAGGTACATTTGGCGCAGGCCAGATTGTATGCGGCATTAGTCGCCGAGGCGGACGACCTTGAAAAACTGGATGTACATCTCACCTGGTTTAACATTGACTCAGAAAAGGAATGGACTTCCTCCTATACGTACTCTGCCGATGAAATGGCCGAGTTTCTCAAGCAAACCCTGAAGAAATACTCGAACTGGTTGAAGAAAATTTTAGCGCTGAAAGTATCGCGCGACAAAAGTATTGCAGCAATGGCGTTTCCTTACGGCGACTTCAGGGCAGGGCAGCGGGACATCGCAGAGTTGGTGTACAAATGTGTCGATCAGGGCGGCCAACTATTACTAGAGGCACCAACCGGAATTGGGAAAACATCGGCTGTTCTGTTTCCTGCGTTGAAAGCCCTGGCTGCAGGCAAACACGAGCGCTTGTTATATCTCACTGCAAAGTCGGTAGGCCGTCGTGCTGCGGAACATACGTTGGCGCATTTTCGAGAGTCGGGATTTAACGGCGTTGCGCTCAGCCTGACCGCAAAAGACAAAATCTGCCTTTCGCCCGGCAAGGCTTGTCACAAAGACGATTGTCCCTACGCACTGGGTTATTACGACAAATTAGCGGATGCGATGGAGGCGGCGATTAGCGGGCCCTCGCTAACGAAACAGGATGTTGAACATCTCGCTAATCGGTTTGAGATCTGCCCCTATCAACTGATGCTCGATTTGTTGCCATGGGTCGATATTGTCATTGCAGATCTACACTATTTTTACAGCTTAACGCCTACATTTTCACAGCTTATTGAGGGGGGGGATCAGCGTTGGACGGCTTTGGTCGATGAGGCTCACAACTTACCCTCTCGCGCCAGAGCGATGTATAGCGCTAATTTGTCCAAGTCCGGGCTGATGAGGGCAAAATCTCAACTTGGGAAAAAAGGAAGTAGGCCCGTGGTGCGTGCCCTGGAGAATATTAACCGCCAGATGCTCGCGCTGCAGAAGGAAGACTGGCAAGAGCCCGTGTTTGAATCTCGAGATGACCTCTCGGATGCCCTGCTAGATGTCCTGCAGCGCTTTGTAGCGGAGGTTGGGGAGAAAATGGCCGAGAATCCGGCATATCTACATCGTATGCCGGACCTGAAAGAGTTCTTCTTCGATGTGTTGCAGTTTATGCGCGTCGCTGAAAATTGGGGGGAAGACTATCGCTTTGAGATGACAAGGCTCGCCTCGACCGGGAGCGCTGTTCACAGTAAACAGAGTTTGCGCCTCAGGCTCAACTGCCTAGATCCGGCTCGCTTGCTGATGTCACGGCAGGAACAGTTACATGCCCTGAATGTATTTTCCGCCACACTGTCTCCGATTCAGTGGGTTCACGCCGGCCTCGGGCTGAGGGAGGACGCAGTCTGCCGGCGCCTGAATTCGCCGTTTAGGAGTGAGCAGCTTAAGGTGTCCCTCGCCACTCAGATTGATACGAGATACAAATTGAGATCTGTTTCCCTGCCCGCGCTGGCTAAACTATTAGCGCAATGGATTTTTCAAGAAAGCGGAAATTGCATCGTTTATTTCCCCTCCTACCGCTATATGCGGGATTGTGTATCACTGATGCTGGCTAATGGTCTTGAGCAAAGGGGGCATACCCTTTGGCAACAAAGCTCGGAACAGGGGGAGTCCGCCAGGGAAGAATTGTTGGAATTACTGGAGAATACACGCAATGTTTTGGCGTTTTGTATGCTCGGAGGGGTGTTTGGCGAAGGTATTGACCTCCCTGGAGAGCGCCTGAGCGCAGTGGTTGTAGTCGGTGTCGGCCTGCCGCAGATCAACAAAGATACGCAGCAACTGCAAGCTTACTTTGAAGCCCTCCATGGGCAGGGCTTTCGCTACGCCTGTTTATATCCGGGAATGCAGAAGGTTGATCAGGCGTTGGGGCGGGTTATTCGGCGGGACGCTGACCGAGGCCGGGCTCTGTTGGTGGACTCCCGTTACACACAGCGCGAATACCGGGATTTGCTCCCCCCCTGGTGGACCTACGGGGCTTACCCGGACAGTTAACTTTTGGCGTTGGTCAAATTATTTAGCATGCAGGCCCCTGATTTTCAGGGTTGAAGCCCCAGAATTGGCCTATTTGTACCCCTTTGAAGTATCGTGGAACCGATTCAGCATCTGAATACTCGCCATAATGCCGGCGACCCTATAGCTGTGCTACAGTTGCCGGCTGTTAAAAACATCGAATTATTAATGGGGTAAGACATCGTTATGCGCATTGCAATTCCCAAGGAGACACATCCGGGAGAAAACCGGGTGCCAATTACGCCTGATGCAGCAAAAAAGCTGTGTCGGATGGGTGCAGAGCTCGTTATAGAGGCTGGCATGGGACTGGGGTCGGGCTTTACTGACGCCGAGTACACGGATGTTGGGGCGGCAGTATCGAATGACCGCAACGCCCTGTTTTCCGAGGCAGACGTGCTGCTGCGCTTGCGCAAGCCGGAACTGGCCGAAGTAGCCATGATGAAGTCCGGCTGCATTCACATCAGCTATCTGGACCCTTTCAATGAACACGAGTTGGTGGAGGCTCTGCGTAAGCAGGGCGTGACTTCTATCAGTATGGAAATGATTCCCCGCACCACCCGCAGCCAGAAAATGGATGCTCTGAGTTCCCAGGCCAACCTGGCGGGTTATGTCATGGTGATGTTGGCAGCGGCGAAATTACCCCGAATTTTCCCCATGATGATGACCCCCGCAGGTACGCTTAAGCCCGCTAAGGTGTTCATTATTGGAGCGGGTGTGGCGGGCTTGCAAGCCATTGCTACCGCCAAACGTTTGGGTGCCAAGGTAACCGCGTTTGATACGCGTCCCGTGGTGGCGGAGCAAGTGAGATCTCTGGGTGCAACTTTTCTTGATATCGATTTGGGCGACACGGGTGAAACCTCCGGTGGTTATGCCAAGGAGCTAACCCCGGAACAGATACAGATACAGCGGGATGCACAGAAAGATGCTATTGCTGAGTCGGATGTACTTATTACTACGGCCCAGGTATTTGGCCGCAAACCCCCGGTAATTGTTACGCGGGACGTGGTCGAGGGCATGGCCCCTGGTTCTGTCGTAGTGGATATGGCCGCAGAAACAGGCGGTAATGTAGAGGGGTCTGTTCCCAACGAGACTGTTGATATAAATGGCGTGACAGTTATTGGTCAGGGCAACTTGTCCAACGAAGTGTGTCGTGACGCCAGCCAAATGTACTCCAGTAATCTTTTTAACCTGGTTGAAGACAGCTGGGATAAAGAGACAAACGTTTTCAATATCGATTTCGAACACGACATTCTTCCCGGTTGCATCATCACCCATGGTGGCGAAGTGACCAATGAGACAATTAAGAAAATACAGGCGGGAGAAAGCTGATGGAAATTGTATTTCTGACTTTTATTTTAATGCTGTCCATATTTTTGGGCTTCGAGTTAATCACCAAGGTGCCCGCAACACTGCATACCCCCTTGATGTCTGGCGCCAATGCGATTTCAGGCATTACAGTTGTGGGTGCTATTAGTCTGGCGGGAACGGGCCAGCAGGACTTGGCCAACTGGCTGGGTGCCGCTGCGGTAGCCCTGGCAACGATTAATGTAGTGGGTGGTTATATGGTGACTGACCGTATGTTGGCCATGTTCAAGAAGAAAGGGAGTGGCCAATAATGGAATTTACATCGGGTATGGAAATGGTAATCCAGTTTTCTTATATCGTGGCAGCAGGACTGTTTATATACGGTTTGAAGTTGCTGGGATCGGCTGGCTCTGCAAGGCGCGGCAATATGTTGTCTGCGTCTGGAATGTTGCTCGCAATGGTGGTGGCGCTTCTCGATCAGGGCATTGTTGAATATCAGTGGATACTGCTGGGCTTTGTCGTTGGTGGCATCATTGGTGGCACCGCTGCGCGTATGGTGCAAATGACGTCGATGCCAGAGATGGTAGCGCTGTTTAATGGCTTTGGCGGTATGGCCAGCTTGCTGGTTGGTTGGGCTGCGCTGGCTACCGCTACAGAGACATTTACTCTGGTCACCATCGTGTTGTCCATTCTTATCGGTGGCCTGACGTTCACCGGCTCGCTGATTGCTTATGGCAAGTTGAGCGAGAAAATTGGCAGCGGCGCGGTGATGTTCAAAGGCCAGCAGGTGGTTAACAGCCTGATTGTGTTGGGCATTGTAGCCAGTGCCGTCATGTTTTGTATCGAGCCCGGTAATGCCCAGTGGTTATATCTGGTTATTGGTCTGTCGCTGTTGTTTGGCGTAATGGCAGTAATCCCTATCGGCGGAGCCGATATGCCGGTTGTTATTTCATTGCTCAACTCCTACTCCGGACTGGCGGCTTGTGCTGCGGGCTTCGCAGTAAATAACAATATTCTGATCGTGGCGGGCTCACTGGTGGGCGCATCGGGCATTATTCTTACGCAAATTATGTGTAAGGCAATGAACCGCTCCTTGAGTAATGTTTTGTTCAGCGGTTTTGGAAGTGTGAGCTCGGATACTACTGAGGTAGAAGGTGAAATCAAGCCCATCTCAGCTGAGGACGCTTACTATGTTCTGGAAGCGGCGAGCAATGTGGCGATTATTCCAGGCTACGGTATGGCTGTGGCCCAGGCCCAGCACGTGGTGAAAGAGCTGTGCGAGCTATTGGAAAGAAATGGCGCCGAAGTCAATTTTGGTATTCACCCGGTGGCGGGGCGTATGCCCGGGCACATGAACGTTTTGCTGGCAGAGGCGGATGTGCCCTATGACCAGCTGCTTGAAATGGATGACATTAATCCGCGTATGGAAAACGTTGATGTTGCGATCGTTATTGGCGCCAACGACGTGGTGAACCCTGCGGCTAGAGAAGTAGAGTCTTCACCCATCTACGGTATGCCGGTGATTAATGTTGACCATGCCCGCACCGTGTTTGTGCTCAAGCGCTCCATGGCCTCAGGTTTTGCCGGTATCGAAAACCCTCTGTTCTACAAAGAAAATACGCGTATGCTGTTTGGGGATGCCAAGGAATCAATTTCTGGCCTGGTGCGCGAGTTTAGTAGCTAGCAAGCCTAAGGGGCAGTTTAATGTTTCGCACTATACACCGGCATCTCGCCGGTGTTTTTGTATTCAATGAGCAGGATCAATATAGTAATGCGTGAGACAGGTTAGCTTAACACCCTGTTTTGGAAGGAATATTGACTGGAGGGAGCCTAATGGTTGCCAGTAAGACAGCTAAAAAAAGCGCGTCCAAGCGCAACAAGCCTGCACCCGGGAAACCAGCCGTGAAAGCCAAGGTTAAGGCCAAAGCCAAGCCCAAAGCAAAAGTGACTGCCGAACAACCCATCATGGCGGCTCTACGTGCTGAGCATAAACAAATTGCCAGTGTTATGGCTATCTTCGCACAACAACTCGAAGCTGTTGATTCCGGAGAGCTGGTAGACACCCATGTTATGTATGAAACCATGGACTACATGGTCTTCTGGCCTGATCGCTATCATCACCCCCGCGAAGACCTGGTTTACAACCGAGTCGCAGAAATTGACGAAAACGCTGCAGATAACGTCGACAGCCTGCAACGGGAGCATGACAAAATGGCTCTGCGCGGCCGCCGTTTACTGGCGGATATCGTGCGTTGGCGTGAGGGTGAAATAACAGGAGATTCAGTCGTTAAGGACGGCCGCGCTTATATCGAAAATATGTACGTACACATGAACACTGAAGAGAAGCTTGTGTTCCCTCAAATTGAAGGCGTTCTAACGCTTGATGACTGGCGCGAATTAGCGGCTGAAGATCAACTGACGCCCGCTGCCGACCCCGTATTTGGCGGGAGGGTAGATCGGGAGTTTCGAAATTTGTCGCGAAAATTGCGGCGCAATCTCAGGCACAGCGTTGAAAAGGGTGCAATGGTTGAGTGGATCGGTATTGAGGCGCTGTTGGAGTCGATGGAAGTTATGTCGATTGCCCTGGAGACTGCCAAGGATGCTACTGGCGACCATTTGCACTCGGTCTGGAAAGACTCCACCGGAATTTTACGCGAAGCGCCGCTGACTGGAATGTTCAAGTGCGCATCGAATAACACCCGCTTGACCGTTGACTGGCTGGGTAATGTTATCGGAATATCAAAAGATACTTTAAGCGACTTGTCCCGTGTAAATCAGGAGCGACGAGATCGTGTTCGTTTGCTCAATCAGGCCTCTGAGCGTTAGATCAATCGCCAGGACCTGAGTCTCTAAACTGTAATTTTGCGAGGCGGGCGTAAAGCTCGCAGCTTTGCAGAAGTTGTTCATGGGTGCCGCTTGCCACGATTTGGCCGTGATCCATAACGGCAATTTTGTCAGCGTGCAAAATAGTGGAAAGCCGATGCGCAATAATCACCGTGGTGCGCTTGTGCATCAATTCTTGCAGCGCTTCCTGTACTAACTGTTCACTCTGGGTATCCAGCGCACTGGTTGCTTCATCCAGCAGCAAAATTCTGGGATCGTTGAGTATGGCGCGAGCTAGCGCAATTCGCTGTCTTTGTCCGCCGGACAAACGCACACCTTGTTCCCCTAGGTGGCTGGCATAGCCGCTGGGTAACTGTGTAATAAACTCGTGGGCGTGGGCCGCTTTTGCCGCAGCGAAAACCTCTTGCTCGGAAGCGGTTGCCTTGCCGTAGGCAATGTTGTACTTCACATCAGCAGTGAAGAGAGCGGGCTGCTGTGGGACCAGAGCCATTTGCTCTCGTAGCTGTTTCAGTGGCATTTCACGAATATTAATATCATCAAGTACGATCTCCCCCTGTTGGGGGTCGTAAAAACGCAGTAGCAGCTCAAACACGGTAGATTTTCCCGCGCCTGAAGGTCCCACCAGTGCCAGACTTTTACCGCGTTCTATATGAAGTGAAAAATTCTTGAGTGCCGCAAATTCAGGTCGTGTGGGATAGGAAAAAGTGACATCGTTAAAAGCTACGTCGGGCTGTTTTCTATCGTTTGCAAGTTTGGATCGCCCGCTGTCATCGATGAGGCTTTTGGTATTTAACAGGTCCAGTAATCGCTCCGCTGCACCCGCGGCCCGCTGTAATTCGCCCCAGACTTCGGCGATGGTTGCTACGCCGCTGCCTACCATAAGGGCATAAAAGACAAATGCCCCTAACTCTCCACCCGTCATGGCGCCGGAGAGTACGCTGCGTCCGCCGGACCACAGCATGCCCGACATACTGGCAAACAACATAAAAATGGCCGCGCCTATGAGCAGTGAGCGGGTGAAAATCCGTTTTCTGGCAATACTGAAGGCACGTTCGACTTCACGGGAAAATGCGGAGGACTCGTAGGGCTCGCGAGTGTAGCTCTGTACCACTTTGATATTTTGTATTATTTCTCCAGCATAGGTTCCAACGCTGGCAATACTGCTCTGGCTCTGGTTGGACAACTTCCGCACACGCCGCCCGAACACAAGAATTGGCAGTAAAACCAGAGGGATGCCCACTGTGATAATCAGACTCAGTTTCAGGTTTGTGATAAACATCATTACCAGTGCCCCGCTTAAAGTGAGGCTGCTGCGAAGTGCCATACTGAGAGAGGAGCCAATAATGGTTTGTAGCAAGGTGGTGTCAGTGGTGAGTCGAGACATAATCTCACCGCTGCGGTTTGTTTCGAAATAGCCTGGATTCAAGCGCACAATATTGTCAAAAACGGCTAGTCGAATATCGCCGCTCACCCTCTCGCCCAGCCAGGAAACCAGATAGAAACGCAGAAAGGTACCGATGGCCATAGCGCCACCCAGGGTGAGTATTAAGGTGATTGCGTAGCGCAGGTCATCGACGCTGCCCCCACCAAACCCCTGGTCGATTAACACCTGCACACCCTTGCCCATGGACAGAGTGGCCGCGGCGGTGAATAGCAATGCTATGCTCGCCAACAGGAGGCGCAGCTTATAGGGTTTGAGAAACCCCATGATTTGCCACAGGATTGTTAATCCGCTGCTGGATTTCAAACTGCCTGGCCACTGCCTACAAATGTTTTTTCATCATCAGTAAACTGCCTGAGTTGGAGCGTTTTACTGGGGCCACTAAAGCCAGCTCCCGAGTCTTGCACGATAGAGACAATGCCTAAATTTAACTCTTCTGCGGTCTGCAAAAATTTCTGATAATCGGTAGTCGCAACACCGGCATCTATGCGCAGTATTGCCGTGGCATCGTCAATACGCGATAGGCGAATGCTGATAGTGTCGTCCATAACCTCTGAATGGCTGGAGAATAGCTCGCGTGTATTTTCCAGCGTCGTGGTTAATTGGGTGGGACTGGAGATAGCCAATCTGATTTCGTGAAAAAAGCGTATGCGATCGCGCACAGAGAAGTTTTCTATTTCTACCGCAGAAAATACTGAGTTGGGTATGACAACCAGGGTGCGATTGAGTGTGCGTATTGTTGTAGAGCGCAGACCGATTTCCTCTACCGTGCCCACAACAGTACCAAAGCGGCAAAAATCACCGGGATTTACCGGTCTTGCGGTGTAGAGTGTGACTGCACCAATGACGTTCTCAAGGGTTTTTTGTGCTGCCAGAGCGACCGCCAGACTGCCCACACCTAAGCCAGCCAGTATGGTGGACATGTTGTAGCCCGCCGAATCTGCCCACACAAGGGCGATGATGGTAATCAGCACAGTCTTGATAATGATTGTCATCGGCTTTAGCAGGGCCGCGAGTTGAGGCTTTCCTGCGTATTGCATTTTGCGAATCTGGTAGTCGCGAATCAGCGAGATCGCACCCATAAACAATACGGTATACGCAATGTAATCTACACCGCTGGACTCCATTAACACCCTGGCGGTCAGAGATAGGCCGAGCTCATTGACCATCATCCTGGCCAACAGGAGAAACAGGAAGAATCGCATGGGGACTTTGAAAAAATGTTGGATCCCAAGGGGGAAGCGATTGGGTATTAGCAATGCGATGCGCATTAACAACGAGCTTAGTATTGCGGCTATAGGCCAGGCCAACAGGAAAAAAAGCACCGTGGCAATGACTTGCCAGTTGTCCATACCCATAAATCGGAAGTCGGGCAACAAGCTTTTGAAATAGATGGCGATAGGGCTGTAACCCAGCTCGTCCCACATCTCGGGAATCTTGGCCACGGTCGCATTTGAAAGCTTCCAAACCTTGCCGCCTTTGCCATCGGGGACGCGCTGCAGAAATATAGGCACTTCACCCGTGCTAATTTGTACAAGACCGATCTGGTCACGATAACTGGGCAGCCCGTCGTTGAGGTTCCCCTCGGGGTCATCGCTTAGCGAGTGGACGTCGAAGATATTTTGTTGGCTCCACACGTAACCCAGTGCCTGAATGAGTTGCTCGGGGGTGAATTCGTCCAGTTCTTCAGGCAAGTAACGCATATCCAGGAATTTGCCGGCTTTGGCGTAGTCCTGTTTATTCATGGCTGAGCTGAGGCCTAATATACTGGAAAGCGGTGTTTTCTGTGCATCAATAGACTTGGGGTCAGACTGTTCTTTCTCCTCTACCAGACGTTCTACTTGCTCCTCGGTTTCAAGGATTTCACGCATGGAAGCATCAGTTTTTGCAGCTTCCTGTGACCAACTGCTGGAGGCGAATAAGAGGAGAAACAATCCCAGAAAGGCCATGATTGAAGGAGTTGATCGTTTAGATTGCGCTGCGCTAAGTGTCATTGTTAGCTGCCCATTTGTTTGCGTGCTTTCAGGATAATTCTTTGCTTTCGCTGCGTTCTTCTCTAGATTTTGAGCGTTCGATCAGGCGGCCGAAAAACACGCCCACTTCAAACAGCGCCCACATTGGCAGTGCCAACAGTGCCTGGGAAATAATGTCCGGCGGTGTGAGCAACATCGCGATGACAAAGCAGCCAACGATTATGTAAGGTCTCTTTCTAACCAGTGAATCCGGCGTTGTGATCCCGGCCCAGACTGAAAGAATCACGGCGATTGGTATTTCAAATGCCAGGCCGAAGGCGAAAAAAAGCTTGAGCACAAAATCCAGATAGCGATTAATGTCCGTCATGATAGTGACGTCAGTGGGTCCCACGCTGGTGAAGAAGGCAAATATAAGCGGGAACACGACAAAGTAGGCGAAAGCGGCGCCTGCGTAAAAAAGGGCGACGCTGGAAACCATCATGGGAACGGCCAGACGTTTCTCGTGTCGATACATGCCGGGAGCGATAAAGCTCCAGACCTGATACAGAACATAGGGTATGGCGAGAAATATGGCTGCAACCATTGTCAGTTTGAAAGGCGTTAAAAATGGCGAGGCAACGTCCGTGGCGATCATGGTGGCACCCTCTGGCAGAATCGAGCGCAGGGGTTCGGACACAAAAGCATAAATTTCATTAGCGAAGGGAAACAAACCGATAAACACAATGAGTACCGCCAGCAGGCTGCGCAGCAGTTTGTCACGCAACTCGGTGAGGTGCGCTACCAGCGGTTTGGGCTGGTCTTCTGTTTCGGTGGTGGAACTCATGCGTTATTTTTCTCTACAGGGGCTTCTGTCTTATCGTCGGTAGTTGTGTCGGGTGCTACGCTTTGGACGATAGATTCAGCGGACTTTTTTACATCATGCTGGATGCTATTGGCCTGCTCTTTCAGGTCTTCCCCGGTTTTGCGCAATTCCTGCATTACCCCATCATTGTGCAGTTCTTGTTGAACTTCACGTTTGATGTCGTTAAACCCCCGTTTGAATTTACTGAGCCATAGGCTGCCGGTGCGTATAGCGCCAGGAAGACGTTCCGGCCCTATCACTAATAGCGCTACCACGCTGATAATAACGAGTTCTGCAAAGCCAATATCAAACATTGCTGTAGTTCGTTCTACTTATCTTTGTTCAGGCCGGCAGAAGATGCATCTGCATCATCGTCCGTTTTTTCTTCGGTACTGTCATCATCTGACATACTTTTCTTAAAGCCTTTTACAGCGCTGCCTAAATCGCCACCCAGTGTTCGCAGGCGCTTGGTGCCGAAAAGCATGATAACAATGGCAAGTATAATAAGTAGCTGCCAAACACTAATTCCGCCAATACCCATTTCTCTCTCCTTCTCTACCGATTATGTCAGTGTGATTCCGTGCGGGCTGCTTTTTCTGCCAGCCCGGATAAGTTAAAACGCTCCTGCAAAATGTTGGTGACCTCTTCTGCGCTGCCGCCACAGTGCGACAGCATTACCATGCAGTGAAACCAAAGGTCCGCGGTCTCGGCAATTAACTCGCTGCGATCTCCGCTAAGTTGAGCGTCTTTGGCCGCGATAATTACCTCGCTGGCCTCCTCGCCCACTTTCTCCAAAATTTTGTTTAGGCCCTTGCTGTGCAAACTGGCCACGTAAGACTGCTCGGGGTCAGCGTCTTTGCGCTGCTCCAGAATTCTAGTTAGTTCTTCCAGTGTATTGCTCATCAATCCTTCCGATAAATCTCGTCAGCGGGTTTGATCACAGGCCCGGTTACTTCCCAATTGCCATTATCAAGCTTTTGATAAAAGCAGCTTCGACGCCCTGTGTGGCAGGCGATACCGCCTACCTGTTCGACCATTATCAACAGTGCGTCTGCGTCGCAGTCCATGCGCATTTCCTTCAGGTGTTGAACATGGCCTGACTCCTCACCCTTGCGCCATAGTGCCGCCCTGGAGCGCGACCAGTATACAGCCCTGCCCTCTTGCACAGACAACTCCACTGATTCCGAGTTCATCCACGCAAGCATCAAGACCTCGCCAGTCTTCCAATCCTGAGCAATGGCCGGTATCAGGCCCTGCTCATTAAAACGTAGTTGTGCTGAAAAAGCTTTGCCTTTGGACATTAGATCCTTCCTTGTGAAGGCGCATTATGTCACAGGCGGTGGGTTGGTACATCAGTCGCTGCTGTCACTGCGCCAGTAAAGGATGAGTGCCGCCAGCGCTAGTAGCCAGGTCAGTGGAGGGGCCTGTGCCAGTAAGTTAGCGCTGTTCGGTATTGCTGCGGCTGCAGCAAAGAGTAGAGCGATGAACGCTAAGGTCCGATATTTACCCCGGCGTTTGCCCGACTCAAGCTGAGCCTGAAAATTATCCAGACGGCGTTGTTGTAGGCTAGAGCTCTGCTCCAGATCACGGGAATGCTGTAGGTTCTCCATTACAGCGTCGGGTAGCAGCGGTAGTTGTTCCAGCCACGAGGGGGCCTGGCGTTGTATTTTTTTCAACATGCTCTGGGGTGAATATCGCTCCTGCACCCAGTGTTCCAGAAACGGCTGTGCTGTGTCCCACAAGTTAAGCTGGGGGTACAGTTGTCGGCCCAGCCCTTCAATGTTGAGCAGGGTTTTTTGTAGCAGTATGAGCGAGGGCTGTACTTCCATGCCAAATCGTCTGGCGGTCTGGAACAGGTAGATAAGAAGCTGACCGAACGATATTTCACTGATTGGGCGTTCGAAAATGGGTTCGCAAACTGCTCGCATGGCAGACTCAAAATCCTGCACTCTTGTTTGCGGTGGTACCCAGCCACATTCAACATGGAGTTGCGCCACCTCGTGGTAGTCGCGTTTGAAGATGCCGAGCAGGTTTCGAGCCAGATAGTACTGGTCGGATTCACTGAGGCTGCCAATGATGGCGCAATCTACAGCAATATAGCTGGGGTCTGCAGGGTTACTCGCATCGATAAAAATATTGCCCGGGTGCATGTCTGCGTGGAAGAAACTGTCCCGGAATACCTGGGTAAAAAATATCTCTACGCCGCGTTCCCCCAGAACTTTCAGGTCTGCACCTTTGGCTCGCAGTTGGCTGAGGTCTGTAACAGGTATGCCAGAAATGCGCTCCATTGTGTATACAGTGTGGCAGGTATAGTCCCAATAGACTTTTGGCACATAGAGCAGCTTGCTATCTTCAAAATTCCGCCGTAATTGTGAGGCATTAGCCGCTTCACGTTGAAGGTCCAGCTCATCAAGGATAGTGTTTTCGTAGTCGGCAACCACTTCAACCGCCCGCAGCCTCGGACCTTCGGGTAAGTACTTTTCTACCAGGCGGGCCAGTGTATGCAGGAGGGCAATATCCTGCCTGATTACAGGCTCAATGTCAGGACGGATGACCTTTATGACTACTTCTTCGCCCGTAAGCAGTTTCGCAGAGTGAACCTGTGCTACTGATGCGGAGGCTAGTGGAGTGGCATCAAAGTGCTTGAACAGTTTTTCGACTGGATCGCCAAGTGCCTGCTCAATGATGGCGATTGATTGCTGCTGCGGAAATGGTGGAACATCATCCTGTAATTTGGCGAGTTCATCCGCGATGTCTTCGGGTAAGAGGTCGCGCCGGGTTGATAGCATTTGTCCGAACTTGATGAATACCGGCCCCAGCTCTTCCAGGCTTTTGCGAATTCTTACGCCGCGAGGCAGGTTGGGTGCTGTGCGCAAGCGCCAGGGGATTAACTTGAGGCCAGTGCGCGCCAGGGTTGGCAGTTTGTCTGTATCGACAAATTCATCCAGTCTGTAGCGACTGACGACACCCAGTATTTTCTTTATTCGACTTATGCGCGACATGGCAGTTTTAACTCTTCCGGGTTTGCAATCGCTTGCGCAAGCGTTGGGTTCGCGATGCCAGACGCTCAACACGCATCACCAGGTCCTGAACATCACGATAGTAGTCTTCCAGCTCCAGTGTTGGGGGGCTCAGCCTGGCTTCCTCGTGGATAAACTCATTGATTTGCCGCGCCAGACTTTCAGAGGCTTGCTTGCCCCAGCTGAAAGCCCCACGCAATAATTCGGCCAGCTGATGGCCTGCGACATCGCCCAGAGTACTCACCAGGGGTGCTTCCCAGTCGACGTCCAGATTACTCAGAATTTTTTGCAAGTGGATTAGGGCTCCGCTGTCACCGCGAAGCTCCAGCTTGCCATTGATAAGTGTGGCTGCGGGGTCTGAGGAGCTTGCCAGTTCTGTAAAGTCCGAGGCTTCACCCCTGACGCTGGTAGTAACATCACCATCGTGAACACCCATTAGTCGAATACCCTGTTCAGTGGGCTGCAGGTACACATGGAATTCAGGTTTGGTGCACTGCAGGGCAAACACAGAGTCGGCAAGTGTGGCTAGTTCATCGCGACCCTCAGGTGCAAGAGTCAGGGCCTGGTTGAGTGCAGCTTCCAGGGCGGCCAGAGCAGCGGTGTGAACTACCGGGTCGATAGGTGTAGCCATGCTAGGCTTTGATGCCCTTGTGCAAAGCGACTATACCGCCGGTCAGGTTGTGGAATTCGCAGCGACTGAACCCGGCCTCTTCCATCATGTCTTTCAGGGACTCCTGATTGGGGTGCTTGCGTATCGATTCTGCCAGATATTGATAACTGTCTGCGTCGTTGGTCACCAGTTTGCCGATGCGCGGAAGGATGTTGAAGGAATAAGCATCGTAGGCCTTGCTCATCAATTCGTTTGTAGGTTTGGAAAACTCCAAGACCAACAGCCGTCCGCCAGGTTTTAGTACGCGCAGCATGGATTGTAGCGCAGTGTCTTTATCGGTGACGTTGCGCAGGCCAAAAGCAATGGTTACGCAATCGAAGCTGTTATCGGGAAAGGGTAAGTACTGGGCGTCGGCCTGAATATACTCAATGTTGCCCTGGCGTCCACTGTCGATGAGTTTGTCACGCCCTACCTTTAGCATGGAGTCATTGATATCAGCCAGTACTACCCGCCCCTCTGTGCCCACAATGTCAGAAAATTTTGCTGCGAGATCTCCTGTGCCGCCTGCAATGTCCAGCACAGCATTGCCTTTGCGCACGCCACTGAGTTCGATGGTGAAACGCTTCCAGATACGGTGAATACCACCAGACATCAAGTCATTCATTAAGTCATAGCGGGCAGCTACGGAGTGGAAGACATCGGCAACCATGCCAGCTTTTTCTTCGCGCTTAACGTCTTTGTAGCCGAAGTGGGTTGTTTCCTCGTCGCTCATGGCATCTCGATATCGTCGGTTGTGTGGCGGAATTATCAGGCCATTGTAACGTGAATAGAATGGCGTATCTATCTGCGCAGGGAGCCGCAAAAACCACTCTGAAGTTTAGTGGGAACAATGGACTGCAGTTCGGGTACCGCGAGCTTAGAGTTTGAGAACCTGCACGGCCGGATCCCGGCTGGCGCCTGCTTCTGACATGCGATCGAGATAGATCTGCCACCATTGATCGTGCTTGGTGCACAGCTCGTGAAGATAGGACCAGGAATACAGGCCTGTATCGTGGCCGTCATCGAATACCAGTTGCAGGGCATAGTTCCCCACCGGTTTAATTGCGGTAATGTTGACGTTTAACTTTTCGGTTTGCAGAACTTCCTGCCCTGGACCGTGGCCTTTAACTTCGGCAGAGGGGGAGTAAACACGTAAATATTCGCAACTCAGTGAGTAACTGTCGCCGTTCTCATAGCCCAACTCCAGCGCTCGGGATTTTGTGTGCAGTTTGATGCCGACTGGTTTGATGTTTGAGTTGCTCATCAGTTGTCAGAGGATAAAGCGCGATAAATCTTCATCTTCGCTTAGCTCCAGCAGCTGGTCGTTGACGTATTGCGTGTCGATGATCAGTGCTTCATCACTCAGGCCGGTGTCTGCAGCGCTAAATGAGGCATCATCCAAAAGGCGTTCCATAACGGTGTGCAAGCGTCGTGCTCCGATGTTTTCGGTTTTCTCATTGACCCGCCAGGCAGTCTCGGCAATGCGTTTCAGGCCTGCCTTATCGAACTCTATATTCAGACCCTCGGTGGCCAGCAAGGCCTGGTATTGCTCGGTGAGCGAGGCATCGGGCTCGGTCAGAATGCGTTCGAAATCTTCGGCGCTCAGGGCCGATAGTTCTACCCGGATGGGTAGGCGACCTTGCAATTCAGGTATCAGGTCGGAGGGCTTTGCCAAGTGAAAGGCTCCGGAGGCGATAAACAATATGTGGTCTGTTTTAATCATGCCAAATTTAGTTGTCACGGTACTGCCTTCAATCAGGGGCAGCAGATCTCTTTGCACACCCTCGCGCGACACATCGGCACCGGCGCCCTCGCTGCGCTTCGCGACTTTGTCCAGTTCATCGATGAATACGATGCCATTTTGCTCCGCCGCATGAATAGCTTTTTGCTTTAACTCTTCCTCATTGACCATTTTTCCGGCTTCTTCTTCGCGCAGGGCGTCAAAAGCAGCCTTGATGGGCATTTTTTTCTTATTGAGCTTTTGCTGCCCCATATTGGAGAACATGCTCTGTAACTGGCTGGTCATTTCTTCCATACCGGGGGGGGCCATAATTTCCACGCCGCCGGGCGCAGCACTGATTTCTATTTCTATTTCCTTTTCATCCAGTTCGCCCTCGCGGAGCTTTTTGCGCAACAATTGGCGCGCACTTGAGCTGCTATCGACTTCACTGTCTCTGGCAGGGGGAAGCAGGATGTTGAGGATGCGCTCCTCGGCGGCTTCTTCCGCGCGAAAGTGCACTTTCTCCATTTCCTGTTCGCGAAACAGCTTTATAGATACATCGACGAGATCCCTGATGATGGACTCTACATCACGTCCAACATAGCCTACTTCGGTGAATTTGGTGGCTTCAACTTTTATAAAAGGCGCGTTGGCTAATTTGGCGAGGCGGCGGGCAATTTCGGTTTTTCCCACGCCGGTGGGGCCTATCATCAAAATATTCTTGGGTGTTATTTCAGCGCGCAGCTCTTCAGGTAGCTGCATACGGCGCCAACGATTGCGCAGGGCGATCGCCACAGCACGTTTTGCCGGCTCCTGGCCAACGATGTGTTTGTCCAATTCGTGGACGATTTCGCGGGGGGTCATATCTGACATGTGTGTCCCTAAATATCCAGTTGTTCAATCGTTCGATTGTGATTGGTGTAGATGCAAATATCCGCCGCAATACCCAAACCTTTCTCAACAATGCTGCGCGCATCCAGTTCGGTATTGTCCAATAGCGCACGCGCCGCCGATTGGGCGAATGGCCCGCCGGAACCGATGGCAATGAGGTTGTCTTCTGGCTCAATGACATCGCCATTGCCGGTAATAACCAGAGATGTGTCTTTGTCGGCCACAGCTAGCAGCGCTTCGAGGCGTCGCAAAGAGCGCTCTGTGCGCCAGGCCTTGGCCAGCTCAACGGCGGCGCGAACCAGGTGCCCCTGGTGCTTTTCGAGCTGGGCTTCAAATAACTCGAACAGGGTAAAGGCATCAGCAGTGCCTCCGGCGAAGCCGGCCAATACCTGATCTTTGTACAAACGTCGTACCTTGCGAGCGTTACCTTTCATAACGGTGTTGCCCATGGAGACTTGTCCGTCACCCCCGATTACTACGCTGTTTCCTCGGCGTACCGATAGAATGGTGGTGCCTCTATATTGTTCCACTTTTGATCTCCTGCAGGTATTGAGCAGATATGGGGGTTACTGGGCTGTTTTCAAGTAGGCTGGTGAAAGTAGCCGGCTTTTCGCGATACAGCAGTGTCAGGCCTGAGGGGTGGCTAGCCGCTGCGACGCTTTAATAGCAGCGTGTCGATATTCTGCGCTGCTGTGAGACTGCGGGCCTTGTTGAGTTTGGTGCGCGACTGGAATGGCCCCAGATAAACGCGGTACCAGCGCCCGTTGTCGCCATTGGTTTCTTCGATATTTGGTTCCAGGCCTAGCAGTAGTAGTTCCGCGCGTCGGCGGTCTGCATCTTCACGTTGTTTGAAAGACCCTGCCTGCAGCAGGTAAAACTCTGCGTTTTTGGTGCTTTGGGGAGTTGTCGTTTCGGCCGGAGCTGCCATGCGCTGAACAGATTGTTCGGGTAATAGTGTGTAAAAGTCGAAGCGAGGCTTGGGCGGCTCACTTTTGGCTGGTGCCTGGTTTTCTGCTGTAGGCGCCATGGCACCGTCACCGGCCGGTGGAAGAGTGCCCAGATATAGCAGAAAGCTTAGGAATACGCCGGACAGCAATCCCGCGACATACAGTTGCCAGCCCATTGTGCTAGCCTTTCCCCTTGCCGCCGGTTTGCGGGTACTGGTTTTTCTGGCACGTTGGCTGCTTGGTTTTCGTGCCTTGGCATAGTCTTTGGCCATGGCTTACATAGACTCCGGGGCCGAAATACCCAGCAGAGCAAGGCCATTGGCGATTACCTGACGAACGGCTTCGCTTAAGGCCACACGGGCAGCGCGAATGGCTGGGTCATCGACCAACATTTTATGCGCATTGTAGTAGCTGTGAAACTCGCCGGCTAATTCACGCAGGTAGGTGGCAACCGTGTGGGGCTCGGAGCTGGCAGCGGCCTTGGCGACCATCTCAGGGTAGCGCGCGAGCCTGCTCATAAGTGCCTTTTCGTACTCTTCGTTTAACTGATCCAGCTGGGTGAGGGCGAAATTTACATCCCAATCCCAGCCCTGTTCAGTGAGCTTACGCATAACACTGCAAGTTCTGGCGTGGGCATACTGGATGTAGTACACCGGGTTGTCGTTGGTTTTGGATAGGGCCAGGTCGATATCAAAATTCAGTTGAGAGTTGGCAGCCCGTGCGCCAAGGAAATAGCGCGTGGCGTCGCGGCCCACTTCGTCGATGAGATCTCTGAGGGTTACATAGCTGCCGGCGCGCTTTGATAGCTTAACTTCCTCGCCGTCGCGCATTACGGTCACCATCTGGTGTAAGACATACTCGGGCCAACCCAGGGGGATATCCTGATTCAAAGCCTGTAGGCCCGCGCGTACACGCATTACCGTACTGTGGTGATCAGCGCCCTGCTCGTCAATTACCCGGCCAAAGCCACGTTGCCATTTGTTGAGGTGATAAGCGACATCCGGTAGAAAATAGGTATAGCCACCGTCTGATTTGCGCATCACCCGGTCTTTGTCGTCGCCAAACGTTGTAGAGCGTAGCCACAGCGCACCACCTTCTTCATAGGTGTGACCATTTTCTATCAGCCGCGCCACAGTGGCTTCAACCTGCCCCGATTCGTACAGTGAGGATTCGAGGAAGTACCTATCAAAGTCGACACCAAAGGCTTTCAGGTCTAGATCCTGCTCGCGGCGCAGATAAGCAACGGCAAACTCGCGGATGTCATTGAGATTTTTTGGGTCCCCCGATGCGGTCACGTGTTTGTCTTTGGCGTCGACCTTTTCACCCTCGAGGTACGCCGATGCAATGTCCTGGATGTATTCGCCGTTATAACCATCTTTGGGCCAGCTATCATGATCTGGACCCAGGCCATTACATCGAGCTTGCACTGACAGCGCCAGGTTCTGTATTTGCTGACCCGAGTCATTGTAATAAAACTCACTGGAGACGTCCCACCCGGTGCAAGCTAGCAGGCGGCAAATGCTATCACCTACCGCTGCTCCACGGCCGTGACCTACGTGTAAAGGGCCGGTGGGGTTGGCGGAAACAAATTCCACCTGAGCCTTGCGACCAGCCCCCTCGTTTGAAGTACCAAACTCAGGGCCCTTAGCCAGAATGTCCTGGATGACGGCCTGGCTAGTGCTGTTGCTGAGGAAAAAATTAATGAACCCTGGCCCTGCTATCTCGGTTTTTTCAACGAAACCAGCCGCAGGCAAAGCGGCGCACAGGGCCATGGCGATATCTCGTGGAGGCTTGCCCGCGGCCTTGGCCAGTGTGAGCGCTATATTGCTTGCCAGATCTCCGTGACTTTTGTCGCGCGTACGATCAATCTGGATACGCGGTTCTATGTCTGCGGGTAAGTCGCCCTGGGCAACAAGTGCGTCCAGTGCCTGCTGAATAAGCTGGCTAAGTTGTTGCTTCATGGTAGGAGGTGTACTCGATTTGCTTCAGTCTGGGCCGGTCCGCCGACGCGCCGGACCGCTATTATCGCTCTATGATGGTTTAATATCCAGCCTGTCCGCCCTCCTTGGTGATTTTAGGTCGTCCACCATGCGAACAATCTAGAATGTGTCCAGAGGGTCTACATCGATGGACCATTTCATGCCCCGGCCAAGTGGCAGGGTCTGTGCAATTTTTACCAACTCGGCTGCTGCAAATTGAGCGAATTGACGGTTCGGTGTAATCACAAGCATCTGGCTGCGAAACTTACCGGCGCGTCGCTGCATGGGGGAGGGCAGTGGTCCAATTAGCTTTGTGGTGGCGGGCAAACGCCCTTCCACCTGTTGTCTCAGTTTGAGCAAAAACTGCTCTCCGGTTTCGGCATCGACTGAATCTGTGCGCAGCATCAATAATTTGCCCGCGGGCGGCATTCCCGTATCTTCCCGCTTTACCAGTATCTGCCTGGCGTGTTCGCCGTAGGGCATCTGGACCGTTGCCAGTAGCGCGGGGTTGTCCGGGTAGTGCGTTTGGAGAATGACCTGCCCCGGGATTTCTGCTCTACCAGCCCGACCGCCAACCTGTGTCAGTAGTTGAGCCATACGTTCCTCACCCCGAAAATCAGCGCTGAATAGCGCACTGTCTACATCAAGTATGGCTACCAGGCTGACAGCGGGAAAGTGGTGTCCTTTGGTTAGCATTTGAGTACCCAGCAAAATACAGGGTTCACCTTTCATGACCTTGTCCACCAGTAATTGCATGGCATCCCGACCCGTCATCGAATCGCTATCTACCCTGTGAACGGGCCATTGTGAAAATTGTTGCCGCAAAAACTCCTCTGCTTGCTCGGTGCCTAAGCCAGCTGTCATCAGTGACCGGCTTTGACATGTGGGGCATTGATGGGGCAAGTGTTGGCTCGCATTGCAATGGTGACAGCGCAATTTACCCCGTCGACGGTGGACGGTTAGACGGGCATCGCAGCTGCGGCATTCGGCAATCCAGCCGCAGTCGTGGCATTGCAGGGTCGGTGCATAGCCCCTGCGATTGAGGAATAGCAGCGCCTGTTGACCATTTGCGAGGGTTTCGCGCACGGATTCGATCACTGTGCTTGAGAGTCCCCCCCAAAGCTCTTGTTTGCGTATATCGACAGGCAGGATAGAGGGCAGAACACTGCCACCCGCGCGCTCAGGTAACAGATAGTGTTTATATCGTCCCTCTCTCGCGTTGTAGATGCTCTCAAGAGAGGGGGTGGCGCTGCCGAGTAATACCGGGCAGTTCTCAAGGTGCGCCCTCTTCACGGCAATGTCCCGGGCGCTGTAGCGGAAACCATCCTGCTGTTTATAGGAGGCATCATGCTCCTCGTCTACTACTATTAAGCCCAGATTGGCAATGGGTGTAAATATCGCCGAGCGGGTACCGAGAATGATATGTGCGCTGCCATCCCTCGCCGCTTCCCACGCCCGCTGGCGTGCTCCATCTGTCAGGCCAGAGTGCAGACTTACGATACTGCCAGAGAACCTTGTCTCGAACCGCTGCAGGGTTTGTGGGGTGAGTCCAATTTCCGGAATCAGCACTAATACTTGTTGTTGTAGTCTCAGGCAGTGGGCTATCAATTGGAGGTACACTTCAGTTTTACCACTGCCAGTGACACCTTCCAGTAGATGCGCGCCAAACATGCCCAGGTGTTGTATCAGAGCGTCTACGACCACCTCTTGGTTGGAGTTTAGCTCATGTGTTTCATGGCATTGAGCAGTAGTTGGCGCTAACTTCAATAGCTCAGCCTGGATCAGACCTTTATCTCGCAGCGCCCGCAAAACGGCCGCTGAAATATTATTCTGAGAGAATACAGTCGTTGGGGTGAGCCCCTGCTGCTGCAGTATTTTCAATGCCAGGGCCTGTTTTTTGGAGCGCCCCAGTGCCCCTTGAGGAAGCCCTTTGCCCTGTACTGTCAAGCTCCATCCCGGGTCACCTCGAGGTATGTGCACACGGCCTTTACGCAGTCCGGGGGGGAAGGCAGCGGGCATTACTTCTCCCACTGGGTGTTGATAGTAAGTGGCCGCCCATTCACACAGTGCTACGAGCGTCTCGCTAATCAGTGGAGTCGGGTCTAGTATTTCTAACGCGGTTTTGAGTTTACTGGCGTCAATTGAGCTGCTTGGAACGACTGCCATCAGAAAACCGATGACCTCCCTGCGGCCAAAAGACACGCGTATCCGAATGCCGGGTTTTAGCTCAGCAAGTTGCTCTTCGTCCATGTCAGCTGGAGGAAGGTAGTCGAATTCGGCACGCAGGGGCGAGGGTATCGCCAGGCGGAGTATAGGCATTAATATTCTAGCTAGTGTCAGTGGATGAAGTGTCGGAGCTTTGCCGACATTGTAACAATTTCAGCGGGGTCTTGCGTATCGTGCTGCGTCTGTTAAGATGCCCGCCTATTTTTTGACCGGCCAGCTGGCCACTCCCAGGTGCGGTGCTCGACAAGATCGAGTGGCGGTGCCACAGATAAGGAGCTTCATTATGAAAGCTGATATACACCCAAAGTACGAAGACGTCACTGCAACCTGTAGTTGTGGAAACGTGATTAAGACTCGCTCTACAACCTGTAGTGATTTTCACATCGATGTTTGTTCTGAGTGCCACCCGTTTTATACTGGTAAGCAGAAGATCCTGGATACAGGTGGCCGTGTAGATCGCTTTAATAAGCGCTTTGGAAGCCGCGGTACCAAAAAAGCATAAGATAAGTCAGGTACTGCCGTAGGGCAGTACGCTGGAAGCGCCACTCCATCAGGGGCAGGCGCTTTTTTTTGCTCTAAATTAATAGCGCCAATATTCTGCTAAAGCAAAGCATCTGCCTTGTTCGCAAGTTGGCTTTTCTATATTCTCTTGTGCCTCTTTTCTCCACTGCCAAATCCAAACGAGTGTGGTAACACCTATGTCCGACCAATTAAGAATAGCTGCTCTGGCCTATCATGCCGAACCAACACCCGGGAAGATTAGCATTGAACTAACCACGAAAGCGGACACGTTGGATGATTTGTCGCTTGCCTACAGCCCGGGGGTCGCGGAGCCATGTCGCGAAATCGCGAATAATCCAGCGGACGCCTACAAGTACACTGGTAAGGGCAATCTGGTCGCTGTAATCAGTAACGGTACCGCCGTTCTAGGTCTTGGCAACCTTGGAGCACTCGCCAGCAAGCCAGTTATGGAAGGAAAAGCTCTGTTGTTTAAACGCTTTGCTGGAGTGAATGCAGTAGACATTGAAGTCGACACAGAAGACCCGGCACAGTTTATTTCCACTGTACGATCCATTTCCGACACGTTTGGTGGCATCAATCTTGAGGACATCAAGGCTCCGGAGTGTTTCGAAATTGAAGCTACCCTGATCGAGCAGTGTAATATTCCGGTTTTTCACGATGATCAGCACGGAACAGCTATTGTTACCGCCGCGGGCCTGCTAAACGCTCTGGAAATACAGGGAAAGAATTTGGAAGATGCTGTAATCACCTGCCTTGGCGCTGGGGCGGCAGCTATCGCATGCATGAGACTAATAGTTCGAATGGGTGCGCGTAAGGAAAATATTTATATGGTTGATCGGCGCGGTGTTATTTCAGTTGGCCGTGAAGGATTAAATCTTTACAAAGAAGAGTTTGCCAATCAAACAGATAAGCGCACCCTTGCGGACGCGGTAGCGGGCGCCGATGTGTTTGTGGGGCTTTCGGGCGCCAACTTGCTCAGTCCTCAAATGCTGCAATCTATGGCCGATAAGCCGGTTATTTTTGCCTGCTCAAACCCTGATCCCGAAATCGACCCGGTGTTAGCCAAGGAGATTCGTGACGACCTCGTTATTGCTACAGGCCGATCAGATTTTCCGAATCAGGTGAATAATGTTATTGGCTTCCCGTTTATTTTCAGGGGCGCTCTGGATGTTCGTGCAAGCGTTATCAATGAAGAAATGAAGGTAGCCGCGGTGCTCGCGCTTCGTGATTTGGCAAAAGAGCCGGTAACGCAGGAGGTGTTGAATGCCTGTGGCCTGGAGTCGTTGGAGTTCGGGCGGGACTATATTATTCCCAAGCCCATTGACCTGCGACTGCTAACTCGAATAGCCCCCGCAGTCGCCAGGGCCGCTGTAGATAGTGGCGTGGCTCGCCTGCCTTATCCTGAAGCCTACGAACCGACACTATAGGCTCAGGTGTTTAGGTTGATCTTCCTAGAAAATATCCTGGATTAGATCGTCTGTGCCCTGATTGCCGGCCCCGGTGCCGTCTTCGACAGCCTCTTGTTCAGGTACGTTAGATTCCCTGAAATACTCAGATATGACATTTTTCTGTCCGGGTTTGGCGAGTAGCCCGGTTTTTGGGTCAATTTTGACGTTTACGATTCCCAGTGGAAGAGGGCGCTCGACATCCGGGCTACCCTGCAGTGCCTCGCGCATGTATTCGATCCAGATGGGCAAGGCTGCGGTGCCGCCAAATTCACGTCTTCCCAGGGGAGTGTAGCTGTCGAAGCCAACCCAGGCGGTAGTGACTACGTCTCGATTGTAGCCTGAAAACCAGGCGTCCATAGGGCCATTGGTGGTGCCGGTTTTTCCAGCCAAATCTTCGCGCTCAAGCACCAGAGCCCGTCGCCCAGTGCCTTTGGTGATGACATCCTGCAAGATACTGTCAATTATATAATTGACATCTGCAGCCATGACTCGCGGTGCTTTAGGGTGCTCTGAGAGCGAAGGTTCTCGTTTGGCAAGAATTTCTTCCATGCTCAGTTCTGCGGTGGCCTCGTCTGCGGCGGAGAGAGCGTTGTTGCCATTGGGCTCTACACAGGTTCTGCAGACTGTGAGCGGATTGGCTTGAAAAACAACGTCGCCCGATATGTTTTCAATACGCTGTATCAGGAACGGCTCGACCCGATAGCCCCCATTTGCCAGTACCGTATACGCCGAAGCCAGTTGAAGGGGAGATACGGCGTGGGTGCCAAGTGCCAGAGAAAGATCCCGGGTAAAATTGGCTGTGTCAAAGCCGAAGCGCTCCGCATAGCTAATCACTTTTGCAACGCCAATTTGTTGCAGAAGACGGATAGATACCAGGTTTCTCGACTTGGTTAGTGCCCAGCGTAGCCGCGTTGGTCCGTAAAATTTCCCGCCGTCGTTTTCAGGCCGCCACAGGCCCTCTAGTGAGCTGTCTTCAAATACCACGGGGGCGTCGTTAATGAGCGTCGCTGCAGTGAGTCCGGTGTCGAAAGCCGCGCTATAGATAAAAGGTTTAAAATTGGACCCCGGTTGTCGTTGCGCCTGTGTAGCCCGATTGAATTTGCTCTGCTCAAAGCCCAGCCCCCCAACGATTGACACGATGGCACCATTGTCGGGAGAGAGAGAAACCAGCGCGGCCTGCGCCGCGGGAATTTGGCTTAACTGCCACTCCCCCTCGTCATTGACATCAAGGCGGATCAGGTCGCCAACTGCCACAACATCGGCCGGTAAATCAGGTGCCGGGCCCCGGGAGTTTTCGCTCAAATACGGTCTCGCCTGCTTTAGGCCGTTGTCCCAAAACAATTCATTGGAGCTTCCATCTGCGAAAATAAAATCGACTTTGTCTTCGTAAAGCTTGGTAACAATTGCGCTGCGTAAGCCGGCGATGATGCGTGTTGAGGCCAAGACTTCCAACCATTTGCTTGCCTGGGAATCCGCGTAGGCATTGGGGTCTGGTGGTGGCAGCTGCTGTTCGGCACCGCGATAACCATGTCGCTTGTCATAAGTGAACAGGCCGCGAGCTACCGACTCTTGTGCGATTTGCTGCAGCTTGCTGTCAATGGTGGTGTAGACACGGTATCCATCGTTGTACGCCGACATGCCATAGCGCTGTAGCATTTGCTGTCTAGCCATCTCGGCGGCGTAGTGGGCTGCGAAGTTTATTTTTGCGCCGTGATGCTTGGCCGTGACAGGCCGGGCCGCAGCATCTGCGTGTTCTGTAGGTGTAATGTAGCCGAGTGCGAGCATACGCCCTAAGATCCAGTTGCGCCTTTGTTCTCCTGCCTCCGGGCCACGTATTGGGTTATTGCGCGATGGTGCCTTGGGGATTCCTGCAAGCATTGCAAATTGGGCCAAGCTGAGCTCACTCATTCCTTTGCCATAATAAACTTGCGCTGCTGCTTCAAAGCCGTAGGCCCTGTGGCCCAGAAATATACGGTTGAAATACAGTTCAAAGATCTCCTCTTTGTCGAGAGCCTTTTCTATTTCAACAGCGAGTAAGATCTCGTTAAATTTTCGGATAAAAGTGCGGTCGAGGGAAAGAAAATAGTTTCGCGCTACCTGCATTGTGAGCGTGCTGCCGCCCGACCCCTTTTGACCGGTTAGAACAAGTTCGGAGACCGCGCGCATCAACCCCATCAGGTCTATGCCGCTATGCTGAAAAAAACTATCGTCTTCCGCTGCGAGTAGTGCCAGAACAAATTGCTGTGGAATTTCTTCGTAGGGAAGTGGGTTGCGTTTTTGCTCCCCGAACTGGCCGATTAGATCGCCACTGTTCGTGAATACTCTCATTGGTGTTTGTAATTTGACGTCTCTGAGTGTCTCTACATCAGGTAATTTGGGGCTAAGATATAAATAGACTCCAGCTAATAGCCAGAGAGCACCAAAAAACCCCAAAAGGGTCAGGCGCAAAATTAAGTGGAGAAATCTCATAGTCTTCTTTTACTCTGGCCGCAGCTTGTAGTACTTTTAATTGGGGATGGGATTTACCGAATGGTAATTATAAGCCTTTTTAAGCTTTGGATATATCGGTGTGTATGTTATATCTGTTAATTAATGTATCGGTGTATAAGAATATCCTAAGTTAGTGAAACTGATGGGAAAAATAAGTTGCTCGGTATGATAGGAAAAAGAAAAGTAACGCCGGTTCTGGGGCTGGACATTAGTTCAACGACGGTGAAACTGTTGGAATTGAGCTACACGGGAGGCAAGTACCGTGTGGAAAGCTACGCAGTGAGCTCTCTTCCACTGGACGCTGTAATCGAAAAGAATGTCAACGACGTTGATGGTGTTGCAAATGCCATCAGGAGCGTCGTCGCGCAATCCAGGACGAAGCTGAAAGTTGTCTCCGCTGCAGTAGCGGGCTCTTCGGTCATCACCAAGATGATCGATATGCCTGATGGACTCAGTGAAGATGATATGGAAACTCAGCTGACTCTGGAAGCCGACCAGTATATTCCCTACCCGCTGGAAGAAGTCGCTATCGACTTCGAGATTCAGGGGCCTTCGCCTGTACGTGAAAATCAGGTGGAAGTGCTGCTGGCCGCATGTCGACGAGAAACTATCGATGCGAGAGTAGAGGCTATAGAAGGTGCGGAGCTGACCGCCAAGATAATGGATGTTGAAGCCTACGCCATGGAGCGCGCATTTTCCCTCATACAGGGGCAGGAGGGTGCCGACGCCGCCAGCACTGTGGCTGTTGTAGACATAGGCGCAACCATGACTACGCTTAGTGTGTTGGCTGGTGGGCAGACAATTTATACGCGGGAACAATTATTTGGCGGTAAACAGCTTACCGACGAAATCATGCGTCGCTATGGATTGCCTCTGGAGGAGGCTGGCCTCGCCAAAAAGCAGGGCGGATTGCCCGACGATTATGAACCTGAGGTACTCGAGCCATTTAAAGAAGCCGTGGTTCAGCAAGTGGCCCGGTCATTACAGTTTTTCTTCTCCTCAAGTCAATATAACGATGTCGACTATATTATTCTGGCGGGAGGTGTTGCTTCTATGGAGGGTTTGCCAGAGCTGGTTCAGGAAAAGCTGGGTACACCGGCTACAGTTGCAAACCCCTTCGCCGACATGACAATTTCATCGCGTGTAAATGCTGTCGCGCTCAGCAGTGATGCTCCCGCCATGATGATTGCTTGTGGCTTGGCTTTACGGAGTTTTGACTAATGGCGCAAATTAATTTACTTCCGTGGCGCGATGAGCGACGCCAGGAACTTAAAAAAGAGTTCCTAACAGTCATTGCATTTGTTCTCGCCTTCGGCGTGGCGCTGGTGTTATTGGGTGACCGCATCGTCAACAGCCAGATAGACGAGCAAAAAGCGCGAAATAAGTATTTGACTGAGCATATTGCGGTACTTGATAAGCAGGTTGCCGAAATTCGTGATATTCAAAAGAAGCGCAATCAATTGCTGGATCGTATGAAGGTCATCCAGGAATTACAGGGCAACAGGCCAATTATCGTACGAATACTTGATCAGTTGGTTAGAACTGTTCCCGATGGTGTTTTTTATACAAAGCTGCTAACTCGCGACAAGGCAATTACCATTAGCGGCATAGCAGAGTCCAATAACCGGGTATCGAGTTTAATGCGTCGGCTGGATGCCTCTGATTGGTTGGCCGATCCGAATTTGGATGCTGTTCGCGCGGCGCCCAACTACGGCGATCAAGCCACTACGTTCAATTTGACAGTAAAAGTACAACTGCCAACTTCTGGTGCACAAGGTGGGGAAGGCTAAGCATGGCATTTGAAGACACACTAAGTTCATTACGCGACTTTGACGTCAATGATCTGGATATGGACAATATTGGCGCGTGGCCGATTGCTGTCAAAGTATTTATTTGGGCAGCGCTGTTGGCGGCGGTTTTGACCGCTGGCTATTACTATCATATCGAGGGCCTGGAGCTCCAATTGAAGTCCGCAGAGGGCCAAGAAGAGGGGCTCAAGAAAGACTTCGAGAAAAAGGCCTTTCAAGCGGCAAACCTGGACGCCTACAGGCAACAGATGGTCGAAATGGAGGAGTCTTTTGGAGCCTTGGTTAGCCAGCTGCCCAGCGATACAGAAGTGCCTGGTTTGCTGGAGGACATAACCAATAAAGGCCTGCTCAACGGCCTTGAAATTGCCTCTATTGACTTGCAGGCAGAACAAGCCAGAGAGTTCTACGTAGAGTTGCCAATTTCCATTGTTGCAAAGGGTTCATATCACGATCTTGGGGCATTCATCAGTGCAATGGCTGGCTTACCGCGTATTGTCACCTTGCATGATTTTACGATTTCTGCCGGCGGTACCAATTCCAACCAACTTAATATGAGCATTATCGCCAAAACCTATCGCTATAAGGATGGGGAGGCATAGCCATGAGAAGCTCTTTTACTACAAGTTTTGCCCTGATTCTATGTGGCGTGTTGCTAACTGGCTGTGGCGGCAGCGACTTTTCCGATCTAGATACTTTTATGGTGGAAAAGAAGGCGCGCCCGGGTGGGATTATTGCACCTATCCCGACGTTTAAAGCCTATGAAGCCTTTGCCTATAGTGCTGCAGTGCAGCGCAGCCCATTTGATCGCCCCATTGAAGTGCGTGAAATCACCCAACTCCGGGCTGTGAGTGCGGTCAAGCCAGACAATACCAGAGCCAAAGAGTTTTTGGAGCAATTTACCTTCGACTCACTTTCAATGGTGGGAACATTGGAAAAAGGGGAGCAGGACTGGACTCTGGTTCAAGACCCGGAAGGGGGTGTACACAGGGTTCAGCAAGGCGATTATTTGGGGCGCAATCACGGGAAAATTGTTAATACCACTGACACCTATGTTGCAGTAATAGAAATAGTTAGCGATGGAAGTGCAGACGGCTGGGTAGAACGCCCTCGCACAATTAAATTAAGCGGCTTGGACGGTTTATAAGCCGGCTATTGGTGAATGCCATGTTGATAAAAAAGATGATAAAAAAATTGAATTCGGGGAACGGGCTAGTGAAGACAATCAAGCACAATCGTGTAAAGGGTTTGCGACTGGGGGCAGTGGGCCTGTTGCTGGCGATATTCACCAGTGTTGCACAAGCCGCACCAAGCATTACCGATATCGAATTTAGCTCCCGACCCGGTAGTAAATTTGAAATCCGGCTCGATTTTGACCAAATCCCCGTCGATATAAATGCCTACACTATTGAAAAGCCCGCAAGAATTGCCATAGATTTTCCCGACACTGCTAGTGAGCTAGAGCGCAAGAGTTACTCTCTACCCTATGGTAATGCCACGGGTGTAGTAGTGCTTGAGTCGGGCGACCGTACACGCATGGTCGTTAACCTCGTGAAACTCGTTCCTTATGAAACCAGAGTTGAGGGCAATAGCTTATACGTCGTCGTCGGCCAGGATGGCGGCCCGAGTTATGCCAAGCAAACGTCCGATCCGAACCGCCTCGAAACGGCTGTAGAGCCTGTGACAGAGGTTCGCTCGGAAATTAGTGATTTACAGTTTCAGCGAACCGGAGAAGGCGAAGGCAGGTTAATTCTCGAGCTGACGGATCCCTCCGTGGACGTCAATGTCTTTAGCGAGGCCGATACCGTTAAGGTGCAGTTTGTTAATACGACAGTCACTGAACGCTTAATGCGTCGCTACGACGTTACCGATTTTGCTACCCCTGTTGAGAGTATTGATGTAAATACCACTGAGCGAGGAGCCTCGTTAACGTTGAAAACAGCGGGTCATTTCGACTATCTGGCGTATCAAACTAACAATCAGTACATTTTAAGTGTTAAGCCGCTCAGCAAGAAAGAAGTTAAAGAACGGCTAGATGAGTTTACTTACGTGGGCGATCGAATATCGCTTAACTTTCAAGACATTGAAGTTAGAGCGGTGCTTCAGTTGATTGCCGATTTTACAGAATTGAACCTGGTGGCCAGCGACACGGTGTCTGGACGCATTACTCTGCGTTTGCAAAATGTACCCTGGGATCAAGCACTGGAACTGGTGTTGAAAACACGTGGTCTTGATAAGCGTCAAGTAGGTAACGTGCTCATGGTGGCGCCCGCTGCCGAAATCGCAGAGCGGGAACGCCAGCAAATTGAAGCGAATAAGCAAATCGCTGAATTGGCGCCCTTACAAACTGATTTTATCCGTATTCGATATGCCAACGCAGCCAAAATTGTCGACTTGTTCGGTGCCGGATCAGAAGACGGAGGCAGCCTGGTTTCAGGTCGTGGCTCGGTTATTGTCGATCCTCGAACCAATTCGATTATCGTGACAGAGACCAGTGCCAAATTGCGAGAAATGCGTGACCTTATAGAGCTGGTGGATATTCCGATTAGACAGGTGCTGATCGAAGCACGCATCGTAATTGCACAGTCTAATCTGGATCAGGAGTTGGGTATTACCTGGGGCGGCGGTTACTTGGATGCCGGCGGTGACGATGTTTTGTCAGTGTCGGGTGATACCGCTAACGTAGTAGGCTTGAATAATTCAGTAATCAATGGTGAGCAGCCCACGCTCTCTTTCCCTGGGGCTCTACTCGTCGATTTAGGCGTGAGTGCTGCCACCAGCGGTTTTGCCGTTGGCTTTACCAACGATGACCTGTTCTTGACTGCCGAGCTCTCTGCACTGGAAGCTGCTGGGGAGGGCGAGGTGGTTTCCCAGCCTAAAGTCATTACCGGCGACAAACAAAAGGCGGTTATTTCCTCTGGTAGTGAGATCCCCTATCAGGAATCTGCGGCCAGTGGTGCAGCTACGGTGTCTTTTAAAGACGCTCTTCTTAAGCTGGAAGTAACACCCAACATCACCCCGGATGACAGAATACTTCTGGACCTGATTATCACCCAGGACTCCTTGGGAGACCTGATACCTACCGGGCTGGGCGGTGTAGTTCCATCGATTGATACTACTGAGTTGACCACGCAGGTTTTGGTGGGCAATGGTGAGACCATTGTTCTGGGTGGTGTATTTAAAACAGAAGACCTGGAGGCCGTCAGCAAGGTGCCGTACCTGGGTGACATCCCTTATGTAGGTGCGCTGTTTAAAAAGACAACCAGCACGAAGACCAAAACAGAAACCCTAATATTTATCACGCCTCGTATCTTGGCTGATACCCTGCTTGATTGAGGGTAAAGCCGGCCTCATGCCCCCACTTCATCGCGTTTTTCTGGTCGGCCCCATGGGGGCCGGCAAAACAACCATCGGCAAGTACCTGGCTCAGCGCTTAAATCTTGATTTTGCCGATACAGATACCGAAATAGAGCGGCGCACTGGCGCCGATATACCCTGGATTTTCGATGTTGAGGGCGAAGAGGGCTTCCGCAACCGGGAGCAGCAGGTTGTGGAAGAAATGACCCTGCAGGACAATTTGTTACTCGCTACAGGTGGTGGGGTTGTTGTACGGCCCGAAAACCGGAGGGCTCTATCAGCCCGCGGCTTTGTCATCTATTTACATGCATCAGTGGAAGAGCAGGTCAAACGTACTCACCGTGACCGGCGTAGACCGTTATTACAAGAAGGTGATCCTGAGGAAGTACTGAGAGCTTTGATGTTGCAAAGAGATGAGTACTACCGCGAAATTGCTGATCACGTCATCAACACGGATGATTGTAGCCCACGGACTGTTGCGCAACAGTTGGTTAAAGAGCTTCAGTAAGCCCCCCCTGAGCGGTATTATGTTCGGCGCTGGCGTAGGCAACTTTCGTCTGTTTCCAGAATCAGCAATATGTCGATTTCATAGGCCGATTTCCGGCTATAGATATTTCTTGGGAGGGCTGTCCTGTGGCAATGCTCATGCACACACTTCACGTTGATCTTGGGGAGCGCAGCTACCCACTTTATATCGGTCGCGATCTATTTCGGGATTCTCCTTTATTAGCAAAACATGTGTCCGGCTCTCAAGTTGTAATTGTGAGTAATGAGACGGTTGCACCACTTTATACCGATCGCATCAAACAGGCGCTGGGTGATAGGAGCCTAATCACTGAAGTAGTGCTTCCTGATGGAGAGCAATACAAGACTCTGGACAGTCTGGCGGGAATTTTTGATCAGGTCATGGCAGACGGTCACAACCGCACTACCAGTTTTGTTGCCGTTGGAGGTGGCGTGGTCGGTGACATGACCGGATTTGCCGCTGCTTGCTATCAACGGGGAGTGAACTTCATTCAGGTTCCCACTACAGTGCTGGCTCAGGTGGACTCTTCAGTAGGTGGAAAGACTGCTGTAAATCACCCGCGTGGGAAAAACATGATAGGTGCTTTCTATCAACCCAGCGCTGTATTTATTGATCTGGATACTTTGCAAACTCTTCCCCAGAGGGAAATTTCCGCGGGTCTGGCAGAAGTGGTCAAGTATGGTTTGATTGGTGATCTGCCGTTTTATCAATGGCTTTGCCAGCACATGCCCAATTTACTTGCTAGAGACGAAGCGGCTTTGGCTGAAGCAATAGAGCGCAGCTGTGCAGCGAAGGCGCGAATTGTTGCAGCCGACGAGCGTGAAGGAGGGGTTAGAGCTATTTTGAATCTTGGCCATACTTTTGGTCATGCCATTGAAACGTCACAAGGCTATGGTCAGTGGCTACACGGAGAGGCGGTAGCGACCGGTATGTTGTTAGCGATGGAGCTGTCTGCAGAGCGCGGCTGGCTGGCCCGAGAAGAAGTGGACTCCTTCAGAACCCTATTAACAACAATGGGTCTGCCGGTACGAGCTCCTGAAAACATGACTCCGGAAGAATTTCTGGAGCATATGGCACGTGACAAAAAAGTCCTGGACGGGCGTCTACGGCTTGTATTGTTGAAGTCGGTGGGGGAGGCTTGCATTTCAGATGACGTTACTCGCCCTGAACTATTGGCCTTCCTATCCAGGCATTGCTCCAGCTAATAATCACTATGAAAGCTGTGGTTTGTGGCGGCGTCATCATCCGTGTAAAATAACTCTCCGATTCTGCTTGGGTTCGTGACTGGCGTCGGATTTATTCGTTATAACTTATTGATCTTAAACATTATTTTGGACTGACTATGAGCGCAGGCCTATTTAGCCCTGAAGAATTTCGCGACAATTGTGGTTTTGGCCTTATCGTGCATACATCTGGCGATGCCAGTCATCGCCTGTTGCAGACTGCCATTGAATCACTGACCTGCATGACCCACCGTGGCGGTATTGCCGCAGATGGAAAAACGGGCGATGGTTGTGGCCTGTTGATGCAAATGCCCGAGCAGTTCATGCGAACTGTGGCGGCGGAGTGTTTCGAAGGTGAGCTGGGCGATAAATTTGGCGTTGGCCAAATATTTCTGAGTCGAGATGAAAATACAGCCAAGGCTGCAAAGCAGGCTCTGGCGAAAGCGTTGACCGATCAGGGCTTACCCGTTCTCGGGTGGCGCAGTGTTCCTACTGACAATTCTGTTTGTGGCCCTATTGCGCTGGATTCGCTGCCACGTATTGAGCAGGTATTTTTCAATGCCCCGGGGGCCTCTGAAGAAGAGCTTACCAGCAAGCTGTTTGTCGCAAGGCGCAAGGCCGAACTGGCTAATGAGTCTGACCAGGATTTTTACATTTGCAGTTTATCGAGTCGGGTAATTTCTTATAAAGGCCTTGTGATGCCCGTTGATTTGCCTCATTTTTATGGCGACCTCGACGACCCGCGCCTCGAAACAGCGATCTGTGTTTTCCACCAGCGCTTTTCCACCAATACTATGCCCAAGTGGCCTCTGGCCCAGCCGTTTCGACTACTTGCTCATAACGGTGAAATCAATACCATTGACGGTAATCGTAACTGGGCAGCGGCGAGAACGGCTGCTTTTGAAACCGATAAGCTCCCCAATATTATGGAGCTCGCGCCGGTGGTAAACCGCTCGGGTTCCGACTCATCCAGCCTTGATAATATGTTGGATGTGCTGGTGACTGGAGGAGTGGCGCTACCCCAGGCTTTGCGCATGCTTATACCGCCGGCATGGCAGAACATCGACCTGATGGACCCTGACCTGAAGGCCTTTTATGAGTATCACTCAATGCACATGGAGCCCTGGGATGGCCCGGCGGGAATAGTGCTGACAGATGGTCGTTATGCAGTTTGTGTGCTGGATAGAAATGGCTTGCGCCCCGCCCGATGGGTGAGAACAAAAGATGGATTTATCACTGTGGCCTCGGAAGTGGGCACACATGGGTACAAAAATGAAGACGTTGTGGCTAAAGGCCGGGTCGGTCCCGGTCAGATTCTGGTTGTAGATACCCACACTGGTGAAGTGCTGCACACTGATGAAATTGACAATCGCCTTAAATCCAGCCACCCCTATAAACAATGGCTACGAGAAAACTCCCAGCGCATCGAAGGTACTTTTGCTGGAGAAGCTGCTCCAGGCATAGAAAAAGATCAACTCGACAGCTACATGAAAATGTTTCAGGTAAGTTCCGAGGAGCGTGATCAAGTGATGCGCCCTCTGGCTGAATCCGGGAATGAAGCAGTGGGTTCTATGGGTGACGATACGCCGATGGCTGTGTTGTCGCGCAAAGAGCGTTCGCTCTACGACTATTTCAGGCAAAAATTTGCCCAAGTAACCAACCCGCCCATTGACCCTCTGCGTGAAACCATTGTGATGTCGCTGGAGACCGCTTTGGGGGGAGAGAAAAATGTCTTCCATGTTGGTCCGGAACACGCCGATAGGGTAATCCTTACTTCCCCGGTGCTGTCCCAAGGGAAGTTTAATAAACTGTTGCAGTTAGATCGGCCCGGTTTTGCGATGAAGGATATTGATTGCACCTATAATCCAGCCGAAAAAGGCTTGAAGCAGGCCATTGAAGAATTAGTGGAGCTGGTAGAGCAGTCTGTGCGTGAAGGTACCACCATACTAATTCTGTCCGACCGGGCAATTGCCAAAGGCAAGGCTCCTATACATAGCCTATTGGCTACCGGTGCCGTGCACCATCATCTTATAAAGACTGGTTTGCGTTGCAATGCGAACATTATCGTCGAATCGGCCAGTGCTCGCGATTCTCACCAGATTGCTTGTCTGCTCGGTTTTGGAGCTACTGCCATTTACCCTTACTTGGCTTACAGCGTAGTTGAAGACCTTATTCGCAAAGGTGAGGTTCTGGGTGAACCCAGCGCTTGTTACAAAAATTATCGTAAAGGTGTGAACAAGGGGCTGCTCAAAATTATGTCCAAAATGGGCATCTCTGCAGTGAGCTCATACCGGGGTGCCCAGTTGTTCGAAGCGGTGGGTCTTGCCTCAGAAGTGGTGGACCTGGCATTTTGTGGGGTTGCATGCCGTATTGAGGGCAGCAATTTCTCGGATCTTGAAGATGAACAAAAATCCCTCTCGCAGAAAGCCTGGTCCTATAGAAAGGTGATAGAGCAAGGGGGGCTGCTGAAGTACGTACACGGTCAGGAATATCATGCTTTTAATCCCGATGTTGTCACTACTTTACAGCAGGCAGTCGCAACCGGTGATTACGCGACGTATAAAGACTATGCAAAATTGGTGAATGAGCGACCCGTGGCAACATTGCGCGACCTGCTGAAACCTGTGGATGCGGCGAAGCCACTACAGTTGGATGAAGTTGAGCCGATTGAAAACATTCTCCATCGCTTTGATTCTGCCGGTATGTCATTGGGTGCCTTGAGCCCCGAAGCCCACCAGGCGCTAGCCGCTGCCATGAATCGCATTGGTGCTCGTTCTAACTCTGGCGAAGGCGGAGAAGACCCCGAACGCTTTGGTACCGATAGGGTTTCCAAGATTAAGCAAATTGCCTCCGGACGATTCGGAGTTACACCACACTATCTGGTAAATGCAGAAGTTCTGCAGATAAAAGTAGCGCAGGGTGCCAAACCCGGTGAAGGTGGTCAGCTGCCCGGTGCCAAAGTGAATGAACTTATTGCGCGGCTGCGCTTTTCAGTTCCGGGTGTGACATTGATATCGCCACCACCTCATCATGACATTTACTCAATAGAAGATTTGGCCCAGCTCATATTTGATCTTAAGCAGGTCAACCCACAGGCTCTTGTCTCGGTCAAACTGGTTTCTGAACCCGGAGTTGGCACAATTGCCGCTGGTGTGGCCAAGGCCTATGCCGACCTCATTACGATCAGTGGCTATGATGGGGGCACCGCTGCCAGTCCGCTCACTTCAATCCGCTATGCTGGCTCCCCCTGGGAATTGGGCCTTGCCGAAGTACAGCAGTCCCTGCGCGGCAACAATTTGCGCGGGAATATTCGCCTGCAGGCCGACGGCGGCCTGAAGACCGGTTTGGATGTGATCAAGGCGGCTATTCTTGGGGCCGAAAGTTTTGGGTTTGGCACGGCACCCATGGTTGCTCTGGGCTGTAAGTATTTGCGTATTTGCCACCTCAATAACTGTGCCACGGGTATTGCGACGCAGAACAAATTGCTGCGCGATGACCACTTTATTGGCACGGTAGATATGGTTGTTAATTTCTTCACATTTGTCGCTGAGGAAACTCGAGAGTGGTTGGCCAGGCTCGGGGTGCACTCACTGGAGGCTCTGATTGGACGAACTGATTTACTGCAGCTATTGCCCGGTGAAACACAAAAGCAGGCCGGCCTGGATCTCAGTCCTATTTTGTATAAGAGCCCCGACAGCGAAGGTCAACCCGAGTTTTGTCAGGTTCAGTCAAATGACCCATTCGACCAGGGTGAAAAAGCTGAACAAATGGTTGCCGCTGCACGCTCTGCCATCGAAGAAAAAAGTGGCGGAGAATTTGAATTTTCAGTCACTAACTGTGACCGTTCCATAGGCGCCAGGTTGTCGGGGGAAATTGCCCGCCGTTACGGTAACACCGGCATGGAAGATCAGCCGATTGTTATGCGCCTCAAGGGTACTGCTGGACAAAGCTTTGGTGTTTGGAATGCCGGTGGTCTGCACATGTATTTGGAGGGTGACTCCAACGACTATGTGGGCAAGGGAATGGCAGGCGGTAAGCTGGTTGTTTATCCACCGGCGAACAGCGAGTTTAAATCCCAGGAAGCGATCATTATTGGTAACACCTGCCTTTACGGCGCAACCGGCGGGACGCTATTTGCAGCGGGAGTTGCTGGAGAGCGCTTTGCGGTTCGCAACAGCGGCAGTCACTCGGTTGTCGAGGGTGCGGGTGACCATTGCTGTGAATACATGACCGGAGGCAGTGTTACCGTTCTGGGGCCAACCGGAGTGAACTTTGGTGCGGGAATGACGGGCGGTTTTGCCTATGTGCTCGATCAGGATCGTTGTTTTATCGACCGCTACAACAGTGAGCTGGTAGAGATTCACAGGGTTAACTCTGAGTACATGGAACCCTACCGCTATCACCTGCGTTCAAACATCGAAGAGTATACGCGGGAGACTCAGTCGGAGTGGGGAGCACATCTACTCGCCAATTTTGAGGACTACATCGGTAAGTTCTGGCTGGTTAAGCCGAAGGCTGCAGACCTCGATCAATTATTGTCGCGCTTGCGCAATACAGACTAGCGGGCAGGAAGACACTATGAGTGAACGTTTAGCCAATAACTTCCAGTTTATAGATGTAGGGCGACAAGACCCGAGTAAGAAAGATCTGCTCGAGCGTAAGTCCGAGTATGTGGAAATATATAAACAGTACTCGGCTGGGGAAGTAAAAGATCAAGCCCACCGTTGTCTGGAGTGCGGCAACCCTTATTGTGAGTGGAAATGTCCGGTACATAATTTCATCCCAAACTGGTTGAAACTGGTGAGTGAAGGGAATGTATTTGAGGCGGCGGAACTGAGCCACCAAACCAATACACTGCCGGAGGTATGTGGACGGGTTTGCCCACAGGACAGGCTGTGTGAAGGAGCCTGTACTCTGGATGACGGCTTCGGCGCCGTTACCATTGGTGCGTCGGAAAAGTATATTACCGACACGGCTCTCGCGATGGGCTGGCGGCCAGATCTTTCGCAGGTTATCCCAACTGATAAGAAAGTTGCCATTATTGGCGCCGGCCCGGCCGGTCTGGGTTGTGCCGATGTGCTGGTACGTAGCGGCGTAAAACCAGTTGTATATGACTCTTATCCAGAAATTGGCGGTTTACTCACCTTCGGTATTCCTGAGTTTAAGCTCGAGAAGGAAGTGATGGTTCGAAGGCGTGAAGTTTTTGAGGGCATGGGTATTGAGTTCAAACTCAACACCGAAGTGGGCAAGGATATTTCTATAGCTGAGCTACTAGAGCAATACGATGCTGTGTTCCTCGGGATGGGCACTTACAAATACATGCGCGGCAACCTCCCGGGCGAAGAGCTGCCCGGTGTTTATGAGGCACTTCCCTACTTGATTGGAAATGTAAATAACAACCTGGGGTTTGCACAAGACCCTGAAGCTTATGTCGATTTGAAGGGAAAAACAGTGGTTGTACTCGGTGGTGGCGATACCGCCATGGACTGTGTACGCACCGCGATTCGCCAACAGGCGGAGAAAGTTATCTGTGCCTACCGACGTGATGAAGAGAATATGCCGGGCTCCCGACGCGAGGTGCAAAACTCCCGCGAGGAGGGTGTCGAATTCCTGTATAACAGACAACCTATTGAAATTGTTGAATATTTTGGTCAGGCTTGTGGTATAAAAATGATACAAACTGAGATGGGTGAGCCGGACTCTGATGGTAGGCGTAGGGCCCAACCCGTGCAGGGAAGTGAAGAAGTGCTGGAGGCAGATGCGGTTATCGTCGCCTTTGGTTTTCAGCCTAGTCCACCGGCTTGGCTGGAAGATGTCACTGTGAAAACCAATGACTGGGATGGCGTAATCGCTGAAGAGCATCAGGCGTTCAAATTCCAAACCAGCAATCCTAAGATTTTTGCCGGAGGCGATATGGTGAGGGGCTCTGACCTCGTTGTTACCGCCATCTGGGAGGGACGCCAGGCTGCCGAAGGCATTCTCGATTACCTGGAAGTGTAGGCCGCCAAGACTGTGTTTGCCCCAAGCCTATGGGCTTGGGTGATATCCGCACTCTTTCAATTTAAAGTTGGGTTGGGAAACAAGTAATGACAGAACTGAAGAACGATCGATTTTTACGCGCCATGTTGCGCCAACCCGTTGATCGCACCCCTGTGTGGATGATGCGTCAGGCCGGAAGATATTTACCGGAGTATCGCGCCACTAGGGCGCAAGCGGGTTCGTTCCTCGATCTATGCAAGAACGCCGAGCTGGCCTGTGAAGTGACCATGCAGCCGTTGCGCCGGTATCCTATGGATGCCGCGATTTTGTTTTCAGATATTTTGACCATCCCCGACGCCTTGGGTCTGGGGCTTTACTTCGAAGAAGGCGAGGGCCCGAAATTCCGTAAAACGGTACGCAGTGAGGCAGACCTTGCAGGGCTGGCATCTTTTACTGCCGAGGATGACCTCGGCTACGTTATGAATGCTGTCAGTACCATACGCAAGGAGTTAAATGGCGAAGTGCCATTGATTGGATTCTCAGGGAGTCCCTGGACACTGGCTACTTATATGGTCGAAGGTGGTTCTTCCAAAGACTTCGCTAACATCAAAACAATGGCCTACGATAAACCTGAGTTGATGCATGCCCTGCTCGGTTTATTGGCAGATGCGGTAGCGGATTATCTCTCGGCCCAGGTCAGAGCGGGAGCTCAGGCTCTGCAGATATTTGATACCTGGGGCGGAGCCCTGAGTGCGGCTGGCTACAAGGAATTCTCACTTAAGTACATGCAGCGCATAATTTCCCGTTTGCCTACCGAGGCGGACGGGCGTCGTATTCCGGTTATTGTTTTCACTAAAAATGGCGGGCAGTGGTTGCCGGTTATTGCAGACTGTGGTGCTCAGGTAGTGGGCGTAGACTGGACCACGGACATTGGCGCCGCCAGATCGCTAGTGGGTGATCGTGTGGCGCTTCAGGGTAATATGGATCCAAGTATGTTGTTTGCCTCACCCACGCGAATTCGGGAGGAGGTGGCAACTATCCTGGAGAGCTATGGGCATGGCAGTGGTCATGTGTTCAACCTTGGGCACGGCATCACTCCCGGGGTTAACCCTGATAATGTAACTGCGTTTGTTGACGCAGTGATTGAGTTATCACCGCGGTATCATCAGGCGGATTAGTCTAAAACCTAACCGGCTTTCGTTTAAACAAGCCGGGCGGTTTTAGTTTCCTCACAATTCTCAGTTTCTTCATCACAACAAAAATCGTGGTCCATTTCGCGTGCAGGTTGATCTGAAGCAGGTCGGCCTACAACCTTGGCCGGTACGCCTGCAACGGTGGTATGCGGTGGCACCGCCTCCAGCACCACGCTTCCCGCCCCGACCTTGGCGCCCTCGCCAACGCAGATGTTCCCCAGTATTTTTGCACCGGCGCTGATAAGCACGCCATCACCGATTTTGGGGTGGCGATCACCTTCATCTTTACCCGTTCCCCCCAGTGTCACAGACTGTAAAATCGAGACGTTATTCCCGACCACAGCGGTTTCACCAATGACCAGGCCAGTGGCGTGATCGAGCATAATACCGTACCCGAGTTTGGCAGCCGGATGGATATCCACACCAAATTCAGAGGACATCCGGTTTTGAAAAAATAGCGCCATAGATTTGCGCCCGTGTTGCCACAGCCAATGTGTAACGCGATGGGCTTCAAGGGCATGGAAGCCCTTGAAGTACAGAAAAGGAATCGAGAGCTCATTACACGCAGAGTCCCGCTCTTCCACTGCCAGCAGGTCTTTTCTCAGGGCTTTCGGGATACAGCTGTCACTGGTAAACGCCTCCAGAATGACTTCACGTAGTAGTAAAGAGGAGGCTGTTGGGCTGTCGAGCATGGTGGCTAGATGAAAGCTTAACGCCTGCTCCAAAGTGGAGTGATTCAAAATGGTAGAGTGCAAAAAACTGGCCAGTACTGGCTCTCCCTCGGCCTGCTGTTTCGCCTCAGTGCGTATCCGGTCCCACACTATGTCTTTAGTTGTTGTTGACATGATTGTTCCCTAACCGATGATTTAGCTGTTTTGAACAGTAACCTTAGCCCAAATTGGACGTGCCGTCACTGCGTATACCGCGAGTCAGGGTAGCAGTATAGCCCCATAATTCGTGACCGCTGGCTTTGTATTTCTCTTCAAACAAAGTCATGGGCTCCTGCTGTTGCAGCATGAAGACGTGCCCCGGATAGCCTGCCAGTTGCAGCGCCAATCCGAATTCCTCCACGTAGAGCTGCCAATTCGATCGAATTTCAATTCTACCGCCTAATTGTACAAGCCACGAAAAAGCAGCGCTTCCGTGCACACGACGCTGCAGGTGACGGGATTTCGGCCAGGGATTTGGGTAGAGAAGATAGTGAAAGTCGACTGCAATTTTTTCACGCAGAAGAAGTTGCCAGATATCCTCACAATCGCCCTGTAGCAGCAGATAGTTATCGGCACCATTTGCTATGTGTTTCCCCAGACGATGCGCAGACTTATCGACACCCACCACAAGATGCCCGGGGTGGCGAAGTGCCAGTGTTGCGGTGCTTTGCCCTGTACCGCAAAAAGAGTCGAGTATTATCGGTCTTTGATGATCCCTTAAGTTGTCGATTAACAGCTCAAATGCAGTATGACTATGGGGCGCGACAGGTTTTCGGTGTGGGTGTGCGAGGTGGCGGCGCACAAGGTCGGGCAATTTTGGATGCGTGTGTTGTTGATTACTTTGTACTGCACGAGAATTTGCTGGCAATGGATTGAAGCTCCCATACAACATTAATTTCAAGTAGTGGCTCAGGCATTGCGTTGGGTCAATGCCACTGCGATCATAAAGCCTGAGGATTATACTATCCATTCAGCTCTATACACGACATTGGGTACATTTGATGCGCAAGGATTTACGACCGTTCTGGGTAAAGAACTTATACCTCAAATTCAGGCACAGGTATGCGGAGTATTTCCTGCGTCCCCAGTGTGAATATTTGGGTTCATTTCACACCATTATGAAGCCATGGTACGTGCACATTTCCGGTCCCAATATTCGTATCGGTGAGAGCTTTACTGCCATTGGTGAGCCGATGCACCGAGTTGAAATCGGGGTATGGGGCAGAGCGGAGGGGCAGGGCAGGGTTGAGATCGGCGACTGTGTTTTGATGAGCCCGGGTTCGAGGATGAGCGCCAGTGACGAGATCATAATCGGCAATGGTGTGATGATGGCCAATGGCACGTATATCACCGATTCTGATTGGCATACCATTTACGACAGGACCGAGCGGGATGAAAAAGTGACGCCTGTTCATATTGGCGACAATGTTTGGCTGGGAGATCACTCTACCGTGCTAAAGGGCGTAACCATTGGAGAAAATAGCGTTGTTGCTGCCCGTGCTGTAGTTACCAGCGATGTACCTGCCAATGTGGTTGTAGCCGGTAGCCCGGCTAAAGTCATTAAACAACTGGATCCTGAACTAGGGTTTAAAACGCGCATGGATTATTTTGCCAATCCAGCGGAGCTAGAGCGTTTCTTCGAGCAGGTTAACCGCGATGTTCTGGCTGGGAATAGCCTTTTTAGTTGGCTGTGGTCGGTTGTCTATCCAGCGTCTCGTAAATAACCAGTAGAATGCTGACCTTATAGTAATTTCAGCGGTTCTTCCCGTAGTGCGGCGAGCTGTTCGCGCAGCTCCAGAATGTGCTCACCCCAATAGCGCTCAGTGTTAAACCAGGTGAAACTGCGCGGGAAGGCAGGGTCTTCCCAACGCCGCCCCAGCCAGGCGGCGTAATACATAATACGCATGGTGCGCAGGGCCTCTATCCAGCGCAGTTGTCGTGGGTCAAAGTCACAAAATTCGCTGTAGCCCTCCACTACTTCTGCCAGTTGTAATTGGCGGCGGTGTCTATCACCACTGAGGAACATCCAGATATCCTGCACCGCAGGGGCCATGGAGCAATCATCGAGGTCGACAAAATGAGCACAATTGTCGCGCCACAAAATATTTCCGACATGACAGTCGCCGTGGACGCGGATGAGGTCACTGTCTTTTACACTGCTGTAAATGTCTGAAACGACTTCCTTCAAGTCCCTGGCGAGGCTGGCGTATGCGGGCTGTAAAGAGCTGGGTATAAAATGTTGCAATAGGTAGTCGCTGGAACTTATTAGCATTCTCTCAACAGAAATAGTGATGCGCTCAGAGAATTTTCCCGCCCGCCCTACAGCGTGAATGCGGCCGAGGGTTCTCCCCAATACGAACAGGTTGTCCAGATTATCCAGCTCTGGCGGGTATCCGCCGCGCCGGGCGAATAGAGCGAAATCGAAGCCATGGTAAGTGTGTAGGGAGTTTCCGCTGTCATCGAGCATGGGTGCGACAACGGATATATCGGCGTCCTGCAGTTCGAAGCTGAATTGATGTTCTTCGAGAATTTGAGCCCGGCTCCAGCGCTCAGGCCGGTAGAACTTTGCTATCAGGGGCGTGTCATCTTCTATGCCCACCTGATAGACGCGGTTCTCGTAGCTGTTGAGTGCCAGCAGGCGTGCGTCACTTAGATAGCCAGCGGATTCTACCGCGTCGATGACAACGTCGGGAGTTAGTTGGTCGTAGGGGTGAGTGTTCATTGAGCAGATCCCTTAGTGGCTTGCGAAAGTAGCGCAGCACTCTTTATTTGTGCAAACACCTCGTCACCCACAGTCAACTGCAACACTTCGGCAGACTTACGGGTTATCCGTGCAAGTAGACACTGGTCACCCAGAGACAAACGCAACAAAACCCGGCTGCCACCTGTCGCCTCAATTTCGAGTATTTGAACGGGAATGATGTTGAGAATTGAGCTGTCCTGTGGACGTGCGCGGCAAATACTCACGTCACGGGCGGGGATACGTATACGTTGTTGTTGCCCACGGGGTGCCTCGAGATGATTCACCAGTAGTGTCTGCTCGTCAACCAGGATTTCGGTTAGGCCAAACTCTGTGTCGTGATGTTGTATTGAGCCGGTGACAATAGCGGCGGCCTGCTCTTCGTGTGACAGGCGTGTATCTAGCCTGCTGCATAGGTCAATTAGCGATCCCTGAGCCTCCAGACGCCCATTTTCCAGCAGTAACAGCCTGTCAGCTATTTGGCTGACTTCCTCAATGTCGTGGCTGACATACCAGATAGGGATATCCAGCTCGACTCGAAGCCGTTGTAGGTAGTGCAGACATTCGCGTCTGGCGGCATGATCGAGGTTGGCAAGTGGCTCATCCATCAGCAGTATGCGTGGACCACAAAGCAGCGCCCGACCGATTGCCACGCGTTGCTTTTGCCCTGCTGAAACACTCTCGGGTAGACGGTTCAACAGGTCTCCCAAATTTAGCCAGTCTATAATTTCCTCGAAGGAGGGTTGGCTTTCATCTCCGCGTCGTTTAATGGCATATTCCAGATTTTGCCTGATATTCAGGTGCGGAAACAACCGGGCGTCCTGAAACACAAATCCAATTTTCCGCTCCCAGGGTGGGATAATTTGAGTGCCGTTTTGCCAATACTCGTTGCCAAATTGAATTGTGCTGTTGCCCGATGCTGGCTGTATGCCGGCAAGCGCATTTAGCACAGTGGTTTTGCCACTGCCGCTGGGACCATAGATGGCGGTAACCCCAGATGCTGGAACCTGGCACTCGATGCGCAAGGAGAAACCGTCATCGCCTGTATGCGAAAGACTGAGGCTTATCTGTCTCACTCGGGAAGCCTCCAGAAACTCTGGCGGTTGCTGCGGTACAGGAAAAACAACAGTGCGGCAGAGAACAGTAGCAAGCCGGCAGCCAATCGGTGTGCGTTGCCATACTGTAGGGATTCAACCTGATCGTATATGGCGATGGAGATAACTTGCGTCTCCCCGGGAATGTTGCCGCCTATCATCAACACCACTCCAAATTCTCCCACTGTGTGGGCAAAGCCCAGACTGGCTGCGGTAATAAAACTGCGCCTGCACAGCGGTAATACAACAGACAAAAACTGGTCTAATGGTGGCGCGCCCAGAGTTGCGGCAGCCTGGAGCAGGCCGTGGGGAACCCGGCTGAAGGCGGCCTGAAGAGGCTGTACTACAAAGGGTAGTGAATAAATGACAGAGCCTATTACCAGCGCGCTGAAACTGAAAGCGAGTTGGGAGCCTGTGAGTTTTTGCCAAAATTCCCCCAATGCGGTTTGCGGCGCCAACATCAGTAACAGGTAAAAACCCAAAACAGTAGGGGGAAGAATCAGGGGCAGGGCGACTACCGATTCTATGAAAGCGGAAATATTACTGCGCCGACGAGATAGCCACCACGCCAGCGGTGTTCCAAGCAGCAGTAAAAACACGGTGGTCACTGAGGCTAGCTTTATGGTGAGCCAGATTGCCCCCAGCTCTCCCTCGGTCATGGACAGATTCCATAGCCTGCATTGTGGATAATTGCCTGCACTTCTTCACTCCGGATAAGGCGCATATAGGACTCGGCAGCGGGATTGCTTTTCGCTCTTTTCAGCCAGATTACATGTTGTTCGATGGGAGTGTACCAGCTGGAAGAAATGGCTGCGCCTTTGCCTGCGGCCAGCGAGTTGGGCACCAACGCAAGGTCGACGCTGGAACTGTGCCAGTGCTGGTAGGCTTGAATGGCATTATTTGCCCGCACAAGTTTTCTGTTAGAGGCAGGCGCGAATTCTCTGCGCTGTATAACCTCCACAGCGGCTCTTCCGTAGGGCGCGGTCCTGGGGTTTGCAATAGCCAGACTGAGTTGGGGGTTTGCCAGATCTTGTGTGGCGTTGTCACTGCCTACCAGTGTCAGGCCGCCCAGCGCGTAGCAAAACTGCTGTCCCTTCACGCCCAGCTGACTTTCCTCCAGGCGAAAAGGTGCATTTTTATCTGCGGAAAAAAATATATCGAACGGCGCACCATGGGTGATCTGGCTGTAGAGTGTTCCGGTAGAGGCGCTACTCAGGACGACAGTGTGTGCCGATTTTTGTTCAAATAGAGTGTTAATTTTTTGGGCGGTGGACTTAAAATTTGTTGCTACGGCTATATGTACTGTCTCTGCATGGACTAGCCCAGCGTTCAAAAGCAGTATGATAAACAGGGATAATCGCATGGCGCGCTCCGGCGATACTAATGTCTCAGTTGTTGGGCGCGGGGGTGCGTGCCAGGCACCAGATTTCGATATGAGCTGCGCCCGCATCTCGTAGCGTGGTGGCCATTGCAGCGGCGGTGGCACCCGTGGTCAAAACGTCGTCTACAATGGCGATGCGCAGATTGTCACAGCGTTGTCGTGCTGTAAAGGCAGCAATCAAATTGGTTTTTCTGGCTAAAGCAGACAAGCTCGACTGTGGGAGCGTTGCCTGGTGGCGTTGGACCAGGCGTGTGCTCAAGCGCACAGTTCGCAGAGCTTCGCATTGCCCCCGTAGCGCTGCTGCAAGAATCAGCGATTGATTAAAGCCCCTGTGCCAAAACTTCCGCCAGTGCAAGGGCACAGGAACAATTATGTCGATGGCCTGAGCGCTTTCTGAGAAGGGCTGTAACCATAAGTGGGCGAGTAGAGGCGTTAGTTGGCGCTCGCCGTGAAACTTCCAGCGGTGTATCAGGAATGCCATTTGCTCGTCATACAACCATGGGGCTACTACGCGATCGAATGCTGGTGGAGATAACAGGCACTGCCCGCATCTTGCGCCCCGGAGGCCGTTTCGGTTTGGTAATGCCCAGGGCATGGGGAGTGCGCATTGTGTGCAGCAGGCATCGTTGGCGGCTAAACCAGATTCACAGAGGCTGCAGAGGGCAAAATCTCGATAGCTGCGCAGGCCGCACAACAAACAGTAGTTGGGGAACAGACCCTCGAGTAAGTGGGGTGTTAATTTTGAGAAAAATTTCATTGGCAGCGCCATAGTGCGGCTTCGAAGTGTTCAGTTACCGTATTGTGAGCCTTGTTACCAATAAATCGGCACGACTCTTTTTCATCAAATTTTTTTCAGGATTGAGCCAGGAGAGCGAACGGCCCGAATGTATATAACTATCTTTATGTTGATCTAGGTCGCTCAAGTCCAAAAATGTATTTGACTTTGGGTGTATTTTGAGCAGAATGTGTGCACCGAACACATGAGCTCGTAAGCACGCACTACTGTCGTGCACTTTGAGCCTCGACAACCAGGAGGTACATACCGTGCCAGAGTATAAAGCACCATTACGCGACGTAAGTTTTGTTATGAACGAGCTGTTGGAGTCAGAGAAGCTCTACCAGACTCTGCCCGGCTTCGAAGAAGCGACTCAGGACATGCTGGATGCCATTGTTGGTGAAGCGGCCAAGTTTTGTGAAGAAGTCATCGCGCCGCTGAACCAGCCCGGTGATGAGGAAGGCTGTACCTGGTCTGAGTCAGGTGTAAAAACCCCGGAGGGCTTCCCGCAGGCCTATCAGCAATATGTAGATAATGGCTGGCCCGCACTTTCCGCCGAAGTAGAATCGGGCGGTCAGGGTATGCCAAATCTCTTGGGCATCAGCGTCACAGAGCTCACAGGCTCAGCAAACTGGTCATGGGGCATGTATCCCGGATTGAGCCACGGCGCCATCAAAACAATCGAAGAACACGGTAGTGCAGAACAGAAAGAACACTATCTTACCAAACTGGTCTCAGGCACATGGACCGGCACTATGTGCCTTACAGAGGCTCATTGTGGCACCGACTTGGGCTTGCTGAGAACCAAGGCCGAACCTTTGGATGATGGCTCATATGCTATTACAGGCACCAAAATATTTATCAGTGCCGGTGAGCACGATATGGCCGAGAACATTGTGCATATCGTTCTCGCCCGCCTACCGGATGCCCCGGAAGGCACCAAAGGCATCTCTTTATTTATTGTTCCCAAATTTAACCTCACAGGTGAAGGCTCAGTGGGCGAGCGCAACGGAGTTCATTGCGCATCTATTGAGAAGAAGATGGGCATCAGGGCCTCAGCCACCTGCGTGATGAACTTTGATGACGCCAAGGGCTACTTGATTGGACCGGCCAACAAAGGAATGGCCTGCATGTTTACCTTTATGAACACAGCGCGTTTGGGAACTGCGATTCAAGGCTTGGCACATGGTGAGCTGTCGTATCAAGGTGCACTGGCCTATGCGCGAGACCGGTTGGCAATGCGCAGTCTAACGGGTCCAAAAAACCCAGAAGGTCCCGCTGACCCGATTATTGTCCACCCCGATGTGCGTCGTATGTTATTTACGCAGAAAGCCTTTGCTGAAGGCAGTCGCGCCTTTTTGTACTACCTTGCCCAGTTAGGTGATGTTGTAGAGGCCGGGTCAGAAGAAGAGTCCAAAAAAGCGGATAAGTTGATGGCTTTTCTCACGCCTATTGCGAAGGCCTTTGTGACTGAGACTGGTTTTGAATCTGCTAACTTGGGTGTTCAGGTTTACGGCGGCCACGGCTTCATCCGCGAATGGGGCATGGAGCAAATTGTGCGAGACGCACGTATTTCAATGCTTTACGAGGGTACTACCGGCATTCAGGCGATGGACTTGATAGGTCGTAAGGTACTGGGCAGCGGTGGCAAGCTACTCATGGGCTTTACTGAAGTTGTCAGCGAGTTTTGTGCCGCCAACACTGCCGAGGAAGATGCAGAGTTTGTCGCCAGATTAAAAGAGGGGGTCGATGAGTGGTTGGAGTTGTCCATGACTATAGGCACTGCCGCAATGGAGAATCCCGATGCTGCTGGTGCGGCAGCGGTGGACTATCTCATGTACAGCGGTTATGTGACTCTAGCCTACTTCTGGGCACGCATGGCTGTACTGGCGCGTCAGAAAATTGAAGCCGGTGAGGGTGACGTGTCGTTCTACGAGGCTAAAGTGATGACTGCTCGTTTTTACTTTGAGCGCATTTTGCCGCGAACCCGGGCACATAAAAAGTCTATGTTGAGTGGGCCTGACAATCTTATGGCCATGCCGGAAGCCATGTTTGACTTCTAGCATGTAAACGATACGAAAGGTGACCATTATGGGGTGACTTTTCGCCTGCAAGGGGAGAGAATACGCGATGTTATTCTCTCCCTTTTTTTATGGCTATGACTGATCATACTTCGAAAAATACAGATTCAAATACTCAAAACCGCCTCTACCCTGAAGATCAGGCCAAAGTGGACGCGTTTGTCTCCACAGGTATTCATTCTGTAAAACGCAAACCGTTTCGCCCGGGCAGGCTGATCGTTCTTCTGATTGTCATTGTTATTGGACTCAGTGTCTTCAGCCAGTTTCTCGCTCGCTGGGCCGGGGTCTATTAGCGAACGCAATAGCGAATCGGTGTGTGGCGCAGTCTGGTAGCGCACGTCGTTCGGGACGATCTGGTTGTACCATTGAGTGATCGAGACGCAAGAATTATACTCGCCC
>JADGEN010000080.1 GCA_016744355.1 Halieaceae bacterium
TTCGCCAACACATCTGGTGGAAATACCAGGAAAAAATTAGGCTTCATAGACTGCCAGTCGAGCTCCCTGATACTGGCAACGGTCGCGACCAAGGGCTCCGAACCCACCAGAAAACTGACTTCGTCGCCTATTTCAAGTTGCATGCGCTCGGCAAAATCCTGCTCTACAGAAACCAGAGCCTCGCTGGTGCCCGCCTCCCACCACTGCCCCTGCAACAACTTATTGCCATCCGGAATGGTGTCTGACCAGGTGAAGTTTGATTCGCGTTGGTGCGGACCGTCCTCGGCTGTTTCGCGCGGTGGCAGATCGATGCCATTAACAGCCATGACACGGCCGCGAATCATGGGGTAAAGCGCCTCGCTGCGAATATGTTCGCGACGTAGCATCTGATCTATGCCCTGCACCTCCTGTGGCGAGATATTGATCATAAAGTGGTCGGGGGCATCTACAGGCAGTTGGTTTTTCCATTCATCGAGCAGGGAAGTCCGCACCAACAACAAAACCATAACCAGCATAATCGCCATGGCAAACATTACGACTTGCAAAGCGTTGCCTGTGCCACGCCTCTGTAAGCCCGCCAGCGCTAGCCTCCAAATACTACCCGCGCTCATGCCCAGTAGCCTGCCGCCGCGCAGCAGTGCCAGAGCCAGCACCAGACCAAACACCAGCGTAACGCTGAGACCGGCGAGCACCGCCGCAGTGAGTTTCCAATCTCCGCTGTACCACCACATCAGCAGGCAAATGGCGACTAACCCAATGAGATAATCCAGCGCACTTCGAGTATTTTCAAGAGGCACGTCTCGCCGCAGTACGCGCAGAGGGCTAGCCTGCCCCAAACGACGTAATGGTGGCCATGCAAAGCAGAGCAGGCAGGTGAACGCCGTTGCAGCGCCTATGGTGTAAGGGCGTGGGCCACTAGGTCCAGGCATTACCGGTAGTTGATCCGCAAACGCCAGGAAGAAAGATTCCTGCAAAGCCCAGCCCAAAGCACAGCCCAATACCGTGGCAAACAGGCCCAGTAAAAAAAGATTACTGCGATAGAGGCTGGATATTTGTCCCGATGTTGCGCCCAGGCTTTTCATGATGGCTACGTAGTCGTAGTGTCGTTGGCTAAATCGCCTGGCCGCCAGGGCAATCGCAATGGCGGCCAGTACCACTCCGAGACTTCCGGCTAACAGCAAAAAACGCTCCGCTCGACCGAGTGCGCTACCGATGCCCGGTTGACCCTCGTTTACGTCCAGCAAACTTTGCCCCACTTGTAATCGAGGCTCTAGCCACGCAACAAAAGTCGCCAGCACCGCTTCGTTGCCAGCGTACAAATAGCGATACTCCACCCGCGAGCCCGGGCGCACAACATCGGTCGCGGGGATATCCTCAATGTTCATCAGTACCCGCGGGCCATAGCCGTAAAACGAAGCGCCCTGATCAGGCTCAGTCCGCGCCGCAGCCACGATTTTAAAATAACTATCGCCTATCTGTACCCGGTCGCCAATGTTGACATCAAGTAGTGCATATAAACGAGAATCCAACCAAACCTCCCCGACTGCGGGGCCCGAATTTGCTGCTATGGCGGGACCAAAGGGTTCGGTGCTGTAAGTCAATTCTCCCCGCAGCGGATAGCTCTCGCTTACGGCCTTTACCGAAACCAATGACATCTCGCCATTGTCTGCTGACAGCATGGTCGGAAACTGTAGAGTACGCGCTTGCTGAAGGCCTAATTGCTGCGCCTTTAGCGATGGCTCACTTGTGAGCATTTGGCCACTGCGAACCACGCGGTCAGCCGCGAGGAAGCGGTGACTCTCCTGTTCCAGAGCGCTTTGTAACCTGGAGGCAAACGCGCTGATACCACTCACCACGCCTACGGCGAGAATCAGTGCGGCGATAAGAACACCCAACTCGCCCCCGCGCCAATCACGAGCCAGCATCTTCGAACCGGAAATGCCTATGGCGCTCAAGCTCTGGCCTCACTCACAATGGAACCCGCGTCCAGTGTAATGCGGTGCTGACAAAGCCCCGCCAGGCGTTCTTCGTGAGTCACGAGAACGAGGGTTGTCCCCTCCTCCTTATTCAACTCAAACAGTAGGTCAATAATGTGCTGGCCCGTATGCGTATCAAGATTACCTGTGGGTTCATCGGCAAATAAAATATCGGGACTGGAGGAAAAAGCCCGGGATATTGCAACTCGCTGCTGTTCACCGCCAGACAATTGCAGCGGGTAATGATGCTGCCGCTCGCCCAACTGCACACGTTTCAGAAAGCCTTCAGCCTGTTCTCGTGCATCACTGCGTCCCTGCAACTCCAGAGGCAGCATCACGTTTTCCAGTGCAGTTAACGCGGGTAATAACTGAAACGACTGAAATACAAAACCCACATGCTCACCCCGAAACTCGGCCCGTTGGTCTTCATTCATGGCGCTGAGGTCGGAGCCATTGATCACAACCCTACCGTCGCTGGGTATATCCAGGCCCGCCAGTAATCCCAATAGCGTCGATTTGCCTGAACCTGAGGCGCCGACGATGGCTAATGACTCTCCGCGCTTGATTTCCAGATCGATCCCTTTCAGTATCTCTAGCTCACTGCCAGCCATGGCAACTCGTTTCCGGAGATTTTCAACCTTGATCATTAAAACTGCCCTCAAACTTTCACTATTACTGTTTATTCTATTGGCCAATACTGCCTACGCGGGCAAGCAGACCATCCTCATCTTGGGGGATAGTATCAGTGCAGCCTATGGAATGTCTGTGGAACAGGGTTGGGTTGCCCTGTTTGCACGACAAATTGCTACTGAGTACCCAAATGTTGAACTGGTGAATGCCAGTATCAGTGGCGAAACAACCGGAGGTGGGTTGCGTAGGCTGCCGCAAATACTTAGCAGCCACAAACCACAGCTGGTGGTGGTTGAGCTCGGCGCCAACGATGGAATGCGCGGCTTTCCTGCCAAAACCCTGCGCGACAATCTGAGTGAAATTACAAACCTGTCAAAAGAGGCAGGTGCCAGGGTCATTTTGGTGCAAATGGAAATACCGCCTAATTATGGCAGTAAGTATACCCAGGCCTTTCATGACAGCTATGCCCTGGTGGCAAAAGATACCGACAGCATACTGGCGCCGTTTTTACTCGATGGCGTCGCAGGCAACCCCACGCTGATTCAGGCAGATGGAATCCATCCTACTGCAGCTGCACAGCCGCGAATGCTGGAGAATATACTGCCTAGTATTTTGAGTGTACTGGACTAACGTTCCCCTGCAGTACCCCCCCTGGAATTCACGTCGGTGTGACTTAGTTACAGCCTAGTTGCAAGTCACTCGACTTGTCATAAAACTATGCTAAGGTGGCGCCCAAAATCACCCTAGGACAACCACCATGAAGCCTAAATCGTCGATCAAACAGTATGCTCGCAGCCCATTATTTCTAGCCTGCTGCACTCTTTTAGCGCCCTCCCTGCACGCACAGATGCTGGAAGAAGTTATCGTCACAGCCCAGAAGCGCGAACAAAACATGCAAGACGTTCCCGTTGCGGTGACAGCTTTCACTGGCGAGAATTTAGCTCAAGCCGGTATCAAAGATGTCTTTGACCTGCAGGCAACCGCCCCCAGCCTGATTGTTGGCAGCAGCCAGACCTCCAGCTCCACCACCTTCGGTATTCGTGGTGTTTTTACCAGTTCACAGAACTTTGGCCTGGATTCGTCAGTGGGTCTATACGCCGATGGAATCTACCGTGCTCGGCAGAGCTCCATGATCAACAATCTGGTTGATATTGCCAGTGTTGAAATACTGCGAGGCCCTCAGGGCACCCTGTTTGGTCGTAACTCGCCTTCAGGAGCCGTTTCTATTTTCAGTGTAAAACCGGATCACGACGGTTCCGGTTTTGTAGAGGGTACTTACGGCGAATTCGACCTGGTGAATGTGAGTGGTGCCAAGTCGTTCAGCGCCATTGATGACGTATTAGCCTTTCGCGCGACAGGCTTTTATATGGAGCGCGATGGCTATGTCGACAGCGTTCAGTTTGGCGACGAAAGTGTCAACGACAGAGACCGCTGGGGTGTTCGACTGCAAGCTCTGTACACCCCCAATGACGACTTGAGTATCCACGTCATTGCCGATCGCTCAGAAGTTGATGAGAATTGCTGTGCAGCCGGCACGTGGAAAAACAACTTCGAAGCCGACGGCGTACCGGGCAAAACTGGCTCTGATTTGCGTCTACAGCAACTGGGCAAACCTGTACTTGATGAGAAGGATTATTTTGACAATATATCCAGCACAAATTTTTTGCCCATCTCTACCAATGAAGACCAGGGCATCTCGATGCAAATCGACTGGCAGACCGATGCATTTCTGGTGACTAGCATCAGCGCCTATAGAGAGTTTGAATCCTTCGATAAAATTGATGCTGATTTCAGTGCTGCAGACGGTTTGATTAAGGTCAACGATGCCGAACAGAGTTCCTTTTCCCAAGAATTGCGCATAAGTAACGAGTACGAGAACTTTAACTACGTTGCGGGCTTGTTCTACTTCCAACAGGACATCGATTTGAATTCCTCCCTGGAAGTTGGCGATGAGCTTAGCTTTCTCATTCAGGATCTAAGTCCTTTGTTGATTGCCATTCCCGGTGCATTCCCCGGTCGCACGGGGGCTCTGGATGTTTCTGCACAAGAGCACGAGAGTTTCGCGGTGTTTGGCCAGGTTGACTATAACCTTACTGACTCCCTGTTACTGACCGCTGGATTGCGTTGGACCAAAGAAAAGAAGGACATGACTAACACGTTTACTCAGGACGCCTCAGGCTGCAACCCTCTTATCTGTGGGGGCGAAGGGTTCGGTCAGGGTTGGGGTTTCTGGCTTTTTGCGCCGCTTGCACCACGCGATGGTCTGGATGAAAACATCGACGATGATCAGGTCACCGGTACCGTAAAACTCACCTGGTTTATGAGCGATGACACTATGTTTTACGCCTCCTACGGTACAGGTTACAAAGCCGGTGGCATTAACACCGACCGCGTCGCTGAAGTTATCGATCCCGTTTTTGACGCTGAAACATCGGAAGCCTATGAAATAGGTATGAAAACTGACTTCCCGGATCAAGCAATACGGTTAAATGTCGCTATCCACCGCACTGACACGGACGAACTTCAAACAGTTTCCTTCCAAGGCACTGGTTTTGCCCTGGATAATGCCGGTGTCGCCGAAACCTATGGCCTGGAAACTGACGTACTGTGGCAGGCGACCGATTCGACCACCTTGACCCTGGCCTATGCCTACAATCACGCCGAGTACTCAGATTTTGCCAACGGCCCCTGCTGGACAGGTACACCCTGGCACACAGGTCAAGACGACCCGCGCGATAATGGTGACGGTAGCTGTGACCGCAGCGGTGGTGATATTTCGAGCAACCCGGAAAATGTACTGGCCCTAACAGGCAATCAGGAGTTCAGTCTTAGCGACAACCTTACTGGCTTCGTGTACGGCGAGTACGTCTATACCGACAGCCGCATGACCGACATCAACAACGACCCGGAAAAACGCGATGGCGCCTATACGCTGGTTAACCTACGAGCCGGCCTGTATTTTGAACAATGGGATGCTGAGCTGACATTGTGGGGCCGTAATGTCTTTGACGAAGAGTATGTCACTACCATAGCTGACACTGTTGTCCAGGATGGCAACTACACGGCTTACCCACAGGAACCTACAACCTGGGGAATCACTGCAAAGAAACACTTCTAGGTAAATCCTCGCTCTGCCCGTTTGAATCCCCTACTCGATTCAAGCGGGCAGAATGACCATTCCTTGCATAAAAGTCACAGCCGTCCCCGTCATAAACACTCGCCCTTCACGCAATTCACACTGCAATTCGCCGCCACGAGCGGAAATTTGTCGCGCTACCAAACTGTTCGCACCTAAGCTCTTCGCCCAATACGGTACCAGAGAACAGTGAGCTGAACCCGTTACCGGGTCTTCATCGATACCCACATGGGGGCCAAAGAAACGCGACACGAAATCGCAGTTGTTTCCCGGCGCCGTGGCAATTACCGAGTATGCGCTGGCAGCCAAAAGCTCAGAGGCGTTTGGCGAGAGCGCAGCAACCTCCTCCTCGTTTGCATAGACATAGACAGCAGCATGGGGGTTTTCGCTAGCAATGACGGCCTCTGACGCGATACTGGAAGAACCCAGGGCGGCACACACTGTTTGCTCTACGGCGAAAGACTCAAGCTCCGCTGCCGGGAAATCCAGGGTTAAGCCACTTGGCCCTCTACTCACCCGTAACTCACCACTTCTTGTATGGAAGACAATTTCTTCGTCGTTATAATCCAGATGCTTAAACAACACATGTGCAGAGGCAAGTGTGGCATGGCCGCACAAATCGACCTCTACAGTGGGCGTAAACCAACGCAATTCAAAACCGTTGTCTACGGCAACAAAAAATGCGGTTTCGGCCACATTGTTTTCCATCGCTATATTTTGCATCAGCGCATCAGGCAGCCATGCTTCCAAAGGCATAACTGCTGCGGGATTACCCGAGAATACCTCATCGGCAAAAGCATCCACTTGATAGATTGGTAACGTCATAAATCCTCCGTATATTTGTCAAAGCTGATGTACAAGCCAAAGTGTGTTCAATATAGTTGCTCTTGAACAGCCAAGTCTAGCGAGATCAGTGATGAATTCAGACAGGGAAGGCGCAGCTCGAGTATCGACACCCGCGCAAAGAAAAGTAGCAGAGATAATATTTGGGACGGAAACCTTCTGGGGAAAGTGGTTTGACCTGATTCTCATTGGAGCAATCATCACCAGTGTTATGGTGATTTTTCTGGATTCTGTTCCGGCTCTGCACGAGCTACATAAGAAAGCCTATTTTGAGCTGGAGTGGTTTTTTACCGTTTTCTTCACTATTGAGTATGGTACTCGAATTTGGTGCTCACCCAATCGAAGGAAGTACGTTTTCAGCATTTGGGGGGTTGTCGACCTGCTCGCCATACTGCCAACCTATGTCGCTCTATTTCTACCCGAGGCCGCACCACTACTAATCGTTCGGCTGCTACGCACTATACGTATCTTCAGGGTGCTGCGGCTATTCAAGTTGATGTCGCACGCCAACAGGCTAGGCGCGGAACTGCGCAAGACCCTGCCAATACTGGTCGTCTATTTTGCGGCCATGCTGATAATTACGGTGATTTTTGGTTGTATCATCTACGTGCTGGAGGGGCCCAATAATGGCTTTAACAGTATTCCATCAAGTATATATTGGGCTATCGTCACGTTTACCACGGTGGGCTATGGTGACGTGGTTCCCATTACGGTAGCAGGACGCGCGGTGGCGGCTGCTGGCATGCTGCTGGGCTTTCTTTCTATCGCAGTACCTACCGGCATTATCGCTGCAGCAATAATGGAAAAACCCAGAAATCGTAATGGCAGTTCAGTTGGCACCTCGAGAAATTATGAAAAAAACTGTCGCAACTGCGCTAGAGCGGGGCACGACAAAGATGCTGACTATTGTAAATTCTGCGGCTCCCCGCTATAAAGCCGACATATTAGCCACATAGGGTGATGGCCGCCCCGCACAAACACCGCTATAATACGGCGCCTTCCTACAGTTTCACATTGTTATGCCTACACCTTTATTTGATTATCGAAAGTTCTGGGCGGAGTGTTTTGGTCCCGCACCTGAGTTGCCAACTACCCGTGCCGAAATGGATGCTCTGGGCTGGGACAGCTGCGACATTATCGTTGTCACCGGCGATGCCTACGTAGACCATCCGAGTTTTGGCATGGCGGTAATTGGTCGCGTGCTGGAGGCACAGGGCTTTAGAGTCGGCATTCTCAGCCAACCGCAATGGACCAGCGCAGAACCCTTTAAAGCCCTGGGCAAGCCAAATCTGTTCTTCGGCGTAGCCGCGGGCAACATGGACTCCATGATTAACCGTTATACGGCAGATAAAAAGCGTCGCAACGACGATGCCTACACCCCTAACAACGAGGGTAATAAACGCCCGGATAGAGCCGTCATCGTTTACAGCCAGCGCCTACGAGAAGCTTATAGGGATGTGCCGCTGGTTATCGGCAGCATAGAAGCCAGTCTGCGACGCATTGCCCATTACGATTACTGGAGCGACAAAGTACGCCGCTCAATCCTTATGGACAGCAGTGCCGACATGCTGGTTTACGGCAACGCAGAACGCGCCATTGTAGACATCGCCCACCGTCTGTCCCGCGGCGAAGAGATCCACAAAATTCGAGACCTCAGAGGCACTGCGTTCATCAATAAACGCATCCCCGAAGGCTGGCGGGTGATCAATTCAACTGATATCGATGTAGTGGGTCCGACCAAAGCACCGATCAATCCCTATCAGGACACATCAGCTCAAACTTGCTCAGAATCAAACACGGATTCCGCTTCTGAACCTAAAGAGCAGGTCGTAACCATATTGGATGCAAAACAAAAAAATGAGCAAGAGGTCATCCGAATCCCCTCCTTTGAGCAAGTCGTAAGTGACAACGCACTTTACGCTCACGCTTCTCGAGTACTGCACAAGGAGACCAACCCCTATAATGCGCGACCACTGGTGCAAGCCCACGGCGATAGACAAGTGTGGCTTAATCCACCGCCTATACCGTTAGAAACAGAGGAGCTCGACTGGGTTTTTGAGCTGCCCTATACCCGCCTCCCTCACAGCAGCTATGGCAGCGCGCCTATACCCGCCTACGAAATGATTCGCCACTCGGTCAATATCATGCGCGGATGCTTTGGCGGTTGTACTTTTTGCTCTATCACTGAGCATGAGGGGCGCATAATTCAAAACCGCTCGGAAGACTCTATCATCCGCGAGGTGGAGGCTATTCGCGATACCTCCACCGGGTTTACCGGGGTGATCTCCGACCTGGGAGGCCCCACGGCGAATATGTGGCGAGTGGCGTGCAAGAGCAAAGAAATTGAGGCCAAATGTCGCAAGCTTAGCTGCGTATATCCGGGCATATGCAAAAACTTGAACACCGACCAAACTCCTCTTATCAGTCTCTATAGGCGAGCCAGGGACGTCAGTGGCGTGAAAAAAGTACTCATCGCCTCCGGCCTGCGCTATGACCTGGCGGTGGAGACCCCGGAATACGTAAAAGAGCTGGTTACTCACCATGTTGGGGGCTATTTGAAGATTGCCCCGGAACACACCGAAGAAGGCCCGCTGTCCAAAATGATGAAGCCGGGCATGGGCACCTATGACAAATTCAAAGCCATGTTCGAAAAATACTCCAAAGAAGCAGGCAAAGAGCAGTACCTCATCCCCTACTTCATCGCCGCTCATCCCGGCACTAGCGATAAGGACATGATGAATCTCGCCTTGTGGCTCAAGCGAAATAAGTTTCGAGCTGATCAGGTACAAACGTTCTACCCCTCGCCTATGGCCTCCGCTACTGCCATGTACCACTCGGGAAGAAATCCGTTGAAGCGCGTTAGTCGAAAAAGTGAACTCATGTCGACCGTCAAGAGTTTGCCTCAACGACAACTTCACAAAGCTTTTCTGCGCTATCACGACTCAGACAACTGGCCAGAGTTACGCACAGCACTGAAGAAAATGGGCCGCGCCGATCTCATCGGTAATGGAAAACTGCATCTGGTGCCACCCCGTCAGCCTCCAAAGCGGCATCAACGCGTGCCGGGCGGCACTACTACATTTGCCACGCAGCACAATGGTCTTCCGCGCAACCCCACGCGAAAAGGTAAGAGATGAACAAACAACTACTTTATCCTCTATTGGTTTTGGCCGGTGGTGCGATTTTGGCTCTATTGTTGGCCACGAACAAGCCAACTGTAGAAAGCGAAACACTACAGCCAATGATCACCACCGTTCGTGTCATAAAAGTAGAGCCCAAGACCGAGTATCTAACCGTAAGCTCTCAAGGGAGTGTGCAGCCGCGCACTCAAAGTACGTTGATTCCTGAGGTTTCCGGGCGAGTAACCTGGATATCTCCGTCACTTGTGGGAGGTGGATCTTTCAAGCGCGGAGATGTGCTACTCAAAATTGACAAGGCCGACTACCAATCCAGTGTGGAGCGCAGTCAGGCTGTTGTCCAACGCACTGAGGTAGAACACAGCTTTGCCGGCGATGAACAAAAACGCCTGGAAAAACTGTTCAAAAAAAATCTTGCCAGCCAATCTCAGCTGGATGAAGCCAGGCGCAATGCACGCGTTGCTGCAGCTAACCTGATGGAAGGGCGCGCTAACCTTAAACAGGCTCAGAGAGACCTTGGCCGTACAGAGCTGACTGCTCCCTTCGATGGCCTGGTGCGCAATGAACAAGTGGACCTCGGTCAGTTCGTCAGCCGCGGTACTAGCATTGGTGTCATCTATGCGACAGACTTCGTAGAAGTACGTTTGCCGGTTGCCGCCAGCCAACTCGCATTTACGGGTTTACCGACCAATACCCGAGGGCAAATTCCACCTGACATTCAACCACCGGTAACCCTCACCGCAGACATCGGCAACACCAAACAAATCTGGGAGGCCGTACTGGTACGTGCAGAGGCTGAAATTGACGAACAGTCTCGTATGCTCTACGGAGTGGCTCGCCTGCCTTCCATGCGTAACGAGGAGAGCTTTCCAATACCCGTGGGATTATTTGTACAGGCTGAGATTCGCGGACGAAAAGTTGAAAACCTGATGCAACTGCCCCGCTCCGCGATCAGGGACGGTGATCAGGTGCTGGTAGTAGACAGCGAAAATCGCCTGCATTTTCGCAATGTGCGCATTCTGCGCCTGCAGCACGACGATGTCCTTATTAGTGAAGGTCTGCAAGCGGGAGAACTGGTTTGCATATCACCACTTCAAGCCGTTGTGGCAGGCATGCTCGTTAACCCCATAATCGAATAGCGCCGCACTGATGAATAAAGTAATTGCCTGGTTTGTGCACAATTCGGTTGCCGCCAATCTGTTGATGATGATTTTGGCGGTGGGCGGTCTGCTGGCACTGCCGAATATTTATCAGGAAGAGTTTCCCAACATAGAAGTCAACGCGGTTCATGTGCGTATCCCCTATCTGGGCGCTGCTCCCGCAGAAGTTGAATCCGCGGTGTGCATCCGAGTTGAAGAGGCAATCGAAGGCACAGAGGGCATCGATAAGACTCGCTCAAGCGCATCAGAGGGTATTTGCTCCGTCGTCATTGAATTGGTCGAAGGCGTCGATACTGGAAAGGTCACCAATGATATAAAAAGCAAAGTCGATGCCATCGATACTTTTCCCGCAGAAACCGAGAAACCGATAACGGCTGAAATCAGCATCATCGCCACTGTGTTACAGATTGCCATTTACGGAGATACGGATGAGCGCACACTAAAGCTGATTGGCCAGCAGGTGCGTGATGACATCGCTGCCCTGCCCGGGGTATCCCAGGTAGAACTCTTATTTGCCAGGCCTTATGAAATATCGATTGAAGTGTCAGAGCAAACCTTGCGCATGTATGGTTTGACCCTTGCCCAGATCGGACGGGCAATCGAGCAAAGTTCACTGGATGTTCCGGGTGGATCCCTTAAGACAGAGGGTGGTGAAATCTTGTTGCGGACCAAAGGTCAGGCTTACCACGGCCAAGAATTTGAAGACATTATTGTCTTCACTCGCAGTGATGGCACCACGGTAAAACTCGGCGAAATCGCCACAGTAATCGATGGCTTTGAAGACAGTAAACTGCGCGCGCGCTTCGACAACAATCCCGCCGTCACGATAAAAGTATCCAGAGTTGGCAAAGAAGACATTATGCATGTTGCCAACCAGGTCAAGGCCTACCTCGAAACAGCCGGTGAAAAATATCCAGCGGGCATACATTTTTCAGTGTGGAAAGATGAGTCGCAGGACCTTGTCGATCGCATGGGTGCATTGACAAAAAATGCGCGTAGCGGCTTGGTTTTAGTGTTAATCACGTTAACACTGTTTCTACGTTTCAGACTGGCACTGTGGGTAGCTGCCGGACTGCCTGTGGCCATATTGGGCACCCTGGCTATGTTTCCCGTCGCAGGCATTTCTATTAGCACGCTATCTGTCATGGCATTCATTCTGGTACTGGGTATTTTGGTCGATGACGCCATCGTGGTCGGCGAGCGCATTTACGCACACGAACAACAGGGTAAAAGCCAATTGCAAGCAGCGGTGGATGGCACTAGCGAAGTGTCTATGCCGGTCATCTTTGGCGTATTCACCACCATGGCGGCTTTCATTCCGATTATGAACATCCCTGGACCGATGGGCGGTATGTTTGGCGTACTTGGACAGGTCGTTATAATTGCATTACTTTTTAGCATCTTAGAGTCACAGTTCATTCTTCCTTCACACCTGGCGCACCGTAAGCCCGAGAGTAAGCAGGGAAACAACGCGATGGTAAACCGCTGGCTTTCACTACAGGAGAAAGTCTCTGGCGGCCTGGAGCGCGCTGCAAGCGAATATTATTTACCCGCCATCGCCAGGGCAATAAAGTGGCGCTATGTCACTTTGGCTACAGGCATTGCGATACTTGCTATTACCATTGCACTTTTTGTCAGTGGTCGCGTTGCCTTCCAGTTTTTTCCGTCAGTCGATGGAACCCGTCTTTATGCCACACTGACTATGCCTGAGGGCACGCCAATTGAGGACACCGCAAAAGCCGCCGCCACAATCGAGAGCGCTGCCTCTGTGTTGCAGAAGGAACTTGACGCCGAACTGGAGTCGGGGCATGCCAGCCGCATTAGGCATGTTTTTTCCAGTGTGGGTGCCATGCTACCCAAAGGCAGTATTAGTTCTGGCACATCTATGCAGAGTAACCTGGCAGAGATTGCCATCGAACTCAATTTGCCCTCGGACTACTCGGGCCCTTCCACCCGCACCTTTGCCAATCGTTGGAGGGAACTCACCGGAGCCATTCCAGACGTTGTAGAGTTGGGATTCACCTCGCAATCCTTCGGTGTTGGCGAGGCCATCGATATCGAACTGTACGGCAAAAACTTCGACGAACTACGCGCGGCAGCCGCAGAGTTGCGCGGTGCCCTACAGCACTTTAACGGTGTGTTTGACATTACCGACACCTTTCGAGCCGGTAAGCAGGAAGTACAGCTTCAACTGCTGCCTGAAGCACGGACCCTGGGTCTTACAATGGCGGATCTGGGCAATCAGGTACGACAGGCTTTCTATGGCTACGAAGCCCAGCGCATACAGCGCGACAAGGACGATATCCGCGTAATGGTACGCTACCCTGCGGACGAACGGCGTTCACTGGGTGACCTGGAGAATATGAGAATCCGCGCTGGCAATGGCACCGAAGTACCTTTTGCCAGTGTTGCACGAGCTTCGCTTGCGCCGGGTTACACAACCATACGGCGTGTCGATGGACACAGAGTGGTGCGTGTCATTGCCGACGTAGAGCGCAGCATCACTACCCCGGAGTTTGTACTGCGGCAATTGCGACAGAAAGATATAAAGGAGATCCTCAATCGTCACCCAGGAGTTCACTACCGTCTGGCTGGTGAAGCGGAAGAGCGCGATGAATCCATGGGTAGCCTGGGTGGCAATGCCCTGTTGGCCCTGCTCATTATTTTTGCTCTACTCGCAATTCCACTTCGCTCTTATTTACAGCCTCTCATTATCATGAGCGTAATTCCCTTCGGTGCCGTGGGCGCTATTATGGGGCACTATATTTTGGGCATGGATCTCGTGTTCTTCTCTTTGCTCGGCATTGTCGCTCTGTCAGGTGTAGTGGTAAATTCAAGCTTGGTGCTGGTCGACTATATCAACAACTTTCGAAAATCAGGCGAAGATCTCGAGTGGGTAGTTTGCCACGCCGGCAGCGTACGCTTTCGCCCCATTATATTAACCAGCGTGACGACCTTTGTCGGACTGACACCTATGATGCTCGATAGCACGTCGTCCACCATCATGTTTGCGCCCATGGCTGTTTCACTGGCATTTGGCGTACTCTTCGGTACGGTAATCACATTGTTCCTTGTGCCCTCACTGTATATGATATTGGAAG
>JADGEN010000081.1:0-13483 GCA_016744355.1 Halieaceae bacterium
ACCCATTGGCATCGAGATTATTACTGTCGCCTGTATCAGTAACGCTAATCTCCAGGCCATTTTCCTCGCCTGTCTCACTGGAGCTGAGCAGCAGACGATACCCACTCCCGTCGTTCACCACAGCTGCAGAAACACCTATATCTGCTTGATTGATGGCATCGCGCACCCCTTCAAGCGTGTTATTACTGCTATCAATCGTGATGGTGGCCACGCCCCGCTCCGGGTTAACCGAAAAACTGTTATAACTTTCTGGTCCTGGATCCGGAGAGGTGTAATCGGTGGCGCCAAAGCGAATAGTCAGCGTGCCGGTGCCAACGGTGTCCGTTGATGTAAGATAGCTACCACTTGCCAGCGAATGAGATTTTGCCAACTGACTTACACTGACTTCGTAGCTGCCTGGCGCAGCTTGATCGCTCGCAGAAATCTCCACAATGTCTGAATCACTGGAGGAACTCGTATACTGCCCGAACTTACTGAGAGTGGATAAATCAGCAAGACTATCCTGAAACGATGACAGCGCCCCCTTGAACGTACCGAACGCCGACAACTCTGATGCCACTTCGGCATTCTCTCGATTCAGACGGTTTTCACTGGGTGCACGTTCAGCGGCAACCAGTTGAGACACCAGCCCTTCAACATCCAGACCTGAACCAATACCTGAAGCTGATATCATAGTTGCACCCCTGTTTCACTTCCGAAACCATTGGCCATAACAGAAAACGTACGGCCTTCGTCATTGAATATGCAAAGTCAGTGCCAGAACCGACTCTCTGCTCAAAAGAATCTAGCCCTCCTGATCCAGTAAAACGCCGGTTAATGGCGCAGAAAAATTCTCGTTAATATATTGAGCCGTAGCCAAAATTGCTTCTGTAGGAAACTGACGGATAAGCTCGCCTGTTTCGCCGTCCACAACGGAGACAACCTTGACGCCGCTGCTATCGTTCACCTGAAACTCAAGGTTTCGAGACAGGTCCTGAAAATAGCTTTCCACCGTAGCGATCGCCCCAAACACTGGGTCTTGTCCCTCTGGTTTTATCGCTTCACGCGGTGAAACCTTGCCGCTCATAGCAACGACTTGCCGCTCGACAGTTGCTGATGTTTTAGCCGCCGCTGTCAAACCAACTGCATCGAGTAAATGTGCGGTACTGGAATTGTTAGTAATCAACATGTCATCACCTCTATTTATCACGGTGTCGAGCGAAGATCAGTAAATCTATGGCTGAGTACGCGGGGCGGCGAGCCACCCCGGGTATCAGTTTGTCACTAATGTTATTGCAGTAACGACAGCACGTTTTGTGGTGCTGAATTAGCTTGCGCCAACATTGCAGTACCAGCTTGTTGCAGAATCTGCGCACGAGTCAGGTTAGCTGTCTCTGACGCGAAGTCTGCATCCACAATACGTGAACGCGATGCTGACAGGTTTTCTGAAGTTGTCTGAGCACTACGAACAATGGACTCAAACCGGTTCTGGGCCGCACCCAAATCCGCCCGCGCACCATTCACAGTATCCAATGCGGTATCAACCTGACCCAACATTGTGTTGGCATCCGCGGCAGTCGTAACATCACCGAGAGTCAGACCACTCACATCAACAGTACTAACAGACACTGTTTCACCAGCGTTTGCGCCGACCTGGAAGACCTGCCCGGCGGCATTGTTGAGCAGCTGCACGCCGTTAAAAGTGCTGTCGGCTGCAATACGACTGATCTCTGCAACCAAAGTTTGCACTTCACCATCGAGGGCAGCTCTATCACTTGCGGAGTTCGTCGCGTTCGCAGATTGCACTGCCAACTCGCGGATTCTCTGCAGGTTATTGGTGACTTCTGACAAAGCACCTTCCGCCGTTTGAGCCAGCGATATGCCGTCATTGGCGTTACGCGCCGCCTGGTTCAAACCACGAATCTGCGTAGTCATACGCTCGGAGATGGCAAGACCTGCCGCATCGTCCTTGGCGCTGTTAATTCGCAGGCCTGATGACAGACGCTGCAGTGATGTGTTGAGTGCGCTTTGTGAACTGTTCAGGTTACGCTGCGCGTTGAGTGAAGCAATGTTTGTATTAATTGTCTGTGCCATGGGTTATCCCTTTTATGTTTCACCGAACTTGAGCATCGAACAGCTTGTACGGCTTTATGTTTTCCTGTTTGGTTTCACTTATCGACTGTGACCGTCACTGCCGACACTTAATTTGTCGACCCATGTGGGGAAAACTTTAGGGATATGTTTAGATTTGTGTGGTATGCACATGTTTTTCTTTAGAAAAATGGACTTTAGCCCCGTATAGAACAGGGCTAAATGAGAAAAGTATCCATTTTTAAGGAATAGCGATCAGAGATAATTGAACAGCGACAAACCCTGCATTTTCACATAGGACTGTTGCGCCGCTTCCAGCGCCGTTAATTCCAGATTAAAACGACTGATCGCCTCGGCATAATCGAGGTCTTGAATACCAGAGAGGGTTTCCTGCAGCTGAACATTAAAGCTTTCATTGATATTGAGCTGGCTTTCCACCTGGTTGAGACGCACGCCGACATCGGACCTGATGTTCGACACATTCTCCAGTGCCTGGTCCAGGTTATAGAGTGCCTGACTCATTGAATTATTCACTGCGGCAATCTCGGCGGGCGCAGAGCCAGCGCTATTGAGGGCACCGGCAATGTTTTGCAGTGTGGTGAACATATCCTGTTTCACCCCCGCCGCAACATTAAAACTATCACCATTTGCCGGCACGCCATCCATATCGATACTTGCACCGGCAAAGCTGATCGTATCTCCGTCCACGTAGGTTCCGCTCGCCACCACGACCGCAGAGGAGTCCGTCACCTGATAGGTAACCGGGTCACTACTGGTGAGCTGACTGAAACCAATTGTGTAATCGTCACTGACGAACGCATTAGTAGCCGAGCTGCTCCCCGCCACCGCAGTACCCGTATTTGCGCCATTAGGCTCTACGACAAAACTGCCATTCCCGGCGGCAATCGACATAAAGACATCCAAACCGGAATCTCTAACGGCAACCTGCGTGGAGCTCCCGAGTTGTAAAAACCGCTGGCCACTATCGCCATTAAAACTGAAGCCACTGCCCTGACGCGAAAAGGGCTCTGACTGCGCCTGAAAACCGGCAAAAATATATTCACCACTGGCATCGCGGGTGTTGGCCAGGGCCTGAATTTCATCAACGCGCGCTGTCACCTCAGTCGCTATACTCGCACGGGTTTCCGGGCTTTGGCTGGCATTGTTGGCCTGCACGACTAATTCGCGCACTCGCTGTAGCACATTCCCCACGTGATCCAGCACGGTTTCTTCCAACGCCAGCTGGCCTTCAGCCAAATTGCCATTTTTCTGATACTGATCGACTAAACCCAGATCTTCGGTAATATCGAGAATCTGTACAGCGGCTACTGGATCATCGGAGGGTGTCAGTACGCGCAGGCCTGTCGCCAACTGCTGCTGCGTGTGGCTTTGTTTAGCTTGCTGCGTGAGGATGGCAGAAATACCCTGCTGAAATATTTGAACACTGGACAGTCGCATCATTATTTCCTATCGCCGCGTCGCGCTAAGTAAAGTTTGGAACAGTTCGTCAGCGACTGCGATCATTTGTGCGGCCGCCTGATAAGCCTGTTGAAAGCGAATTAGATTCGCAGCTTCTTCATCCAGGTTAACGCCAGAGACACTGTCTCTGGAAGCTACGGCCTGCTCCAGAAGAACACCTTCAGTTGCGCTACTGGTTTCAGCCTGACGTGTTTGCACCGCAATATCAGCCACCAATCGACCGTAGGTATCCTGATAACTGGCAGTACCTCCCATCAATTCACGAGATGTCTGCAAGCCGGCCAGTGATAAGGCATTGCGATTGTCGCCGCTACCATTCGTATTATTTTCTATGCTGATCTCATCTCCCGTATCGGGCTCACCACTGAGGGTAAACTCAAAACCGGCTAGCGAGAATGTCTTGCCGTTGCCTTCAGACAAGGGGTCATAGGCCAGAGGGCCACCCGCCATCCCCGCAACGTCAAAGCCAGGCACTCCCGCACCCAGCGCATCGGGATTGAACGTTAAAGTGATCGCACCCGCCAGTGGCAGACCCACAGTATCGGTCACGGTCAGGCCACTGAGCGTTGACGAACCGGTATTACCCAGCGCGTCTTGCGAACGCAGTGGAGACGCAGCGGCAAAATTTTCGGGCCGACTCAGCACCACGGAGAACAACGCTGCCCCCTGTTGCGTCGGCTCAATGGTAAATGCATCGCCATCCTGCGGCGCGCCTGAAACATCAATGGTCAAACCGTCAACACTAAAAGGCCCCGGGCCCGTTTGGCTCGCACGGGTGGTTAGATTAGTAAGTGTCCACTGACCACTATCAAAACGCAGACTATACTCATCACCCGTCAGCGCCGTCGCGTCGCTAATTGTTGGGTTCACGGAAGACAGCCCGGAATTACCTGGATGAGCGGATGAGGCTGCCTCAAGTGGCAGAAAAAAATCACCCCCAAGTTGTCCGTCGAGATCCTGGCCCAGATGGTGCTGAGCATTAAATGTAGCGGAAATTCCAGTTGCCAGAAGACCCAGTTGATTTCTCGCAGGGTCCAACATCTGCTCTCGAAAATCCAGCAGGGCACCCAGCTCTCCGCCATTGAGAAAACGACTTAGGTCGGTAACACTGCCGCTTGGACTCGCAGACCCGACCATTACCTGTGTACCGTCGTAAGGGTTGGAAGCCGTTTGCAGCTGCTCTGCATTGAACCCAACCACCAATGATTGACCACTGCCAATTACCACATTGATGGAACCATCAGATTGCGAAAATGTTGTTACATTGATTTTCTCGGACAATTGTTGAACCAGCTGACCGCGGGCGTCCAGAAGGTCATTGGGTGGCTGCCCGCCCGATTGAGCTGTAGCCTCAACGATCTGCCTGTTAAGCCCTGCAATGCCATCAGACAGTGCATTAATATCGCTGACTGCCGCCTCAATTCTGCCATTCAGCTCCGCATCAATACTGCGAAAATTGTTATCCAGATAATGGAACCGGTCTGCCAAAACCTGAGCTTCTCCCATCAGTGCTGCCCGCTCAGGCAGCGACCCCGGGTTATTGGTCACATCCTGCACCGCACTAAAAAAACTGTCTAGTACGGGAGCCAAACCAACCGCAGGGTCAGCCAATACTCCATCCAAGCGACTGGAAAGAGCGTAAAACGTTTGGGACTCGGCATGGGCCGAGGTACGGGAACGCACTTCCTGGGACAGAAACTGATCGTAAAAGCGTTCGACCGAGTCGACGGTCACACCGTTACCAATGTAGCTACCGCCCAAAAACTGTGCCGGCAAAGTGTCTAAATTTACGCGCTGACGACTGTATCCCTCAGTATTCACATTCGAGATATTGTGACCTGTAGTCGATATCGCCTGCTGTATAGAAAGTAGCGCCGATGTACCTAGATTTAATAAATCTGCCAAAATATTCTACCTGTTAAAGTACCCTTATAATTTCGCTATCACACCCTAATAGCGACAGTTGTCAGAAATTCTTTAGTTCATCGATAATCGTGCCGAATGTACTTGTGTCAATAATGCCCATAATTTTATCGGCATAGCCGGGATCAGTCGCGTAACCGGCATCCTGCAATCCTGTTAGAAACTCTTTAGTATCCGCCACTTTTTCGAGCGCGTATTGATAGCGAGGATTACTTTTCAGAAAACTCACATAGTCTTCAAAACTGCTGGCGATAGAATCGTAGACGCGAAAACTGGCCTTTTCCATTGATGCCACTCCATCATGGAACTCCAGCGTATTGACTGATGCAGTTTCACTTCTCCAGCTGTCATCCGCCTTCACACCAAACAGATTGAGGCTACTAACCCCACCAGCCGACTGGATAACTTTCTTGCCCCACCCTGTCTCAAGCGCGGATTGTGCTACCAAAACCAGTGGATCCAAACCCAGCTCTTTGGCTGCATTGACCGCATGATCCCAAACACCGCGAACAAACTCTTCTGGCGAAGCAGGACTCCATCCCGCTTCTGCGACATCGCTGGAGGTAACTACCACGTCAGCGCTATTCGCTGCCTGAACAGTAACGCGAGGCTCATTCACTTCAGTTGAAGAAACAAGGCTGAGATGACGCCGCGCATCCGTGAGTAAGCTAGCCATAGGGGTGATGCTTTCGTCATCGATGGATTTCTCTCTACCAGTCTGTGTTCCATCCAGTTGCTCAACGAGAATATCGGACAATCCCAGCACACCGTTACTGGACAACTGCAATGAGATTTGCTGGTCAAACATCCCCTCATAGACCTCCATTTGGCTACTGTTGAGTAAGCCTCCCTCAATAGTTGCATCACGCATCGACTTCAACATCATTTGAACGAACAGGGCTTCAAACTGCCCCGCCACCTCTCCAACCGCTTCTTCAGGCGCTTTTATTGCTTGCGCATGGAGTGCCGATAACCCCTGGAAGTCATAATATGCTGGTGTGCTTGCAACGCTCATATCAATACCCCGGGCTAAATCACGATCAGCTCAGCTCGCAAAGCACCCGCCTTTTCCAGCGCTTCGAGAATTGCCACAAGATCACCAGGTGCAGCGCCCACTCTATTTACTGCAGCCACAAGGTCTTTCAAAGTAACGCCTGGATCGATATAGAACATCCGCCCCCCCTCTTCCTCGACAGACACATTCGAGTCGGGTGTAACGACTGTCTGACCTCGTCGGGCGAATGCCGCCGGTTGGCTGGCTGCATAATTTTCTGAAATACTAACAGTCAGGCTCCCGTGAGCTACGGCAGCGGGCAGCACTTGCACTTCGCTGCCTATAACCACGGTACCGCTACGAGAATTAATAATTACCCGTGCCGGTGCTGACCCGGGACTCACCGGCAAGTTTTCCACCACCGATATAAAAGCCACTTTTTTGTCAGAGTCCTCCGGCGCATCGACTTCGATCGTAGCAGCATCAAGCGCCCTGGCCACATTCGAACCGAGACTATCATTAATGGATTTAACTACCCGCATGGCTGTAGTGAAATCAGGAGAGTTCAGGTTCATCACTAGTTTCTTCTCTTGACCGAAGGGGCTGGGCACTGCTCTTTCCACGGTAGCACCGTTGGGAATGCGCCCGGAATTCACCACATTAACAGCGACACTGGAACCGTCTGCGCCCTCAGCACCAAAGCCACTGACGATCATGTTGCCCTGTGCCATTGCATAGAGCTGGCCATCCGCACCCTTTAACGGCGTCATCAACAAAGAACCACCTCGCAAGCTTTTTGCATTGCCCAAAGAGGAGACCGTTACATCGATAGTTTGGCCTGGCTTGGAAAACGCGGGAAGCTCAGCGTGAACCATAACCGCCGCAACATTTTTTAATTGGGGGTCAGTATTACTTGTGACCACCACACCCAGTTTAGCCAACATGTTTTTGACAGACTGCACGGTAAATGGTGTTTGAGTTGTCTGGTCGCCCGACCCATCCAACCCTACAACAAGGCCGTAGCCAATCAACTGATTAGTGCGCACCCCATCAAACGTAACAAGGTCTTTAATCCGTCCGGCTACCGCCACTTCTGACAGAAGTAACATCAGCACAACGACAACAGAGATAAAACCTTTTGACCCGCTGCTTACAAAACTCATTTTATACACCCTTAGAAAGGCCACAGTGGACTGACAAAGAACCGCGACAACCAACCTACCTTGTTCACATCGGCCGTGGCACCTGTACCGCTGTAGGAAATGCGCGCGTCGGCCACCTTGGTTGAAAGTATGGTATTACTGGTCGATATATCAACTGGCCGAATAATGCCCCTCAACCTGATATATTCGTTACCCTGATTGATCCTGATCCATTTCTCGCCTTGAATATAAAGGTTTCCACCGGGATAAACTCGGGCTACCGTGACAGAAATACTGCCCTGCAGCCGGTTGCTCTGGTTACTCGCACTGTCGCCCTTAAAAGCACTATTTGAATGCATATCGAATGCCAGATTATTGCCGTCACCAAAATCTCTTAGCTTTCCTGCCAGCAGCGGGTTGTCGATCACCGTGGAATTATCTTTCTCAAGCGCTGTGTCGCTACTCTTGGCACCGTCGGTGGCCTCGGCCAGAACCACGGTCAAAATATCACCTACCTGCCTGGCTCGCAGATCCTCATACAAAACCAGGTTATGCCCAACGCTGTGGTATATACCGCCTGTCGGTGCAACGGCAGGCGGCTCAGGATAGGGCGCCGGTGGCTCCGATGATGCATAGTCCGGATGTACATTCTCCGGGGTATTGCTACACGCCCCGAGAAACAATACCTGGGCTAATGCTATAAAGAAAAAAACCTGAAACGATTTCATATTATTCACCTAGAGGTTATTTGCCACATACTGCAGCATCTCATCGGTTGTAGAGATCGCGCGGGAGTTCATTTCATAAGCCCGCTGAGTCTCAATCATATTCACCAATTCTTCGACCACGTTGACATTGGAGCTTTCAACATTTCCCTGGAGCACGGTTCCAAGTCCGTTGAGGCCCGGATTGCCGGACTGGGGCGAACCGCTGGCACTGGATTCCACGAACAGATTGTCACCTACTGCCTGCAGGCCCGCCGGATTGACAAAGTCAGCCAGTTGCACGGTGCCAATCTGGCTGATGGCTGTAGCACCTGGCAGACGAACAGACACTGTACCGTCGCCTCCTATGTTTACAGCCAGCGCATTTTCAGGAATAGTGATTGCCGGCTGCAGGGTAAAACCTCCAGACGTAACCATTTGACCCTGCTCGCTCAACTGAAAAGTACCGTCGCGCGTATAGGCCTCTGAGCCGTCTGGCAACAGAATCTGGAAAAAACCCCGACCCTGGATAGCCATGTCCAGTTGATTATCGGTTTTCTGTATGTTGCCCTGTGTAAACAACTTCTCGGTGGCCACCGTGCGCACTCCAGTACCCAGCATCAAGCCTGAGGGTAGCTGCGTATCCTGCGATGACTGTGCACCTACCTGGCGCACATTTTGATAGAGCAGGTCCGCGAAAATCGCCCTACTGCTTTTGAAGCCGGTGGTGCCAGCGTTAGCCAGGTTATTGGCAATATTGGACATCTTTGTCTGCTGCGCGTCCAACCCGGTTTTAGCAATCCATAGTGCCTGACTCATACCTGCTTCCTCAACTCAAACTCATTAATTGTGTCGATGCCTGATCGAGCTGCTCGGCAACTTTCAGTATTTTTACGTGTTGTTCAAACTGTCGCGACAGCTCGATCATATGCACCATAGCCCCAACGGAATCAACGTTGCTGGACTCCAGAGCACCAGAAATCAAGGTCACTTCAGCATCAGCAGCAACTTCCTCGCCCCCGGTCATTTGTATTAAGCCACTGGCCCCTTTATTCATTTGCGCAGTATCGGGGTTTACCAATTTAATTCTATCGATCACTGCGAGAGTGTTTGGGTCTTCTCCCAGCGGAACAATGGACAATGTTCCATCCTTACCAACAGCGATACTGGCGTATGGAGGTAAGGCGATGGGGCCAGAATTTCCAATGACTTGCCGCCCCGCGCCATCAACTAATTGGCCAAGGTGATCTACACGCAAATCACCACGGCGGCTAAAACCTTCCGAGCCATCAATGGCCTGAACGGCTATCCAACCCTCTCCATTAATTGCCACATCCAGATCGCGCCCAGTAGTGCTAACAGATCCCTGCGTAAAATCCACACTGGAATTTTGCAGGCCCGCATACACTCGACTACCCATCTCTGCCTCGTCATTGGCCTGCATTGCGCTCTGTGCTGACATCAAGTCAGCGCGAAATCCGACGGAAGAGGCATTGGCGAGATTGTTCGAATTAGCAGCCTGCGCAAGCAAGGCTTCTCCCGCTCCTGAGGCTGCTATATAAACTAGACGGTCCATGGCTGGGCTCCCGACCTACTAACGCAAGTTGATCACGGTTTGGGTAACGGTATCTTCAGTCTGGATTACCTGGGCATTCGCCTGAAAATTTCGCTGTGCGACTATCATGTCGACCAATTGCTCTGTGATATCCACGTTAGAGCCCTCAAGTGCGCCTGATTGCAGCACTCCCAAACCAGAACTCCCCGGTGCGCCCAGGCTTGCCGCACCCGATGAATACGTTTCTGCCCAGCTGGTATCACCGGTAGGTTGCAGCCCGTTGGGGTTCGAGAAACCGGCGATCGCTACTTGCCCAAGAGCGCGAGCCTGACCGTTGGTGTAACGTGCAAATACCACGCCCGTGTCATCAATCTCCAGGCCCCGCAGCTGTCCGCTTGCAAAGCCATCCTGAATAGCATTACTAACCGCGAAATCCGTGCCAAACTGAGTGAACTGTGACATCGAAATCGTCATATCCTGTGCACCTGCGCCAGTGGGCAAGCCCGCCTCATTCAAGGGATTCCAGCCAGTGATACTCACCTCAACGGGCAAAGTTGCAGGATCAAATTTCCCATTAGATTGAAAATTGAGCGCGTCTGGCCCTGAGGTAGTAACACCGTCTATCAGAGTGTGAACCTCCCACTCGTTAGGATTGGCAGTCTTTACATAATACGAACTCATGGTATGCGCCCCACCCAGTCCATCGTATACCGTCACACTAGTAGCTGCGTTATAGGAGTTTGTATCTGGCGCTGTAGGTGGCACAGCGAACGCGTCAAAGGGGCCACCGAAAGGAATAGTCGGCGCCACTTCACGTGAGTCGAGATTGGCCGTGATATTTGTCAAAGCGGTCGGATTGGGGTCAATCAGCGCAGTATTCAACTGCAAATCATCCGCCTGCCCATTAGCATTACCTTGTTCGTCTACCTGGAAAGCCTGCAATCGCAGCCCTTCATTAGTTACCAGAAAACCTTCCCTATCCACCTGGAAATTTCCCGCCCGAGTGTAAGCATTGGCGCCGTTGTCGCTCAGAACGAAAAAGCCACTGCCATTAATCGCCAAATCCAGCGCATTATTGGTAAAGGCTATGTTGCCCTGGGTGAACTCTTGCGTGACGCCAGAAAGACTCACGCCCTGACCTATCGCGTTTCCTCCCGAGCCGAGCAAACTGGTTGCATAGACATCCGAAAATTCTGCTCGGGATGATTTGAAACCTGTTGTAGAGCTGTTGGCAATATTATTGCCAATAACGCCCAGATCTGCAGTTGCTGCCTTGATTCCCGAGACTGCGGTATCAAATGCCATAGTCGTTCTCCTGATAAGTTAATTTTGTTATTTATAAAATGCTTTTTACAGCTGTTAGATCTACTTGATCACCGCCCGCCAAATTCAGCATCACACCGGCACCTCCGGGGTCGATGGAAACAGACTCCACCAAACTGTGGGTGTGAACAGAAAGAGCTTGAGCTTGCCCGCCAACAACCGCTTCCGCACTAACCCTGTATTGCCCTGGCGGCGCTAAATTGCCCTCGTCATCTGAACCATCCCACTGTAAATCGATATCGCCTGCCTCAGCAGCACCCAAACTGCGACTGTGTACTAATCGCCCGCTCATATCCTGAACAAATACAGTTACACCGGAACTGCTGCTGGGTAATTTAATCGTGGCGTCCAGCGTTTCATCTGCAGCAAGCACGCCAAGGTTTGAACCTGTTACAACTTTATGCCCGAGTAAACCCGACGCCTCCAAGGTTTGACTGGCGTAAAGTATGCTGGACATATCACTGAAGCCCTTTTGTAGCCCCTGAATTCCATCAACCGTTCCAAACTGTGCAATTTGTGACAGAAATTCAAAGTTATCCATCGGTTTGGTCGGGTCCTGGTTTTCCAGCTGCGCCACCATCAACTCCATAAAATCCTCTTGCCCCAACTCATTCGGCGACCTCGCTCCCGTCGTTGCAGGTGACGTTGTAGGGAACAGCTCGGATAGACTTACACTTGACTCCATTACCATCTTCTCCTGTAGTTAACTGCCAAGGCTTAAAGTGCGCATGATCAGCTGCTTTGTTGTATTCATTGCCTCAACACTGCTCTGGTATGAGCGCGAAGCAGATATCATATTGGCCATTTCATCCACAGAATTGACATTGGACAAGTAGATATAACCTTCCTCATCTGCCATAGGATGTCCGGGCGAGTATTCCTGGCGGGGCGGCACCGAACTCTCCACAATGCCATCAACCCTGACACCCGCGGATTGTTGCGAATCAAGAGCTGAGTTAAGCGCGGAGGAAAACACCGGATACCTTGCGCTATACGCCGTATCCGGACTACTACCGACGACGCCTGCATTAGCCAGATTGCTGGCTATCGTGTTCAAGCGCACGCTTTGTGCGGAAAGCGCAGACCCAGAAATATCGAAAACATTGAATAAGCTCATCTTTATTCTCCCCGCAGTGCCAACAATACCGACTTAATCCGCCCATCCAAAAAATTCAAACTGGCCTGGTAACGAATGGCGTTGTCCATAAAAGCGGCATGCTCCTGCTCAGTTTCCACCGTATTGCCATCGCGCGATGACTGAAAAGGTTGGCGGTACATTAGGTCATGCTTAGCGTCATCGACTTCAAAATGTTCGAAGCTTGTCTTGGCCGGTGCAGCCCGCTCGTCTTCAGCCCAACGCAGGGCACGGGAAAAATCAATATCCCTGGCCTTGTAACCAGGTGTGTCTGCATTGGCCAAGTTTGCGGAAATCACCTCAAATCGCTGAGAGCGAATAGAGAGAGCCTGGGGGGAAACGCCAAAAAGCCGGTCAATTGTATTCATAAAAAGTAATCCTCTGATAATTCATATACATATTCCGTGCCACAAATTTAATAGCTATATATATCAAGTAGTTACAAGGTATTTGATTGCCAAACATTTCGGAAATACGGCAACTTACCTCCCCCGCGGCAATCATTGCCGCCGCCCCATAGGTCGAATCACAACTGGCACGAAAGATGCTACGTATACTGAGAATGGTAATTTAGAGTGAACAATGACAATTTTTTGGCGCTGGTGTTTAACGTTGCAGCTAATGGTGGCTGCGCATGGCTTTATGGCTCTTCCCGCATACGCCGAGGACTACCAGTCTTTGGATAGCATTACCGCAGCTGCTGTCGCGGCAGGTGAAACAAGTGCACGACAACGCGGGTATAACAAGGTTTCTGTCAATGTGCGCGCGCTGGACCAACGATTACGTCTACCTTTATGTAACAAGCCCCTCTCCACCTCAATACCGCAATCAGACCAGATACTGGGGTCCGTCAGTATTGGGGTCGCTTGCACCGGCTCAAAGCCCTGGACCATTTACATTCGTACTCACATCAGCGCTCAGCGCAGCGTTCCCGTGCTGGCTAGAACCCTCGCCCGCAATACCATCATTACCAAAGCCGACCTCAAGCTCGTTGATCAATCCGTTGAGGGCTCTACTCCGGGGATGGTTTTCGATCCTCAGCAAATTATAGGCATGGAACTCACCCGGCCGCTGAATGCGGGATCCACTATCCGAATTAGCCATTTGCGTCCACCCAAAGTCATAAAGCGCGGGCAGCTAGTAACCCTGGTGACTGGT
>JADGEN010000081.1:13493-13742 GCA_016744355.1 Halieaceae bacterium
TTACTAATCTCAGCTCGGGCAAGCAAATTGAAGGCACAGCCCATTCCGATGGGACCGTGAGCGTGCCATAATTAATGATTAATATACTAAAGCTTTTCCAAGATTAGCCGATATTTATAATAAGGACATTCAATTTTATGGAAAATGTAGACAAAACTATGAGTATCACCCCTCCAAGAGCAGACTTGAACCACGCCTCCCAGGCACCCAATCGGGCAACGGGAGCATCCTCAAGTACCAGTTCAACAT
>JADGEN010000082.1:0-9376 GCA_016744355.1 Halieaceae bacterium
TTGTGGTGCTGTTTTAACCCGGCGAAACTAAAACTTCACTTTCCTGCACAGCTGCTAAGCTTAAGATTCTCGGTATACAAAGCAGGCTGCACTCGCTATGGCATCACACGCAGACGTCCACCATACCTTGCCTTCCGTGCTAGCTTCCATTGAGGAGGAGGGCGGGAAGCAAGAGCTTCATCTCACCATTGTCTTTCATCCGGATACCACGCGCATAGGCAATAGCGCTAGTCTTGGGGATTTCCCGGGAGAAAAGTCCCGGATAGTTGGGCGGCAATCGCCGTGCTTCAGTTTCGGGGGGTCGCCCGGACTCCCTCTCGACGACCTTTATATCAGTCGCGAAGCTCTTCGCTTTTGCCATGACAATGACAGGGTCACGCTGAAACGCTCGGAGAGTTCCAGCCGTGTCAGCGTGGATGGCCGGGAAATGACTAGCGAGTGTATTCTAGATGAGGCTCAACTTGAGCGCGGTGTATGCATTGTTCTGGGCGGCAGAATTGTGCTTCTGGTACACAGGGTTACTCACTGTGTGTCCGAACAATCCAGATGCGATATGGAGTGCTCCCTTCTGGGGAAAGGCGCATATATGTCAAACCTGCGTGAGCAGATTTCTCAGCTGGCGATTACCGATGTAGACGTGTTGATCCGTGGAGAAACGGGAACCGGAAAAGAACTCGTTGCCAAGGCGCTACACGCGGCCAGTGGTCGGGCATCGGCTAATCTCGTAGCAGTAAATATGGCTGCGATTCCCGTTTCTCTGGCTCCCAGTATTCTGTTCGGCAGTGCCCGAGGAGCGTACTCGGGTGCGGACAAGGCATCTCGGGGCTATTTCGAACAGGCCGAGGGAGGCACATTATTTCTCGATGAAGTGGGAGATACGCCCGAGGAGATCCAGCCTCAGCTGCTGCGCGTTTTGCAGCAGCGCGAAATTCAGGTTGTCGGTGGGTCAATACGCGGCGTGGATGTACGTGTGGTCTCGGCCACTGACGCCTTACTTGATAATCAATCATGTAATTTTAAAGCCGCCCTTCACCATAGGCTCTCTCAATCTGAGATTTCCCTGTTGCCTCTTCGCAAGCATGCTGAAGACGTGGGTACTTTATTCTGGTCTTTTCTAAAAACTCACTTCGATTCCTTTGGGCGAAATGAATTTCTTCCCAGTGAGCAATCCAAGGCACATGATATCGCCAGGTGGGCAGACTTGTTTTCAAGGTTTGTGATGTACGCGTGGCCGGGTAATATTCGCGAATTGAACAATTTTTCGCAGCAAATCGCGGTGGCAAGTGGCGCAACATTATGTATTCCCCACTCCATTCTTCAGCGGGTTTCGCGCAAGGAAAATATCGCTGTTCATGAGGAGACACCACCGTTTCAGATCAGAGTGGCGGCGCCCAAAAAATATTCCGCAGAAGAGTTTATCCAGGGCTTTGAAAAGGCGCGTTTTGAAGTGTCGCCTGCAGCGCGACAGATGGGTCTCAGTCGACAGGCTATCTATCGTCGGATTGAGGATGCTCCGGGTTTATGCTTGGCAGATGAACTACAGCGATGCCATATTCAACAGGCACTTGATCGGTTTAATGGAGATATCGACGCAGCTGCCATGTCATTGAAGGTGTCGTCTTGCGCATTACAGGCACGCCTGCGCAATGAGAATAAAACCAGAGTGGGATGATGGGCAGCTGTAGATATGCCGCGTAGCCAGTACATCGGCCCTTACCGTATATTACGATTGATCAATCAAGGTGGTCAGGGGACGGTTTACCTGGGCTTTGACGATCGCTTGCAGCGCCGTGTTGCGATCAAAATTGTTCAACTTCCAAAAGATAAAGCCCAGCGTAAAAGCTTGCTTCACGAGGCCAGGCTGATCGCCAGTATACATAGCCCCAAGGTCGTAGAGATCTATGATTTGATCGTGGCGACTGACCATGTTGCCTTTATTATGGAGTATGAGCCCGGTTGTGATTTGGAAGAGTTTCTCGCCCACTGCTCGCCTTCTCTACCCAGTATTATGGCTATTAGCATCGACATCGCCGGTGCTCTTGCGGCGTCCAGGGCGCAAAGAATTGTCCACGGTGATTTAAAGGCCAGCAATATTTTGATAACCCGGCAGGGGCGAGCCAAGCTCACTGATTTTGGAGTTTCTCGAGGGGGTGGTGATCGAGGTATTTCGGCTAGCGCGAGTATTTCCAGTGTTTCACCTGAGCAATATCGCGGAGAAAAGCTCGATATTCGCTCTGACCTTTTCGCCCTGGGTTGTCTTATGTACCGTATGCTTAGCGCCAAGCACCCTTTTGTTCACGTCGACGAGCTGGATGTGTCTGCTCTGCTTGAGAGTGATCCCTGCCCCGTCGAGGATCTCGTGCCGGAATCCTTGTCGCTGCCCAGTGGCCTGGTAAATCTGCTGACATCGCTGATGCAAAAACGGCCTGATGATCGCCCGAACAATACGCACGAGCTCAGGAATAGTTTGCGCTCAATTTCCCGGCAAATTCCTCTGTCTGTCGGAAATACCCTGCTGTCAGAGGCCGAACCCTGTTTCCGGGAGGAATCACAGCAAGATATCCCTCCGATTATTCCCCGTGACCTCACTCACAATGGACGCTCAGGCTTGCGGCGGCCGAGATTCATGCCAGAGTTTATGGGGAGGAAATACGCTTTTGGCGGACTACTTTGCATGCTTGTATTCTGTGGTTTTTTTGGCAGTTTTCTGGTGCAGGCATTCTTTCCAGACCCTTTACGTCTGCTGATACGGCAGCCCGTCTTTGACATCGGCACTGATTCACAGTTGCCCCCGGAGCTTTCTCCCCACTGGTTGAACAATATATTGGAGCAGGGTTTGCGCTACCATCTGCCGTCCGCCGAAGTTTTGAATGACTCTAACAGGAAGAGGCAGGCAACCTATTTTTCCAGCGGCGTTGGGGAGACTCCAAATGCGCAGGTGTACATGAATCCTAGTCTGCGCTGTGTCGATAGCTTTTGTCTCTTGGAGTTGGAGTTACGGCAAAGCGGTATCCTTTACTCCCAGCAAAAACTCATTTTCTCCAACATGCCAATTTCTTCATGGGCTGAACATGCCCGTAGTGCAACTCTCGCACTACTTGAGCAGAGCGCCTTGCACTAAGTTTTTGTTTGCTTGTCCAGCAGGCTGATACCTTCGAATAGAGCCTTGTTGTGAGGTGTGGGTATGTTGTAGTTTGCCGCTATTTTGAGAAAGTAGCCGGATATATACTCGTTTTCGCTACGTCTTCCTGCCAGTACGTCCACGAGCATAGAAGAGCGGTTGTTGGCAGTGCTGGCGATTACGCTAGCGACCTTGCGGTGAATGTCGGTGGCTGTCTGAATGTATCCCGCCGCCCGGCTTACCAGCGAGATCTCCTGACACACGGCATCAATTTGACTCGCCAGTGCAGCTGTCTCCAAAAGCATTCCATTGTTGCAGCGGGACAATGCCGATAGTGGATTAATGGCGCAGTTTATGGCCAGTTTTTGCCATAGGGTTTCGTCGATGTCTGGCTCCCACACGCAGGACCGTTCAGTTCGCGACCAATCGCTAAACCACGGCGGTGGTTGGACGAGCCCCTCCATCCCCAGGCGGGTGATACCGCGCCCTGCGTGACAAAAGTGGCCATCCCCCAAACGGTAAACCCCTTCAGTAGTTGTACCCAAGGCAAACAGCAGATTGGGGAAGTCTGTGCTCAGTTCATCCATAACTCCCATGCCGTTAACCAATACGAGAATACAGCTGTTTTCATTAAGGCGATGTGCGATCTCCCCCAGTGCGCTGCGTACATCATAGGCCTTGGTGCATATCAGTACGTGGTCGATTGGTTCAAAATCGTTGTTGTAGGATACAGGGAGATGCACCTCGCCGCTGTGGGTGTTTTCGTCGATACGTATGGCTTGCGTGCGACTCTGCTCACTTTCGGGGCGGCGCAGTAGTGTTACCGGAACTCCTGATTTATGCAGTGCCGAGGCAAACAGGGAGCCGATCGCTCCGGCACCCAGTACATGCCATGACCTATGTATCATTCAGAGATAATTCCGTTTCGCCATTGAAAATTCTCCTCTGCGCATTAGACTGTGAGTCCCTTGAAGTGTGATGAAAGAGAGTGTGTACTATGCCATCTTTTGATGTTGTATCGGAAGTCGATCTACATGAACTGACCAATGCGGTGGATCAGGCGGGAAGAATTGTTGCTAATCGCTTCGACTTTAAGGGGGTAGAGGCCTCGTTCAAGCGCGATGAGCACACGGTTGTGATTACTGCTGAGGCAGAATTCCAAGTCGAGCAGATGGAAGATATGCTGAGTTCGGCTCTTATGAAATGCAGTATTGATCCCGCCGCCATGGATAGTTCAGACCCTGTAACCCTGGGGAAAACAGTGTCGCAAACCGTGGTTTTACGCAATGGATTGGATGCAGATCAGTGCCGTTCCATCGTCAAGTGTATTAAAGAGAAGAAGATGAAAGTGCAAACCCAGGCACAGGGTGATCAGGTGCGTGTAACGGGGAAGAAGCGCGATGACCTGCAACAGGTAATGGCGGCCCTACGTGAAGGTGATTTTGGTGCTCCCCTGCAGTTTAGTAATTTCCGTGATTAGAGCAAATCGCTGGCTGAGAACATCATTTTTAGCCTAGCCAGTTTGTCACTTAAGCCGTCTGTATCGGGCCTGTTGACCAAATACCAGAGTATTTCCAGATATTGGTAAACAATGCAGTATTGCTCAAAGCTTGTCGTCTGTTCATGGTTTGCGTGCTGGCATAAGTAGGCGTTTAATAGCTCCTTTTTCTGTGCATCCGCCAGCTCATCTCCGATGGCAACTACCGCCAGGTCGAACCATGCGCTGCCCATCGCACAGTACTCCCAATCGATAGCTTGCAGGGTTCCACCGCTATGAATACGGTTTGCTGCGAGTAAGTCATTGTGGCAAAGGACGGTAGTTTGATTTTTTTCGGCCAAGTTATCTAGCAGACGAACTATGCCTTCATGAGCGTCGCTGATGAGTTGAGGCTGGGCCATGCCGCGCTGTCTTATCTGCCGTTCGTAATGGGTGATTCTGGCGCGTAAATCGAGACGATGATGAACGCTCGGTAACTGATGAATACTACGCAATAAAGCAGCTGTGGTGCTGATGTCGTCATGTAGCGATGTATCCTGCGGCAGGAAGTCACACACCAAAGAGCACAGCTCGGGATTAAAATAACGTGGATAGGGGGCTAGGCCAGCGGAGTGCGCACAGAGTAATACGCTCCATTCCGCCGTGCGGGATAAACGGTTTACAGCTGTTTGGCCATCATCGATTCGAACAACGAAGCGCTGTTGTGCCTCGACCAATATGCTGTAGTTGCTAAGACCCGACTCGAAACGGCTGATGACTTTTGGGCGATAAGGTAAGGGTGTTTCACAGCGCCAGTGCTGCCATTGAGACAGGGTTTGCTCCAGTTTTAGCTGGGTGTTTGGCGGTAGTGCAGCAACCATTTTCGGTATCCAATAATGACAATCACAATATACGCCATAAAGAGCAGCGCCGTGAGATACAGCCCCCGATCGAGATAGAGGTAGATCGATACGCTATCGATAACCAGCCAGTAGAGCCAATTTTCAAGAATTTTCCGCGTTACCATCCAGGTTGTGAGAATGCTGCCCCAGGTGGTGAAAGAGTCCAGAAGTGGCAGTGCCGCCTGTGTATAGTATTTTAGCAGCTCCGCACTTATTAGTGAGGCGACTAATACACCGGCGATGGCGACTAGATGCGTGCGTGGCGACCATGTCGTTATGGCGAGTTCCTCGGCTTTCTCAGCGCCGTTAGGTTTGCCGGCTCTCCAATGCCACCAGCCGTAAACGGCCATCATCAGGTAGTAAACTTGCAAAGCTGATTCCATTATCAGGTTAACGTCCCAGAACAAATACAGGAATATCGACGTGCTAATGAACGCGGCATACCAACACCACAGGCTTTCTTGCACAACAAGCAGTAAATATGCAATACCCAGGACAACAGCTGCTAACTCCCAATAGGACATAGCTTGAAGCGCAGCTGTAAGTTGCTCACTCATGAAATCGGCGCGTCAGAAACTGTAATCGGCACTGAGGCCGATAACGCGAGGGTTGCCGTATTGGTAATACGGTTCCAATGCATACTCTTTGCGCGGGTCGTTACCGAAACTGCCAAAGCCTCGCACCACTACATCCTCGTCAGTGAGGTTTCTAACCCACAGGGCGGCGGACCAGTTTTTTGCCTGGTATCCGGCTCTGGCGTGAACGAGTTGGTAGGAGGGGGCTTTTATATCGTGGCGGTCGGAGAGGTAGTAGTCATCTTTACCTTCCAGATCCAGCCTTGCGTAAAAGCCTTTGCCAAAATCAAAACGTCCACCCAGCGCGAATTGGTAAGCCGGCGCCTGTGCCTGGTCGCGCCCTGACAGGTCAGCTCCGTCGGCATTAATGTATTTTTCAAACTCCGTTTGCAACAGGCCTAGATTGGCATAAAGCGTAACACCTTCAGACGCAAGCCATTCTACTTCGAGCTCACTACCATAGTTGTTTCCCTGTGCTGCATTGCTTGTGTAATCGATAAAGGCAGTGCTGCCATCTTCCCGGGGTACTACCAGTGATCCCTTTACTTGCTGATCTTCTCTGTCCATGTAGAACAGTGCCAGACGGGCCTGCAGCGTGTTTTGGACAAAGCTGGCTTTGATACCCGCTTCGTAGTTGATGAGGGATTCTTCGTCGTATTGTTGTAGAGAGCTTAGCTCGTCCAATATGTCAGGGTCATCCGTGCTGTCCATACTGGATAGGATGTTGGCGTTTACGCCATTGGCGCGATACCCCCTGGACAGGCCGGCGTACATCATAGCGTCATCAGATATAGTGTACTCGGCGACCAGTTTTCCGCCCCAGAGACTTTTGTCTGGCGAGCTACGAACGTCATTGTTGTCGCTATAATCAGTCTCTCGCTGCTCCAGACGCAGCCCTGTCGTTACACTCCAGTTAGCGCTTAATCGAGTGTCAGTCTGGCCGAAAACTGCGAGAGTCTCAGTATCATAGTTACTCTTAAACTCTTGCTCCAGGTAGGTGTACTGGCGCTTTAGATCTTCTTGGTCACTCAGGTAGTAGGCACCGAGTACCCAGTTTGTGGTGTTGTTAAAAAGTAGCGACATCTGGTTTGATAGCAATCGAGCCTCAGCGCTAAAACTGCTGCGGTCGCGCAAGTACCGGTCATACGACGAATATTCCCAGCCGGGTGCTATGCCCACAAAGCTCCAATCTTCATCATAACCGTAGTCTGTAGTGGTGTCGGCATAGCTTGCCGCCAGCTCCATATCAAAGTGCTTTGCTTCGCTGTGCCAGTTCAGTCCCAGCGCGCTGGAACTCTGCTCATCGCGTCCCGGTTGGTCGGACAGGGTGTGACGGGTATTGTCCAGGGAGAACGCGTCGTAGCCGTTTTTGACATCTACATATAGGGCGGTGATATCGAGGGTGCTGGATTCGGAGGCTAGCCAACGCAGCTTTCCTCTGACCGTAGATTCGTCTCGCTTATTGGTATCGTCTTTATTGAGGTAGTCGTTTTCAATGAAGCCATCACTGCGATAGCTGTTAATCGCCAGCCTGAATAACAGGGTTTCGTCTATTAGAGGACCGGTACCAACAACCCCTATGTTCCAGCTGTTATATTCAGCTGCACTGGCCTCAACTCTCATGGCCGCTTTATCCTGAGGTTGTCCGGTGCGAATATTGATGAGACCGGCAAGCGCGTTAGCCCCGTGCAAAGTGCCCTGGGGGCCACGAAGCACCTCAACTTGATCCACATCGAACAGGGTGCCCATCGTTCCCAATCCGCTGAAATCGATACCGTCTACAATGAATCCAATGGAGGGGTTGAGCGGTTCCTGAAACTGGCTGCGTTCACCGATTCCACGGATTTGGTAAAAACGTGAGCGGGAAGCGCCACTGGAAAAGTTGACGTTGGGGGCAATGTTCAAGACATCTTCGAGATGTTGCGCTGCCAGTTGTGCGATAGTGTCGCCCGTGAGTACGCTGACACTGGCAGTTTGGTTTTGCAGATTGACGGGTCGGAATTCTGCGGTAACCAGTATTTCAGTGAGCTCTTCACTTTGGATACAGGAGCTACCAGCGCCTAAACTTAGCGCGAGAGTAGCGAGTGAAAGTCGAAATTTCATGGGGGTTCTCCGTTAACAGGTACAGATAAGAGAACCGGTAGTCTTTGCGCATTGGATGAAGGTGATTTTACCTATTCCTACGCCGGTACTAACCGGATCAGGTTCAAAGGGTTTACCTATTTGGTATCTCAGGCCCGTAAGCCACCCCTCAGGTTTGCATCGAGAGTATAGGGTGCTTAAACTGTGAATCCAATAACTATAATTATTGGATTCAATTTTTCGGGTTCTTTGTGCTAAAACCAGGCGCGTAATACGAGATTAGTGACTCATATATGATGGCAAGCGACGATAACAGCCCCGGACAGTTCGGTAATGAAGAGATTGAGGGGGCTCCTCCGGTCACTTCTCGGGCTGAACAGCGCGAAAAGCGTATTTCTGAACGGATTACTGTAAACCGTTATTTGCTGCTGCAATCCAGGCAACTGGAAATCATGCTGCTCGGAGCCTCCAGTTTACACGAGTTGCTGGAAGTATTACTCGTGAGCATGCCTAGACACCTGTCTTTTCAGGTTTCCGAGCTTTGGCTCTACGACCCTGAGCACACGCTGGAGAACCTTATTGCCCGCCGGGAGCGATATGGGCAACACCTGCAGTTGCGAAATGAAGTATTTACGATGCAGGAGTTGTACGATATTGAGCCAGATATCCTGTTAATCGATGCCACAGACTCGCGAATGTTTGAAGTACTCAAGACAGATCACGGTATTGACCATGCCTTGCTAATGCCCCTTATGGACTCGGGCAGGTTGGTCGGAAGCTTTCACTGTGGTATCTCCGACGCCTCGGTGTATGAGGGAACGCCCGAAGAAGATGTTATGGCGCATTTGGCAGCGTTAATTTCATTTTGCCTGAAAAATGCGATTAGCAGAGAGGAAATGTCACAGTTGAGCATTCTTGATCCGCTTACTCACATAGGAAACCCTCGCGGTTTTGAGCGTGATGTTGCAACGGAGATAGCTCGTGCTCAACGGCATGACCAGCCCGTGACTTTGCTGAAAATGGAAATTGATGAATTTGAAGACCTGTGCGAACAGCACGGCGAGGTCAGTTGTCAGTTTGTCATTAAAAAAGTGGCGCAGAGAGTGTTATCTGACCTGCGAGCGACCGATCATATAGCGAGACTGTCCAAGGCAACGCTAGCGGTATTAATTCCAGCTTGCGGAGAGGTTTTGGGTCAGGATATCGCTGAGCGTATGCG
>JADGEN010000082.1:9386-13704 GCA_016744355.1 Halieaceae bacterium
GTATTGGGCTGGTTACATGGGAGCCCAAGCACTACCCCGCTGTTGATATGCTGCAATTGGCGAAACAGATTCACAGTGTCGCTGACAAAGGTCTGCAGAGCGCTATATCGAAAAATGGCAATCAGGTTTCAATTGCCAGACTTAGCACCCTGATAGTGTGAGGCATTACTTAGCGTGAAAAGCCTGAAAGATCTGTTTGAAAACAACCGCGAGTGGGCTGAGAGTGTACGCAGCGAAGACCCGAGCTTTTTTGAGACGCTGGCTGCTCAGCAGAATCCCGAATATTTGTGGATAGGGTGTTCCGACAGCCGGGTTCCAGCGAACCAGATTGTGGGCCTTTTACCCGGTGAAGTATTCGTTCATCGCAATGTTGCCAATATGGTTGTCCACACTGATTTCAATTGCCTCACCGTGCTGCAGTATGCCGTTGACGTACTGAAAATAAAGCATGTTATTGTCGTCGGACACTACAACTGCGGTGGCGTGCAGGCGGCCTACGAAAACGCTGACAACGGCATGATCGATAACTGGTTGCGCAATATCAAGGATGTGCATCACGCTCACCGGGAGCGTATCAATGCGCTCGAAGATGAAGAAGCCCGAGTCGATTTGTTGTGTGAGCTCAATGTAATGACTCAGGTTGCCAATGTTTGTCATACCAGTATCGCCCAAAACGCCTGGGCCAGAGGCCAAAAATTGGAGGTCCATGGGTGGATTTACAGCCTTAAGGATGGCCTGTTACAAGATCTTGGCTGTACTGTGACCGGCGCCGATCAAATCCCTGAAGTCTATCGTATCCTCCCCAAGAAAAGCTGAACACAGTTCACCGTTACTCCTGGTCTCCTTAGGAAGCCGACATGTATAGACATCTAATGTCCAGAGCGCAGTTGGCGGATCTGGAGTTACGAAACCGTATCATCATGACCCCCATGGGTACCAATCTTGCTGAGGCAGATGGTCATTGTGATGAGCGTATACAAGCCTATTATGAAGCGCGTGCCAAGGGTGGTGCGGGAATGGTTGTAGTGGGTGTTGGTGCCATTGCCTGGCCTGAAGGTGCCTGTAACCCTAACCAGGTTGCGATATCGGATGACAGTTTTTTGCCTGGCTTGAGTGAGCTGACCCGGCGAGTGAAGCACCATGGCTGCGCAGCTGCAATTCAGTTGCAACACGCGGGCAAGGTCGCTGTGTGTGACATCGCGGCGGGTCGTCCTATGCTGGTTCCCTCTATTCCCCAGAGTTCGCCAGACGAATTGACCGCTGCGTTGACACCGGAAGAGCTTGCTTCTTTTGTCAGGTCATATATGCAAAAGGGGGCGAAGATAGAATACAAAGTTGCCAGCAAGGTCGATCTGGAGGTTTTGGTTGGGCAATTTGCCGCCGCGGCTGAGCGGGCGAAGCGAGCCGGGTTTGAGGGTGTGGAAATACATGCTGGGCACGGCTATATCATCTCGGAATTCTTGTCTCCCTATGTGAATAAGCGCGACGACGAGTATGGCGGAGTTTTAGAGAATCGCGCTCGCTTGTTGGTTGAAGTGTTGCGCGCGACAAAGGCTGCAGTGGGGCAGGGTTTTCCGGTTTGGTGTCGGTTGGATTCGCTGGAATTTCGCGTCGAGGGCGGAATTTGCTACGAGGACGCGGTTAAAACCGCAGTGCTGGCCGAGCAGGCAGGGGCGGACGCAGTGCATGTGAGCGCTTACGCAAACCCGTCCTCAGGCGTCGGCTTCACTGAGGCCCCCTTGGTTCACGAACCCGGTGGTTATCTCAAGTTTGCCGCTGGCATGAAGGCGAAATTATCAATTCCTGTGATAGCTGTTGGACGTATAGAACCCGAAGTGGCTGACCGTGTCATCGCCGCGGGAGAGGCAGATTTCATCGCTATGGGCAGGAAGCTTCTGGCCGATCCCGAGTTGCCCAATAAACTTATGCGTGGCGAGCTGGAGCAAATCAGGCCATGTATATACTGTTACAGCTGTGTCAGTAGGATATTTGTTAACGACCACGTTCATTGCGCCGTCAATGCACAGACGGGTTTTGAATCGACTACACTGATTTCACCCGCCGTCGCGCCCCTTCACCTGCTGGTGGTCGGTGCAGGGCCCGGGGGGATGGAAACTGCGAGAGTGGCATCCTTGCGTGGACATCGTGTCACCCTGGCCGAGCAGGGCAGTGCGCTGGGTGGCACGGCACTGTTCTCCGCAGTTGCCTATGCGCCCAATGGTGATCTGGTGCGTTATCTGGCTGCGCAGATGGAGCATTCGAATATCACAGTACACCTAAATACTCGTGTCGATCAGTCTTACCTTGAAGACTTGCAGCCCGATAAGATTGTTGTAGCTAGCGGGGCAGTGCGAGAAGCTCCCCCTATACCCGGAGCCGAGCTGAACCACGTTTTTAGCGGCGATGAATTACGAGATCTCATGACCGGTGGTGGTGATACAGCCGTGCGCGCAAAACTGGGCTACTTCAGGCGAGTTATGGTGCTCTTGGCCGGTGTACTGGGCATTACGGTTAGGCCAACGTTGCTTAGATCTCTGAGTAAGCTGTGGATGCCCCTGGGTCAACGAATATGCATTGTTGGCGGTGGCTTGGTCGGGGTTGAGCTGGCAGAGTTTCTCGCCCGGCGTGGTCGTCAGGTTAGCATTGTCGAAGAGGGCGCGCTGTTTGGTGTGGAGCTGTCTTTGGTGCGACGTTGGCGGGTTCTTGACGAGCTGAAGCAACTGGGTGTTGTAATGATAAATAATGCACGGGTGGTTTGTATTAACGATAAATCACTGGTGTTAGATGTTGACGCTGTCGAGGTGGATATTGCCGCGGATACGGTCATTCTGGCCAGTGGTGCTCGGGGTGACTTGACTCTTGCGGACAAGTGTCAGGCGCTGGGTTATGATGTTCGATCCGTTGGAGATTGTGCAGGCGTTGCCTATATCGAAGGAGCGATCCGCTCAGGTAATGAAGCGGGTAGAGCGGTGTAACCGCCCGTGCTTACTTACTTACACAAAACAGGACTCATGATTTGCGTTGTTTGAGTCTTTAACCACAAGTGAGAAACTGTCAGTTCACTTCGGAGCTAATAGATAATGAGTAATTTGTTGTTAATTCTTCTGCTAATTTTTGGCGCAGTGGCCCTGATGGTCGTGTTGGGCGAGCGTTTTGGTAAACCGGTGGATTCAGGCCGTGCACAACAACTGAGCCGCTGGATACTCCCTCTCGTGGGGTTGAGCCTGGTGCTATCCCTGGTCAAGCATTACTGGCAATAACACGCACATACCACCCGTACGGGTGATGCGCCCAGCGCGGTAATCCGTCATTGTATGGTTTCGCAATAATTCACTTATTACAAAGGAGGCTATTCAAAAATGGCTGATCAAAAAGCGACGAATGTTCATTGGCACGAAGGCGATATTACTCGGGCACACCGGGCGGGTCTTTTAGGGCACAAAGGCGCCACACTGTGGTTCACAGGCTTATCCGGCAGCGGCAAAAGTACTGTTGCGGTAGAGCTGGAAGGAATGCTCAATGAGATGGGCGTATTGAGTTATCGGCTGGATGGCGACAATGTTCGTCTGGGCATTAACAGAAACTTGGGTTTCAGCGCTGAAGATCGCACAGAAAATATTCGACGCATTGGCGAAATAGCCAAATTGTTTGTTGATACGGGTGTTATCGCCCTGAGTAGCTTTATCAGTCCATACAAGGCTGACCGTGATCAAGTGCGGGCCCTGCACGAAGCGGCCGGTATGGACTTTATCGAAATTTTTGTAGATTGCTCTCTCGAGGCCGCTGAGAGTCGAGACCCCAAGGGTTTGTACAAGAAAGCCCGCGCTGGAGAAATTAAGAACTTCACCGGTATTGACGATCCCTATGAGGCTCCCGCTCAGGCCGAAATTCACCTGCATTCAGACCAGCAAACTCTGGCAGAAGAGGTTGAAATCATATTGGCTGTATTGCGCGAACGCGGAATTATCAAGGCCTGACCCCACCGAAATTCACAGGAGAATGTAATGATTAAGCCCCACGGTTCTGATGAACTGAATGCCCTGTATGTAGAAGATGAAGCACAGCGCGCCGCGCTGTTAAAAGAGGCCGAAAGCCTGCCGTCGTTGTTGCTCAACTCGGCTGCGGCCGCTAATGCGGTTATGTTGGCCGCTGGTTACTTCAACCCATTAACCGGTTATATGAATCTGGCCGATGCGCTTAGTGTGGCCGAGAATATGCACACTATCGACGGCCTTTTTTGGCCGGTTCCCATCGTAAACCTGACTAACGAAACAGGTGTCGAGGCGGGTTCACGCATCGCGTTGCGGGACCCAAATGT
>JADGEN010000083.1 GCA_016744355.1 Halieaceae bacterium
GTGCGAGGGTGAGCAAAACGGCAAACAACATAGGCAGGTTGGTAAACAGGCCGATCCGTAACAGGGAGGCGGTCTCCGAACGAACAGCCATGGAATGGAACAGCTGTGAGACGGTGAGTACCGTGAATATCACGGTTTGCCAGTGAGCTGCCTCCTGGCTCATAGCCCAGGCCATCGCGGCGATCGAAATGCCGGCGATGTAGAGGCCAACCCAAATAATGTGCTGCCACATGCCATGGGCAAAAATGTTCTCCTGAGGCGGCCGAGGTGGTCGATTCATAATGCCGGGTTCTGCGGGTTCGGCACTAAAGGCCAGACCCGGTAACCCATCGGTCACCAGGTTGATCCACAGGATATGGATGGGCAGCAGGGGGATGGGCAAGCCCATAAAGGGCGCTAGCAGCAGCGTCCAGATCTCTCCCGCGTTGGAACTCATCGTGTCCTTGATGAACTTGCGGAGGTTGTCGAATATGGAACGACCCTCGCGCACTGCGCTGACAATGGTGGAGAAGTCATCATCCAGCAACACCATGTCAGAGGCCTCCCGGGCCACATCTGTTCCTTTTTTTCCCATGGCAATGCCGATACCGGCTCGCTTCAGGGCCGGCGCGTCGTTGACTCCGTCTCCGGTCATGGCAACGAATTCGCCCTGTTCCTGAAGGCCCTTAACGATGCGCAGCTTCTGTTGCGGGGTGACTCTGGCAAATACCCGGGTGGTCTTTAGCGCCAGAGCGAAGGCCTCGTCATTCAGGGCTGCCAGCTGGTCGCCACTTAGAACGGCGTCTGCATCGTCGGTAATTCCCAGTCGCAAAGCAATGGCCACGGCAGTGCCCGGGTGGTCACCGGTAATCATCATCGGCTTGATGCCTGCTGTCCGGCAATTGGCAACCGCCAATGGTACTTCGTCCCGGGGCGGATCTATAAGCGCCACCAGCCCCAGGAATTGCAGGTCTATTTCTATAGATTCAACTTCCAGGGGTTCCGGCAGTACCGTGAACTGACGCCGGGCGATTGCCAGTACGCGGTAGCCATCCCGGGCAAGAGCGGTGGCCTCGTTCAGGATTCGCTCTGGTGTAAACGAGGTGGCGTCCTCTTCCATTTCGGAGCTGCACAGCGGCAGCAGTTGCTCTGGTGCTCCCTTGACGTAGGCCACTACGCCATCTCCATCGCGATGCAGTGTCGACATCCGCTTGCGCTCGCTGTCGAAGGGCAGGGCGGCTAGCCGGGGGTGCCGCTCCTCGAGTGCTTCCTTGTCAAACTCTGCTGCCAGTGCAGCCTCGTAGAGTGCTAGTTCTGTCGGTTCACCTACCGGGACTCCGCTTTCCTGGGTGATGTCGTTGCTGAGTGCCAAGGCATATCCGAATTGGCTTGCGCTCTGTTTGTCTTCATCGTCCGTAATAGATTTCCGACGCTGCCCCGAAGAATAGAACAGCTCCGCCGTCATGCGGTTCTGTGTGAGCGTGCCCGTCTTGTCTGCGCAAATGCAGGTGACGGAGCCCAGGGTCTCCACTGCGGGCAGATTGCGAATCAGCGAGTTGTGTTGTGTGAGCTTGCGGGCTCCTAGCGCCAGTGACACGGTAATAACCGCTGGCAGCGCCTCAGGAATTGCTGCTACCGCCAGACTGACAGCAGTGAGAAACATCAGCAAGGTGGGCTGGCCCTGCAACAGGCCAGCGGTAAATACGATGGCGCAGATTCCCAGCACGGAGAGTGCGAGGTAGCGTCCGAAGCGGGTGAGTCGCTGTTGCAGGGGTGTTTTTACCCCTGGCTCGTTCTGCAGCAACTCGGCGATGCGTCCCATTTCGGTGTTCAGTCCTGTGGCCACCACCAGCCCAATGGCATTCCCATTGGTAACCAGGCTACCTTTGAAAGCCATGTTCAGCTGGTCTGCTGGAGACGGATCGCTGGCCTCGATCGACAGTAGCTGTTTGAATACCGGTGTTGATTCCCCGGTAAGTGCAGATTCGTCCGCCTGGAGTTCATCTGCTTCAAGCAGGCGCAGGTCTGCGGGGACAATATTACCCGCCTGCAACACCACCACATCACCGGGCACCAGATTCGTGGCACTGATGGTGAGAGGCTGGCCATCTCGTAGTACCCGAGCGTCTGGTGCCGCCATCTGTTTCAGAGCAGCGATTGCCCGCTCTGCGCGTAATTCCTGCACTGAACCGACGATGGCATTGAGCAGCACGATCACCAAAATGGCGATGGCATCTTTCGGGTCGCCGATCAGCCCGGCTATAAGCGCAGCGACAAGCAGGATGATGATCATGAAATCCTGAAATTGGGATAGTAGTAATACCAGCAGCGAACGTCGTTTCTTCTCAGGAATGGCGTTACTACCGTATTTTGCCAAGCGCTCGTGCGCCTCGGCGCCGCTCAGTCCGGCTTCGCTTGACTCCAGGCGCTGCAGGACTGTGGCTGATTCACCGGCGTACCACGCCTCCGGGTGCACTGCCTCAACCTGTAAACAAGTAGATGAGCGTGATCGTCATAACGGCAATTGCCAGGGTGCGAAGACCGCTTCGCACCCTGGAAATATCAGAAATTCTGCCTAACAAAACCCCCAGTACAAAGATCAGTGCCGCCGCGATACAGATGGCCAGGTAAAGGGGCGACCCGGGCAGGGACACACCGCTGTGCGCCAACCACAGCGGCGAGATGATCAGCAGAGAAATCAGCAGCGGCGCACCACCATTAACCAGTGCAATCAACAGGGGGACCCAGCGTGCGGCGTCGCCGTGGGTGGAATCTTGTAGGTCGGAAATCATTGCCTCCTCCAGCTTTGCGAGTGCGTGCTTTCGCTCGGCTACCTCACTGACCCATGCGCTACTGATGCCGCTCATGCCAAGAGCGATTGCCGCCGCCAGGCAGGCGTTTACGATTACAGCCAAATCAGTGGGGGCACTCAGCATAAAGCCCATAATCAATCCCAGCATGGTCAGCGCACCGTCAAAGCCATTCACTACCAGGTAGCGGCGGAAAATTCCACCAGAGCCAGATACTGCCAATAAGCGGTTAGTGCGCTCGACGAGACTCATGGCGGATTAGTTACCGTCTGCCTCGTTAAGCACTTCAACCTGATCGATGCTGTGAACCGAGGCACCCAGACGGGCTATCTTTTCTTCGATGGGTGCAAGCTCTACCGAATTACCACTGATCTCCAATCGCAGCGTCTGGGTGTCCTCGTCGATCTCCTCCACTTCGAGAAAAACCCGGTAACCCTCTCCCAGGCTGGCCAGCTCTCGGCAAAAAGCCAGTGCATCCGGTTGGTGGGGTTTAAGTACGTCAAGCACAATTCGTTTGACTGTAACCATCGCTGATCCTTTCGGCAATTTGTCGAGTAGTGTGTCTTTCTCACGGGTGATAGTTGGTGTAGCCCATTCGCTCATACAGCCGTAGCTTGTAATGAGGCTGCAGATAAGCCACCACATCGATCAACTGCTCGACTGTCATAAGGCTGTTGTAATTAAGCATGCGCGATACGTCATCCACCGCAACCATCTGTGGCGGATTGGCTTTTGAGATTCGATGCGAGGGGTTGATTACCGAGGTTACCAGATTGGCATACGTCTTTATTTGCGTGACATCGCCACCAAGCGATACGGAGATGTCACCTGGAAGAGCGTCTGCGAGCTGTTCAACATCAGGGGTGCTGTGACAAGCGTTGCATTGCAGGGTTACAAAAACTTCTCTACCTGCATTTGCATCACCCTCTGGCAGACTGAAGCCCAACGGTGATTGCTTACCGCCGCATGCTGTTAACGTGGCCAGAACAATAATGACAACCGCGAGGATGTGCGCTTTCATTTGAGTGTCTCCTGCTTGAAAAAAATACCACTGCAGTACCAGACTACACTCACTCCTTGGCCAGTATATTGAGGTTGATCAAAATTTATCCAAAAGAGTTCCAGTCCCTCCAAAAAACTAGATGCCTGGTTCGGTTTCACCCGGTCTTTGCTATTTTATTTGATGCGTATCATCACGGACGCATAGCTGTCGAGCTAAAGTGCGTTTAGTGCCAACGAATTTGAGCAAGCCTACGCGTACTATTTTGTGAGATCGCACGCCGAATGGCCGCCGTTGGAACTCGGCTCTGTTCTGAGTTTTATGCCATGAAAAAGATAGCTTTGGATAAAAATGAATATTGAATAGATTTACAAAGGAGAGATGGTTATGTCTATTTTGGTTATTGTTGCTGACGCGAGCAGAGCTCGTATCTTTTCTGCTGTTGACAAGGCGGCCCCCCTGACTGAGACGCAGGACCTGGTAAATACGGCCACCCGTCTTCGTGATCAGGATTTAATTGCCGACGGTCACGGCTCGGGAGTCGACTCAGCTGGTCAGGGAAAACATACAATGGGTCACGAAAATGACGCCCACAAGCATCAGGCGTCTGAATTTTCCCGCCAACTTGCAGATGAAATCGAGAGGGAGCGGGGCACTGGAGTACTACGTAGAATCTATATTATTGCTCCCCCGGCATTTCTCGGCCTGATTCGATCCGACCTAACGAAAGCCTCTAGCGAACTCGTAGAAGAAACCATCAATAAAGATCTGGTCCAACACAGCATTGACGATATTCGCTCTCATTTGCCAAAACAATTGTGAAGCAGTTCATTGCCGCCGTCGGCCAACCTTTACATCTGGGTACGGATGATATGCATGGCCCCGGGCTTTCAGCGCCGGGGTTGAACGCAATCACTACAACCGCATAGTACAATTTGGGTTTGGATTTTTGTTGGCGTATTTAAGTACAGCGCCAACACTACCGTCACCTCAGGGCTCTTCGGGCTCTTCAGGTTCCTCGGGCTCTTCAGGTTCCTCGGGCTCTTCAGGTTCCTCGGGCTCTTCAGGTTCCTCGGACTCTTCAGGTTCCTCGGACTCATCGGACTCATCGGACTCATCGGACTCATCGGACTCATCGGATTCATCGGATTCATCGGATTCATCGGATTCATCGGACTCGTCGGACTCATTGTCATCCTCGAATTCGCGCTCGCCATCAAGCTCGACATCAGATTCAAATTCCACTTCGTCGGCGACGCCATCCGTTGGTAAATTGTCTTTGATCTTTACCAGCATACCCACTTGCAGTGCGTCGTAAAACTGCTCAGGTGTCAGTGGTCTGTCATTGTTGTCTTCGAACTCTGCACCCTCGGTGGCGTATGTGATTCCCAGTACTGTGATACTGCCTCCCGTTACAAAACGCTCCACGGGCGCCTGTACCACGTCGTCATCTGCCTCCTCTCGGTCGATAACTGTGGCGACCAGTGCGTCGTTTGCCATGATCGCCTCCGCTTCCAGAAAATCACCCGTGCGGATGTCGTCAATGGTCATCGTCTCGGCCGCTCCCGTATCATCTTCAAGCAGGGTGCGACTATCCAGTTGTACCTGCACGGTTCCACCAACCAACTGCAGGGTTACGGATCTGGCCGATACATCAACGGCAGCAACTCTAGCCTCAATCTCTATACGCCCTCGGCGTGCCTCAACTACTTTTGCCTGCAGGACATTGCCATCCCAGCTACCCTCGGCTTCGACGATCCTGCCATTTTCCAGCTCGAGACCGGTTGGCAATAGGGCGGCTGCACTCGCATCAACCGCGACACCGTTGACCTGAAAGCTCCCAATGTTTGAGAAATTGGAAATCGTTCCCGCGACGCTGAACTGTTCACCTTCGTCGACGGTATCACCCACGTCAGCACTCTGCTCGATCCGGGAAGCTAGTATGCGCCCGCTATCCAGGGTTCCGTGTACCTCAACCAGCATACCTTCCTGTAAAGTACCGCTTGATACCTCAGACAGATCGGCGGTGGAGTAGTCGACGATAACCCCGTCCAGTGTAAATTCGGTTTCCGTCAGCATGTTAACCGTGCCTTCGATCTCCACCTCGCTGACTCCGGGGATGAATTCTCCTTCGTTCTCTATGCGGGTAGCGCGCAACTCCCCTTCACCGTTCGGGAAGCCAGACACCTCAATCAGGTCACCTACCGCCAGGGTGTCGAAGTTCACGCCTTCGAATACGGTGCTGGTGCGCTCGGCGATTACACTCATGCCAATCACGGTGACTAGCATGCTGTCTCCGTCCTGGTCCCGTTCGATCGACTCCACAGGGCCCTCAATCTCTTGATCGAATATCACCTGAGACGCGGTTCCGGTTGTGCCGTTTTCATCAACGGTACCGGAGACAAGCACTACCATGCCCAGCCCCAACCCTTCTTCACCTGCGGGCTTTCCGTCAATCAGGATTTCCGCTCCATCTGTATCGAATTCCACCCCATTGACGAAGATACTGCCGAATGCGTCGATGGTGCCAGATGAAGTGACGCCTGTGCCGCCTATGCCGCCACCGCCGGGAGAGGCAATCGACGCGATACCACCTCCTGCTCCGCCGCCACAGGATGGCAGTGTAGCGATGAGTAATAGCAAGCCAATTCGACATAATCGAATAGTAATCATGAACAATCCTCCCCGGGCCCGGGGTAATCAGAGTAATAAATTCCCACCGCTACATAGTGCGGTTCTATGGTTGGTTCCATGCTGGGGTCAATCTCGTGACTGGAAAGCCAGTCATGGAACTCCTCCAGCAGCAATTGTGACTTGCGCGCTGATAGTTCCCTGAATTCGGAAGCTGCATCGGGGTGCAGCAGAACATTGGACACTTTTCGTTGAAAATAACGCTCAGAGGGGGCAGCTTCCAGGTTGTGGCCAATGGTATTTAGAAGTTCGGCAACATCGGTGCCGAGGATAGTGAGCTTCTCCAGGGGAGTAGTTGAGGGAATGTAGGCCTTTACCTGCAGTTCCAGCCCCTGTTCAACACTTTTCACCGTGCCACTACTCTCAAGTACAGAGAGCATCGCTGCCGGTGGAATATCCCCACTGAACTCTTTTACCAATTTACTGAAACTGCCTTTTTCACCGTCCATGGGCAATATGGCAGGCTCCCCGATGGCAGTCTGGAAACGCGGATCTCCAGTCCAGCCACTGATGACGCGAATGGCTCTATTGTAGCGCTTCGAGGAAGACTCATCGTCGACGACCTCCAACTCTCGCAGGCGTTTGCTTTCCTTGCGTGTAAGACCTGTCAGGGCAGACACGTTGGAAATGTTTGGTCGCTTTCCTGTGGCGCTTACGTGGAGAAAACCCTCCTCCACGTATGCTTTACGGGCGAGTTCGGCAAACGTCCCATACGCCATTCCGTGACGAAGCAACACCCGTATCAAAGGGCGCAAGATTCTCAGCACGGCGGCATTGACTACCTGATTGAGTGTTAGTACTGTCACGTATGGGAATATATTCCCATCTCGGGAGCCTGTCAAAACTGAATCGTGAACTGGGTGGCAGTTTGCGAGCTCATCTACACAACATTGCCGAGTCTGATGAATTCTCATTAAAAGGTATGACTATGCTTCAAAGCTCGAAATTCTGGGTTGTCTTGGCCATTTTCCAAATTGTATTTGGCGTCGCAGTATTTGCGGTCACCCGCGAATTATATATTGATGGCAATGATGGCGCGGTTCAAGGCAGGGTGATCAAATCCCAGCAAGCACAGCAGTGGCCAAATCAGTATCAGCAAAACGATTTGAGGGTGCTCGATCCGCTAGTTTCAACTCAAGTAAACACACCACAGGACCCTGCAGAAATATCTCGCCTGGCTAATAGCTATTACGCAGATAGAAAATATGATTTAGCAGCGGAACAGTACGAACGCCTGTTGTCGTTTAACCCAGGTAGCGCAGACGTCCATAATAATCTCGGTATCACACTGTATTATCTTGGCAGGTCAAGCGATGCGCTCCAAATCCTGGATGAAGGCATAACAGTAGAGCCTACAAATCAAAGAATCTGGCTAACCCTGGGTTTTGTAAATAAGGGCCTTGGGAATGTCGATGAAGCTCGCACCGCACTCACGAAAGCGATAAAAATGGGCCCTGACAACGAAATCGGCAGGTCCGCTGCAAAAATGCTTGCGCAGTTCCCATAGTGTTGATTTGTATTCACTACATTTTACCAATCGATAATGCCCTATGTTGATGCATAGTAATGCCTGTCCAGGAATCAATCACAAAGGGTACTAGAACGTGGGAAAGTGAAAACCGCTTTTTTCCTTTATCAATTTAAGCAGTGACGGGTTTTGTTCAGCCAATACCAGGGCTGATTCACCCAGTTCATTACGACGATATGGGTCACCTCCCTGATCCAGTAGGCGTGCAACCAGAATCGGAGAGTTCGCGCTCACCGCGTAGAGTAGCGCTGTATCGCCGCTATTGTTTTGCGGGTCGGCTTGGGCATTGTGCTCAATTAGTTTTAGCGCGATATCAGTCTGTCCACTACGAACCGCCAACATCAACGGGGTGTTGTTTTGTGCTGTTCTTACCTCGATATTTGCCCCCGCAAACAGAAGTTTGTCGACTGCTTTCGCACATGCTTTGCCAGCAGCTATATGCAGCGCGGTGTAACCGCCAATGTCAGCACTATCTATCTGCTGGTCTACCGCCAGTAGCAGGTCAATCACTTCTAGCTCGCAATGACGGCTGGCATACCAAAGTGCTTTGCGGCCTTTCCGATCTTTCAGGTCGTAGCGAGCTCCGCGCTGCTGCAGCTCACGTGCAGTAGTAGTCAGCCCCGCTTGGATAGCAAGGATCAGATAGGTTTTGCCACTGGAGTTTGCCTGGTCTAATTTGACGCTTTTGTCCAGCAATTTCAGCGCTGTATCCTCATGTGCTCCGGTCAGGGCCAGATGAATGGCGTCTTGCCCCTTGTAGTCTTGCAGTGCGGGTTGAGCGCCCAGGGCCAGCAGCTCTATTGCAGTCTGGGTGTTGCCGCGGGCGGCAGCCAGCATCAGGGCAGTTTTGCCCTCGGTGTCGATCTGGTCAGACTTTGCTCCAGCGGCGCTTAGCACAGGCAATACTGAGGTGCTGGCTAGTTCAGCAGCATACATTAGCAGGGTTCTGCCCAGTGCATCTTGTTGCACCGCCAAATTTGGGCCGCTCTGCTTCAGTAAAACGATCAGTATCTCAGCCTGGTCATGCAGCACGGCCTGTCTGGCCAATTGCCATGCTTGGCTTCTGTCTTGCACGTTAGTTGCCGTCACGTAGAGGGCGACTGCCTTGTCTGCGGTTTCAGGGGTTGAAGATCGCAGTGCTCCGGCGCGTGCCAGTAGTGTTTCCGCTGTTTCCTCTTGCAACAGCACCGCTAAGTCCAGTGGGGTCTGGCCATCCTTATTCTCAAGACTGTTCGGTGCGTTAGCCGCGAGTAGTATCTCGAGTGTTGTTGTGGACCCATTTATCACAGCCAGATGTAGCAAGCTTGCACCAGCTTGGTTGGACAGAGAAGGATCTGCTCCCGTGTCCAGCAACAATTTTACAATAATTGGCTTCGCTCGCTGTACCGCGAGCATCAGTGGGTTTTCACCATAGCGATCGATAGTATCTACATCGACATCATGTTCTAGTAACAGGCGAACACCGTCGTGGTCATCGCATGCCACAAGGTAATACAGGGCATTGCGTTGATAGTCATCGAGAGAATTAACCGGAACTCCAAGGTTTAAGAGATTTCTCAAGCCCTCGTTATCACAGCCCACTGCTGCTCGTTGCCATTGCTCTGCTATCGCTCCGGGCGCAACTTTCGGCGGTGGAGCCGAGCTGGGCACGGACAGTTTTTTCAGTTCGGACTTGGCTCTTCTGTGCCCCAGTTCGGCAGCGCGTTCTAACCAACGTTGGGCCTGCTCCGGTTGGTCTGCGACCAAAAGCATTCCAAGTGTAAACTGTGCATCCGGTTCATTATCGTTGGCGGCGAGTTCCAGCCATTTACGCGCGAGCGTTTGGTCTTTACTGACGCCACGGCCAACCAGATATAGCTTACCCAGCTGGTATCGGGCCTCGGGTGAGCCAGCGTCTGCCGCGCTTTGAAATATTGTCGCAGCTTGGTCAAAGTCGCCCAGGCGCATGGCTTTGTAGGCGTCTGCAAAGTCCGCCGCCTGTAGTTGCAGCGCCAAAAATGCCAATAGTACTGGCATCGTTCTCGTTAGCCGATTCTTCATGCGGTACCGAAGCGGGTATCCACCGCAATTCCCACAGACTGTAAAAAGGACGTAGGTAAAATACCACCAGCACAGACTATCACTGCGTCATTGGCAAGCTCTACCTCGCCGCGAACGGTGTCCATTCGAACCTTATCCTCGGTGATTTGCCGCAATTGGGAGTCTAGTTCGACGCTTAAGCGGCCGCTGTCCACAGCGGCAGCAACCCGCTCTCGATTTTTTGCCTTCACTCGGTTAAATGCGCTACCGCGATAGGACAGCAGCACCTCCGTTCCCGCCTCTTGTGACAGCCCCAGCGCTGCCTCCAGGGCGCTGTCGCCGCCACCGACTACTATGACCCTACGGCCGCGATATTGTTCTGGATCCGCCAGGCGATAAACGACCTTACTGTGTTCTTCTCCGGGAATATCCAGTTTGCGCGGCGTTCCACGTCTACCAATTGCCAGTAGTACATTACTCACTCGATAACTCTTGTCGGCCTGAACTTGAAAGCCGCCGTCAATAGTTTCAATGGACTCTACCCTGGCTCCGGTGCGGATATTGAGCTCAGTCTTGTCAATGGTATCGGTCCAGAAACTCATCAATTTCTCCTTGCTGGTTTCACCAAAATGGAATTCTCCCAGGATGGGCAGTTTGGCCGGCGCCGTCATGACAACCTTCCCACGCGGATAATGGGCGATGGTGCCACCGACCGTGTCCTGCTCCAGCAACTGATAGCTCAACTTCATCTCCTTGGCGGCCAGCGCAGCACTGATCCCGGCAGGGCCGGCACCAACTATAAGAATATCCAGCTGATCAGCTGGCCTATCGCGGCCATTTTGTGCAGCGGCTTCAACCGCCTGACGCCCCTGTTCAATCGCGTTTCGTATCAGGCCCATACCACCGAGCTCGCCGGCAATGTAGATACCCGGAATATTACTTTGAAAATCTGCACCAACCTGAGGGATATCCACCCCGCGGGATGCAGTACCGAACACTAGTTCTATGGCGTGGGTTGGACAGGAACTTTTGCAAGCACCGTGTCCGATGCAGGATGAGGGTGTGATCAGCAACGCGCGGTTATCCATGACACCCAGAACGTTTTTCTCAGGGCAGGCTGCCACACAAGTCCCACAGCCCAAGCACAGGGCGTAGTCGATCACGGGGTGCAGGGATGCGGGTTCCAGAAGGCCGGACTCCGTCGCCTGTTGAAAGACATTTTGCGCCCGCTCGGTTTTGTTTCTCTGAATGCGCCAGTAAACCAGCATGAAGCCCAGAATTGGTACCCCGTATACGGCTCCTATTGTTAGCAACTGCTGCACAGTTAGTCCTTTCAAATGCTAAATATGTAAATATTTGGGATTATATTCCCATTTTAGAGAATTATACTATACAGTAATACCATATCGTTGAATTTTGATGTTTCGAGAATATTACAAGGGAAAAAGATTTGTATGGGAGTAAAAAGTGGAGAAATCTCCACAAAGGCGCTGACATCACGCTATCTGTCTAGTACGCCGCGAGCCGCTTTCAGGCTGTTTGCTCTGATGACTACGACAGCAATGCTGTGGGCGTGGTGGATTAGTGGCAATCGTTATCTGCAGGCAGAGTCGGGAGTTGGGTATGCTCTGGGTATTGTCGGGGGTAGCTTGATGCTTATCCTGTTATTGTATCCACTTCGCAAACGCCTGCGTCTTATGCGTGATTGGCTGAACCTAAAAACCTGGTTCCAGCTACATATGCTTCTCGGTGTGCTGGGGCCACTGTGTATTCTACTTCACTCTAATTTCCGCCTGGGTTCTACCAATAGCACTGTAGCTCTTGTTTGCATGCTACTGGTAGCGGGCAGTGGGCTGGTTGGTCGTTACCTTTACGGAAAATTTCACTTTGGACTCTACGGACAGCAGGTAGGCTTGCAGCAAATCAAGGTCGACCTCGATAGCTTTTACCAGCAGTTGGAAATGTCGACACTTGAGTCTCAGGAAAAGCAGCAATTAGAAGAGCTCCACCAGGGGTGCGGGAAGATCATCGACAGTCAGCGGCAGGCGGTCTCGCTTAGGCAGCTTATAAGGCAGCGTCGTTGGTTGCGTAGTATGTCCCAGAGAGTGCGAGTTGGCGCTACTTTGGCATCCAGTGAAAATCAAATGCTAGTAGAGCAGCAACGCGCTCTTTCAGCCCTGTTGGATAAGCTTGCCGGGCTACGGTTGTTTGAACGGCTATTCGGCCTCTGGCATGTGGTGCACATTCCCGTTTTTATCTTGATGGTCGTCACCGCAATCGTGCATGTTTTCGTTGTGCACTGGTACTGAGGGGGTGCGCCGTGCACCAATTAATTGGGCTGTCGTGGTAACACTGGCCTGGTTGATGACAGCGCCACACGTTGGTGCGGCAGGTCTTGACCTGAAGTCTATGATTTTGATGCCTGGTCCTCTGAGTCAGGCTCATGCTGAACAAGAGCCTGACTGTGATGTCTGCCACAGTAGTTTTGACAAATCTGCCCAGGACTCGCTATGCCTGGACTGTCATGAAGACGTCGCTTCGGACAGCGATTTAAACGTAGGTTTTCACGGGCGATCACCGATTGTCAGCCAGAAGAGCTGCAAAGGCTGCCATACCGATCACAAGGGCCGGGAATACAACATTATGCCTATGGACCAGGATATATTTGATCATCAAAACACCGATTTTCCTCTGTCGGGAAAACATATAGAGGCGGCATGCGAGAGTTGCCATACGGATGGCAATCGCTACCGTGAAACCTTGGGAACCTGTTATGACTGCCACCAGGAACAGGACCAACACCGCTCATCGCTTGGAGAGCAGTGCGCCGATTGCCACACCCCGGATAGCTGGCAAAAACCCAGAGAGTTTGAACACAGTAGTACCGATTTCCCACTGATAGGCCAGCATGAATCTCTAAGCTGCAGCAGTTGCCATGCGGGAGAAACGTACAGTTTCGACAACACGGAGTGCAGTGGCTGCCACCAGCTGCACGATGTACATCTGGGCGGTTACGGTCAGGATTGTCAACGTTGCCATAATGAGGAAGGCTGGGATAACCCGATCTTTGATCACGACGTAGAAACGGATTTCACGCTGACCGGAGCTCACCAAAAAAGTTCCTGCCAGGCCTGTCACTCTGGTGGAATGATGGACAGTAACCCATCTACCGAATGCGCATCGTGTCATCGCAGTAGCGATGTTCACGGGGGCCGGCACGGGGACAAGTGCGCGAGTTGTCACAATACCAGAGATTGGGAGAAGACTAATTTTGATCACGGCAAAGAAGCCAATTGGCCGCTGACAGGTAATCATGAACAGCTGACTTGTTTGCAGTGTCACAAAGGCTCGTTGGATGATAGCTTGAGCCCCCACTGCAGTGATTGCCATCGTGCCGACGACGTACATAAATCGGAAAAATTGGGTGATTGCAGTGTATGCCATCAGAGTGATGGTTGGGATAAAACCGATCAATTCGATCATGAACTCGCACAATTCCCACTTGAGGGTATGCATGCCATAGCGGCCTGTCAGAGCTGCCACGCCAGCCATGAATTTAACGCGGTAGAGAGTGCCTGTATAGATTGCCATCGCTCGGATGATATTCACGAAGCAGGACTTGGTCCACAGTGTGAAAGCTGCCACACCCCAAATGGC
>JADGEN010000084.1 GCA_016744355.1 Halieaceae bacterium
GTGGAGCCTACCGTTACGTTTGCCATTCATGGCGAAAGAGTCAGTAGTACCCGTATCAGGCAGGCGTTGGAAGAAGCGGATTTTGAATTGGCGGAGACCTTATTGAGCCGACCCTATAGTATCTCTGGCAAAGTTGTTTACGGTAGGCAGTTGGGGCGCAGTCTCGGTTTTCCCACTGCCAATCTGGAACTGCATCGACTCAGGGCGCCTCTGTCGGGTGTGTATGCCGTTGAGGTGACAGGAGCCGGCCTGGATAAGGCGCAAGGTGTCGCCAATGTGGGAACACGGCCTACTGTAAATGACAGTATTAAGGCCAACCTGGAAGTACATCTACTGGACATCAATCAGGATTTGTATGGCAGGCGAATAGAAGTGGTTTTTAAGCATAAGTTACGCGACGAGAAGAAGTTTGAGTCGGTGGATGAACTAAAAGAAAATATTGCAAGGGATGTAAAAAATGCACGGCTATGGTTTGCGTTGTGAGTAAAGAAATGAGCGATTACAAAAGTACCCTGAATTTGCCCAAAACGGCCTTTCCTATGAAGGCATCTCTGGTGCAGCGCGAGCCGCAGCGGCTCAAGCAGTGGCAGGAAATGGGCCTGTATGAAAAAATTCGCGAACAGGCCAGTGGTAGGCCGCAGTTTATTCTTCACGATGGCCCTCCCTATGCCAATGGTGACTTGCATGTGGGTCACGCGGTCAACAAAATTTTGAAAGATATCATCGTTAAGTCCAAAGGCCTGAGCGGTTTTGATGCGCCCTATGTGCCCGGCTGGGATTGTCACGGCTTGCCGATTGAATTGAGTGTCGAGAAGAAGGTGGGTAAGCCAGGTGTGAAAATCTCTGCCGCAGAGTTCCGCCAAAAATGCCGGGAATACGCCGCTAAACAAGTCGATAACCAACGCGAAGTCTTTATACGTATGGGCGTTGTAGGCGACTGGTTTAATCCCTACCTGACCATGGATTTCACCTTTGAAGCAAATATCGTGCGTACGCTGTCGCGCATCATCGACAATGGCCACCTGCACAAAGGGTCCAAACCGGTGCACTGGTGTATGTCCTGTGGATCTGCTTTGGCAGAGGCCGAAGTGGAATACCAGGATAAGGAATCGCCCGCGATCGATGTCGCTTTCCCTGTGGTGGATACTCGGGCGTTTAACGCTGCCTGTGGCAGTGATTATTCCGGAGAAATAGCCGTTCCAATCTGGACGACTACGCCCTGGACCTTGCCCGCCAACCGCGCGGTTAGCCTGCACCCTGATCTCGACTACGTATTGATAGAGGGCGATGGCCGGGCACTACTGGTGGCCGAGGCCCTGGCCGAGAGTTGTGCCAAGCGATTTGGACTTGAAACAGCAACCATTCTCGGGCGCTGTAAGGGCGCAGCCTTGGAGAACATGATGCTACAGCACTGTTTTCTCGATCTGCAGGTTCCCGTAATTTTAGGCGAGCACGTTACTACTGAGGCGGGCACCGGCGCCGTGCATACTGCACCCGGTCACGGCCAGGACGACTTTATAGTCGGTCAAAAATATGGTCTGGAAGTTTATAACCCCGTTGGTGGCAATGGTGTTTACCTGCCAGATACGGAGCATTTTGCGGGCCAGCATGTACTCAAAGCCAATCCGCTGATTGTTGATTTGTTGCGCGAGCGCGGCGTGCTGCTGCACCACGAACAATATGAGCACTCTTACCCGCACTGTTGGCGGCATAAAACTCCTATTATCTTTAGAGCCACGCCCCAGTGGTTTATCAGCATGGAACAGAACGGCCTTCTCGATGGTGCCAAGGCAGCAGTAGAAGAAGTGCAGTGGATTCCCGGCTGGGGCAAGGCACGTATCGACGCCATGTTGGGCAGCCGTCCCGACTGGTGTATCTCTCGCCAACGCACCTGGGGGGTACCTATTACGCTGTTTATTCACAAGGAAACAGCTGAGCTACATCCCGATACCGGTGCGTTGATAGAGCAGGTGGCACAGCTTATCGAGCAGCGCGGCATTGAGGCCTGGTTTGAGTTGGAAGTGTCTGATTTATTGACCGGTGATGATGCTCAGAATTACGAAAAAGTGACCGATACACTCGATGTCTGGTTCGATTCAGGTGTTACTCACGCCTGTGTGCTGCGACAGCGGGATAATCTGCGTTCTCCAGCGGATTTGTATCTTGAGGGTTCTGATCAACACCGCGGCTGGTTTCAGTCATCTCTGCTCACGGGCATTGGAGCGTATGGTGAGGCACCCTACAAAAACGTATTGACCCACGGTTTTACGGTAGACAGTGACGGGCGCAAGATGTCCAAGTCTATTGGCAATATTTTGCCAGCGACAACGGCCATGAATGATATGGGTGCCGACGTATTACGCTTGTGGGTGGCCGCCACTGATTATCGCGGCGAGCTTACTGTGGGGGATGAAGTGTTCAAGCGGACTTCAGATTCCTATAGGCGTATCCGCAATACGGCGCGCTTTTTACTGTCGAACCTCGACGGCTTCGACCCCACCGCGGATGCACTGCCTGCTGCTGAATTGCTGTCTCTGGACCGATGGGCTATCGACAGAGCTCTGGATTTACAGCAAGAACTTATTGCGGCCTTCGATGACTACGAATTCCATGTGATTTATCAAAAGTTGCACCATTTTTGCTCTATAGATCTGGGTGGCTTTTATCTCGATATTATCAAAGACAGACAGTACACCACCGGTGCCAGTAGCAAGGCCAGGCGCTCCGCGCAAACGGCGATGTACCATATTGCGGAGGCTTTGGTTCGATGGATGGCACCCATTTTAAGTTTTACCGCAGAGGAAATCTGGGAGAACCTGCCCGGTGATCGCAGTGAATCCGTGTTTCTGGAGCAATGGTACACGGGCTTGAGTGCACTACCTTCTGACGCTGTGATGGGAAGGGAGTACTGGCAGAGAGTGATGTTAGTGCGGGCTGCGGTCAATAAGGAAATGGAGACCCAGCGGGCGGCGGGCGTGTTGCGCGGTTCTTTAGATGCAGAGATTACGCTGTACTGTGATGATGAGTTGTTACAGCTTCTCGAAGGTCTGGGTGATGAGTTGCGTTTCGTGTTGATTGCCTCCGCAGCTACTTTGGCGCCCCTATCAGAGTCAGCAGATGCGTCGCTTACTGAAATCGAAGGCTTGAGGCTTACTGTGTCTGTTTCAAAAGCAGAAAAATGTGAGCGTTGTTGGCACCGCCGCCCGGAAGTAGGTCAGATCGAAGCGCACTCCACATTATGCGAGCGCTGCGTGAGTAACATTGATGGTGAGGGTGAGCAGCGAAATTATGCCTGAATCTGGCAAAACGCAGAATCGTAACGGCGGTCGTGCCTTGTTGTGGTATGCCCTGGCGCTAGTAGTGATAGCTCTGGATCAGTACACCAAAGGCGTAGCGAGCAGTGAACTTCAGTATGGGCAGCCACTTCGTGTTTTCAGCTGGTTTAACCTGACTCTGCAGCACAATTCAGGTGCGGCTTTCAGTTTTCTTAGCGATGCAGGAGGCTGGCAGCGATACTTTTTCACAGCTATTTCCTCAGCAATTAGCTTGGGGCTGTTGCTATGGGTTTATCTTATGCCTCGCGGTCAGCTGTTGTTGGCATTGAGTTTGGGCTTGATTCTTGGCGGCGCTTTGGGCAATTTGTGGGATCGTGTTGAACTGGGCTATGTTGTGGATTTTATTTCCGTGCATTATCAGGGGCGCTATTTTCCTGCTTTCAATATTGCCGACAGCGCCATATCGGTAGGAGCTGGCCTCATGTTATTGGACAGTTTTATGGGTGGAAAGCGTGAGCAGGAGTGTTGAGTCTATGAGCCCTATTGCAGCGCCGGTTGGCGAAGGCACGCGTGTCGTACTAAACTTTTCTCTCAGTCTTGAGGACGGTTCAGAAGTGGACTCCAATTTTGGCGGTGAACCAGTCGAATTTGTAATAGGCGATGGTAATTTGTTGCCCGGTTTTGAGCGTCACTTGTTTGGAATGGCCGCGGGAGATCGCCAAATTTTCACAGTGACACCCGAGGATGCATTTGGCCAGATCAATGATAGCAACGTCCAAATGGTTCCCCGGAAGCAGTTTGACGAAGATACTGAGCTCGAAATCGGCTTACTCTTTTCCTTCTCGGATGCAGGCGGCGGAGAGCTGCCCGGTATGGTTATTTCATTTGATGAGCAGGATGTTGAAGTGGATTTTAATCACCCCCTGGCGGGTCGGACTATTATGTTCGATGTGCTTATTCATCGGGTGGAACCCACGGAGTTACATTGAAAATACAGCTGGCTAATCCGCGCGGCTTCTGTGCCGGTGTTGACAGGGCGATAGATATCGTAAACCGGGCTCTGGATGTATTTGGCTCGCCTATCTATGTGCGTCACGAAGTGGTGCACAACAAATTTGTGGTTGAAAACCTGCGAGAACGGGGTGCTGTCTTCGTGGAAGAGTTGGCAGAGGTGCCCGACGATTGTATTGTTATATTCAGTGCTCACGGTGTTTCCCAGGCCGTGCGCAAAGAGGCCGGCACGCGTGGACTGAAAGTCTTTGACGCGACTTGCCCTTTGGTAACCAAGGTGCATATTGAGGTAACTCGCTATAGCAAGCAGGGACGTGAGTGCATTTTAATTGGCCACAAAGGCCACCCCGAAGTTGAGGGGACCATGGGACAATATGATGCGGGGAATGGTGGCCGGATATATCTTGTAGAAGATGAGCAGCAAGCGGAAAATCTGGTTGTCGATAAACCAGATCAGCTTTCCTATGTGACTCAGACTACTTTGTCGATGGATGACACTGCCAGAGTTATTGATACCTTGCGTGCCCGTTTTCCAGATATTGAGGGGCCGCGTAAAAATGATATCTGCTATGCCACCCAGAATCGCCAGGATGCAGTTAAGCTACTGGCGGGTAACTGTGATCTCGTGCTGGTAGTGGGTTCGCCCAACAGTTCCAATTCCAATCGATTGCGCGAGCTGGCCGATCGAATGGGGGCCGAGGCCTATTTACTAGATCGGGCAGAAGATATCGATTCCAGTTGGTTGCAGGGAAAAACGAATATCGGAGTTACTGCCGGTGCTTCAGCGCCAGAGGTTTTGGTGCAGGAGGTAGTCGACACCTTGCAGGCGATGGGTGCAGACGTCTCTGTTGAACTGGAAGGCCGCCCCGAAAACGTATTTTTTCCTCTTCCTCGCGAGTTGCGCATCAACGCCAAAAATATTTAGTATCCGCTACGGGCCGCCTGGCTCGGTAGAGTAGTACGCTTATTCTGTAGTCACATCCTTGCCAGCCAAATTTCGGCGAAATTGGTCAATCAGTGGTGCGTTGCTTCGAAAGGTCTAATCTTGCTGTGCGAGGAGGCCTATTGTGTACAAATTTCCAAGTCATAGAACTAACACCGGTTTTACCCTGATCGAACTGATGACGGTCGTCGCGGTGCTCGCCGTCACACTTTCCATTGCCGTGCCCGGAATGCAGCGAACTATATCCAGTACGCGGCTTCGAACAGAGGCAAGCCGATTGCTGTCTGCCCTGGTTCTGGCAAGATCTGAGGCTGTTGGTCGCAACAGTTTGGTCAGCGTATGCCCATCTGCTTTTGGTTCGGATGGTATTGCCCGGTGTTCCAATAGCTACGCAGATGGATGGATTGTATTCAGTAATCGCGATAAGGATCGCGTGGTCGATAAAGGGAGTGATGAGATTATCCGGGTTTTTTCTGGCCTGCCCTCAGGATATTCCCTGACAAATAAAGCCGGCACCATCGATGCCCATGAGCTCATTTCCTATTATCCGGATGGCTCTTCTCGAAAAAATAGAACCCTGATGATCTGCCCAGTTAGTGGACACAGCACCCCGTCCTGGAGCGTTGTTATGAATATGGTTGGAAGGCCGAGGATTGCGAAGGGGTGGGGGGAATGTTCATGAATACGCACACAAGAACAAGAGGTGTTGCTCTTATCGAGGTACTTGTGGCTTTTGCAGTTTTCAGTGTCGGTATTCTGGGCACATTTAGCATGCAGATAGCTGCAAAAAGAATAAACAGCGACGCTGCCCAACAATCAATTGCAACGGCGCTGGCGCGGGATATTTTGGCCAGAATGCGAGCCAATTCAGGCGCACTGGAAGCGTATTCTGTGGATGATATTGGAGTTGAGGAGCCGGAAGCTGTAGGCGATTGCGACAGCGATATCTGTAGCAGTGTTGAGATGGCGGCGAGAGATATCTACCAGTGGAGTGAATCACTTTCTGGGCAACATGAGCGTGTAGTTATAGATGGGCATGATATCGCCACTGCCGGGCTAGTTGATGCGAGGGCCTGTATAGGAAATGACGCAGGCCTGGTTAGTGTCAGTATTAGCTGGAAGAGTTTGAGTGGTGGAGTTGGCGCTAGTACTGCACCATGTGGAGAGCGAATCATCGTAGAAGATTCTTCCGGCGAAACATTTAAAGCGCTCACAATGTCGAGCTATATGGTGCAGCCGTGACTTCTTTAAGTGCGCCCAGGAATGGTGCTATTTGCAATCCGGGCTCTATCGCCGGACTGACATTGGTTGAGCTACTCATATCCATCTTGCTGGGCGCTGTGCTGAGCTTGGCAGTTTCCGGTGTTTATTTGGAGAGTGTCAGAAATTTTATGGTAGAAAATGAAATGGCCAAGCTGCAGGAGAACGGCAGGTTTTCTCTGAATCTATTGCGCAAAGAATTTTCGCAGGCCGGTTTTTTTGCGGGAGTACGTGCTCTTGAGAGTCCGACTCCGCATACCGTAAGTTCGGATTGTGTCGGCAGTGGAAACTGGGCGCTGAATACGAAAATCCCACTGGAATTTATTAACAATGCTAATGAAACACTTACTGCGCCTTTCGTTACATCCGCTGGAGTAGCGCTCGACTGCTTGAATTCCAGTGATTTGGTGAAGGGTACTGATGTGCTTACCGTGAAACGAACTGCGGGAGGCTATGCATTGAAGGATGGTGTATATCCTGATGGCGCACGCGCTAAATCCGGCCAGTGGTACTTGAGAGTCGACAATCATTCAGACAACCATTTTTGGGTAAATCAGAGGTCCAGCAAATTTCCCGCCACTGATGTGACAGCAAATTCCGGCGTGGACTACTGGGCATATTTTGCCCGTATTTTCTATATTCGAAACTACTCACACACACTTTCAGATGGGATTCCAACTCTGTGTGTCGAGGCTCTTTCGGGGGGCGCCAGTCCAGGCATTATGAGGTCCCAGTGTTTCATCGAGGGGGTGGAAGATATGCAAATTGAGTTTGGACTTGACTCAAATTTTGATAGCGCTCCGGATGTATTTACAGACACGCTGCTTGGACATGAATTGGCCCATATAGTGGTTGCCAGAATTTATCTTCTAATGCGCAGTGTAGTAGAGGTGCCAGGAGTCGCAAGAGAAAGAACATACGAGTTAGGTGGGAAAACAGTCGTCAGGAGTGATCGCTACTTGAGGCATATTGTAAGTTCGACTGTTGCCTTACCCAATATCCGCTTAGCGATGGGGCGGGAGTGAGTGTCATGCAGTCAGTTACTACTGAGAAAGTGCGTTACAAGGGGGCGGTACTCCTTCTCGCCATGGTTTTTATGCTGCTACTGGCAGTGCTGGCGGGAACCTCTATGCAGGCAAGTATCGTGCAGGTGAGAATGGCTGGCAACGAACTATTTCATGAGGACGCATTTCAGGGCGCGCTGGCAATTGTCGACGCGATAGGCTCTGAGCTCGATAATTTTCCTGTGTGGGGTGCTGTCGGAGGTACGCTGTGTAAATCCACTGACAGCGCAAAGTATTGTGATAGCCGGCAAACCGTCAAAATTGAACCCAGAGTCGAGGACTTTCCTGAGGGAATAGACGTTGTGTATGAGGTGGAGAGAATGGCCCCGCTGTTTTTACAATCTCTACCTATCAGACAAGCACAGCAATCTGTTTCCAGCAGTCTTGCTTACGATGCCGCTATTTTTGAAATTCATGCGAAGGTTGACGGCAGCGCAATAGGGCTTGGAGTTGCCGAGGCCGTTCGGGGTGTGGCTCTCTTAGTGCCCAATTCGACAGGATCCAGTGCGGAGTGAATATTATGAACCAATTAAAGTTTTTTCTCGTTCTCATTGCCAGTACCTGGGGTGCAAACTCTGCGGCTGACGATATCGATATTCTTGTTCGCGATGTTGCGCCAAGTGGATCCCCGTATATGCATGTAGTTCTGGATTTCTCTGCGACCGCATTCCATACGCTGTGTACCTATGGTGATGAAGGATCGTGTGCCCCACCCTTTATGACACCGGAAAGCTATAGGCACTTGCGGTCAGGGCATGATGATGGTGACGCTGTCAGTCGATTTGAAGTTTTCACGGCGGTTCTCTCCCATCTTTTTCAACGCCCCGCTTTTGCACCTTTGAGTGTTTCTCTACTGATCTCCGATAAAGATGAAGGCGCAAGAGTGCTATCCACTTATAAACGTCTTGGAGGCGACTATGAGGGTCGCTCGGGAGCGAGATTACTAATTGATGAATTGGCGGCGTTGCCCGTCGACGTTTCCGCGGCGCAGCACCACAAATTTAATGCCAAAGACGCTTTCTATATTTGGTATCGCTATATAAATACGATCGGTGACAGGAGCCCTGACTTCGAGTCCTGCTCACGTTTCTTCTCTGTCTTGATGGCGACAGAGTCGAGCGTCGAAGATAGCTTGCTGGATATGGACATTGCAGAGGAATTGGGGATGCCGACAAAGTCAGAGCCCAGTTTTGAAAGATTGCTATCGCAAGTTCATGACTCATCCACTGACCTTTTATCAGCGTCAGCGGAAGGAGTAAATTTCCTTGATACCACATGGATAGTCTCTCCAAAAGATGACGCGCATTTGCAACAGCAATGGGCGGAGGCAGGTGGAAGCGGAAGATCGCTGAATATAGACAATCCAAGTGATCTCGAAAGGAGTTTGGGGATAGCATTCTCCAAAGCAGTCAACTCTGGCAGTACGGTTGTTTCTCCCTGGGCTCCCATTGCATCGCTGGTCATTGATCCGCCTACTGGTGAGGTGTTTGCCAGTGTTATTGCACCTCGCCCTACGCTGCGATGGCATGGGAATATAAAGAAATACAAACTGGGTAATCTCCATATCGCGCCTAAAACGTCGGTTAATAGTCATATACTGGATGCTCGCGGCTCACACGCTATCGCCTCCGATGGTATAGATAAAGGCCGGATTAAGGTTGACGCACTCAGCTATTGGACTCGAGTGTCAGAGCTGCCTATAGAAACAGGTATCGACGCTCCTGTTGGGTCTGATGGTCGAGTTGTGGCTCGGGGAGGCGCCGGCCAGAAAATTCCAGGCTATATTGTTAGTGATGGAATTATTGGCGATAAGAATAGTGAAGCTGGTTCCCGGCAGCTATTTATTGAGCCAGAAACAGGTGCTCCTGACCGCCTTGTTCCTTTGGAAGTAGGCAGCGCTAATGCAGAATCGCGATTAGTTTCCATTCTCAAGTTGTCTACGCTCGCCGAGGCCGAGGCGCTAATCCGCTGGGCTCGCGGTCAGGACGTTGATGACGAAGATGGAGACAAACTCTTATCTGAAGCTCGCCCCTGGATTCAGGGTAGTTCTATCCACTCCGCGCCTGCAGTTCTCAATTATGGCGCTGTTGCTGGGTATAGCGTAGAGAACCCGAAGGTTAGAGTGTTTATGGGTTCTGGTGACGGTGCTTTTCATGCTTTTGAAAATACTACACCCGGGGGCTCAGAGTCGGGACGCGAAGTATTCGCTTTTGTTCCCGACGAGAGTTTGCGTAATCTCAAGATTCTGCGAGAAGACGCTATATCCAGTGTGAAAATGCGTTATGGAGTGGATGGGGGGGTGGCGTTTCTCACTGTCGATAATAATCGAGATGGAATTCTGGATTACAAAGAGCCTGAAGCCGATGCCGCTTATGTTTATTTCGGGATGCGCCGTGGTGGGTCGAGCTACTATGCCCTGGACGTGAGTAACCCGGATGTACCCCCCGCGCTACAGTGGAAAATTTCCCGGCTTGGCAGTGCTGGAGTAACCGACGATTTTGGCGAACTAGGTCTCAGCTTCTCCAAACCTATTGTCGGCAAGGTTAAATTCGATGATAGCGCACTCGATGTTGTTGTTTTTGCTGGAGGTTACCACGGTGGTTGGGACGCGGCTTATGAAAATCGTATTGGCAAGGATCTGGGGTCAAGCAAAGATGTGGTTGAGACGACGGGAGTTAGTGTCAGCACTGGTAACGCGATCTATATCGTAAATGCTCTCACTGGAGAGCTGGTGTGGAAGGCCGTGTATGGCCCTACTACAGATACTGCGACTAGTAGCTCTAATACACGTTTTGAACATGCAGGAATGGTCGATAGCATTCCGTCGACGGTTTCCGTTCTGAAAAATTCATCGGGGACTATCGACCGGCTTTATGTGGGTGATACCGGGGGGGCGGTTTGGCGTGTTGACCTGCCAGCCGCTAAAGCTACTAACGCGAACCATCGCAAAGAGCACTGGTTTGTCAGCAAATTGGCTGAGCTGGGTTCGACTGAAAAAGTTGGTGATAGACGTTTTTTTCATGGTCCGGACATCATTCGCAGCAAAGAGAATGGTGGGGGCGAGTTTGATGGTATTTTAATATCCAGTGGAAACCGGGCTGATCCAAACAGTGTAGAGGTTCAGGATTACCTTTTTTATCTCAAAGATCACGATATTGTCAGCGGCGATGATGCTGTCAGGTCGAGACCTGTTCTTCATATAGGCGATAGTACTACTGGGACTGTTCTGGCGGACAGAACGGCGTGCATTAAAGGTAGAGGTTTGGATGTTGAATCCGGTTGCAAGGTGTCTTTGAAGAATGGCTGGGCGATCAGGCTGACCGGGTCTGGAGAGAAGAGCTTGTCCAGTCCCTTAGTGGATGGTGGGCGAGTTTTCTTTACGTCCTACGTGCCCCCGGTATTCGATACGTGCACGATCTCTCCCGGGGAGGCTTACGCCCACATTGTCAATCTTGATGATGCTAGTGCTGTGTCTACTAGCGGCCGAATTTTTTCTTTGGCAAAGGGAATACCTTCCGCTGTTATTGCACTCAGTGACAGTTTACTGTTGCCTCTAGGTGGAAATGAAGACGCTAAAGAACTCTCGTGTGAGGGGGAGATGTGTGAGCGAAATTCCACACAGCTGCATAGAATTTACTGGCGAGAGCCTGGAGTCGATGTGCGGTGATATACCGACAAGAAAACAGAAAGGTTTCAAGTTTAGACGGGTTTAGTCTCGTTGAGCTGATGCTAAGCATTACAATTGTTGCTGTTCTTGCATCGATTATGCTTCCAGCTTACCAGGGGCAGGTGAGAAAGAGTCAGCGTAGTATCGGTCGGGCTGCGTTGCTGGAAGTGCTGGCAAGGCAGGAGCAATTCTTTGTCTTAAATAAGCATTATGCAGATAAACTTGTTTTGCTGGGGTATGCATCGGATCCCGTAACTATCGCCTCCGATGGGGAGGAAGTGGCCACTTCGTCTTCGCGAAAAATCTACTCGATTAGCCTTCAAGATGCTCTTCCTGACGAGATGCCGCAACGATACGATTTGTCGGCTACTCCGCAATTGAGTCAGGGCAAGGATTTGCTTTGTGGTGTTCTGATGATTTCGTCCAGAGGCACCAAATCTGCAAGCGCGGGAGCTACTGCCGATTGTTGGTGAAAAAACACCCACAATCATGAGGGCTTGCCAGTGTCAGCGCGTCGGCTTGTCATCGCCCTGGCTCCTGCAACCGTCTGACCAATAAAGTGTGACAAAGTACACACTTATGTACGCTCCCCGCGCCAGTTATCCCTACCAGTGACCTTTGGTCGAAAGCATATAGACTCTCCCACATTACTTATCTAAGGTAAATTTTGTAATAGTATCTTGTTGATGCCTCTGGGGGGCTTGTGTTCTTAAAACAACTCAAATATCAGAATACTGAGAAAAACATGGGATTTAGCCTCATCGAGCTGATGGTAGTGCTTGGTGTGTTGGGTATTCTACTTACGGTAGGCGCTCCATCGTTTAATAACTTAATAGCCGATAATCGCCTCCTCTCCGAGGTGTACGCCCTGCGAGCAACCTTGAACAATGCCAGGACGGAAGCACTCACACAGCGTACTTTTGTCTCGGTGTGTCGTAGCAGCGATGGCGCGACCTGCACCGGGAACTGGAACCAAGGCTATATAGCATTCACAGATTTCGATGGTGATGGTGTGTTGGACCCTAATGGACCGCGTGGGGATACAATTATTCAAGCGAAAGTGTTGGATAAAGCTACCCTGAACATCACATACAGTAATGCAGCTAACAGGATACGTTTTAATTCTCGTGGCAACGCCCTGACTTTTGGTGGCACCATGCGGATATGTGATAACCGCGGTGCCAACAAGGCTAGAGGCATGGCTGTGTCAAATCTTGGTTCGGTACATGCGCTGGTAGATTCAGATGATCCAAAAGACGGCATTGTAAATTTCCAGGGGGGGAGCAATGTTGATTGCCCATAGGAAAAACTCACGCGGAATGCACTCCCACCGTGGTTTCACTCTTATTGAAGTGCTGGTTACGTTTGTCATTCTCTCTATAGGTTTATTGGGAATCGTCAGTTTACAAGCGCTGTCAAAAACGTCGCAACATCAGGGCATACAGCGCACTCGTGCCGTTGCCATCGCCGATGCCTTGCTTGAGCAAATTCGAATAAACCCGGCCGGTTTAACGACTTATGCTTTTGGCCTGACTCCTCTGGGAGGCGGTACGATTGGAACGGAGCCCAGTCCGGACTGTGTCACTGGGGCGTGTGACCCTAACGAGATGGCCGCCCACGATTTGTGGGTGTGGGAGCAGGCCATTGATGGCGCTTCGGTCACAGTTGACGGAGGCACAGCTACCGCCGGTCTTATTAATCCTCGCGCTTGCGTGACCTTTACAGCGACAGCCGGAAAAACCAATACGGGGTTACTGCAAGTGCTGGTTCAGTGGAGTGATCTGCGAGAGACCATCGATGCGGTTCAAGCCGGTGATGTTGACGGGCGTTGTGGTGGCGCAGCGGTAGGTGGGGACGACTTTCGACGCAAAGTGACAGCCAGTACATTCGTTATTGACGAGGACGAGTTATGAGTATTAATCGCACACGAGGTGCGGCTCGAGGCTTCTCGCTGATCGAGTTTATGATAGCTATATTATTGGGCACTATTTTGATTAGTGGGGCGGTGTCTGTTTATCTGGCCTCCAAGCGCTCTTATACTGAAGTGGAACAGGTGGGCGGG
>JADGEN010000085.1 GCA_016744355.1 Halieaceae bacterium
GGGATAAGTGATTGAATATTCTGGGCGATCTCGTTGCCCAACTCAGTCACAGATTTGCGACGCTGTGACGAATCTGCAGTGGCAAGCAAATTATCTGTACTCGCCTCCCACTGCGCCAACGACAAGGGCTTACCGAAATTTGCAACGACTTTGCCGTAGGGCTTACTCAGTCCAATCATTCGCGGCATTATCAACACCAAAAAACGCAAAAGTGACAGCATCGCATATAAACCGTTTTTATCTGCGAAGCCTTTCTCGCTGTGCTCAATAAGCGTTTTGTCTTCGGGAATTCTGTCGTAGCTCAAACCCACAGGAACAAACACAATATCCTTACAGCTGCCTTTCCCCTGTGCTTCAAGAACATAGTTTAGTAGCCCCAGTTTGAGTGGCTGCATCTGCCCATCGCGGCTCAACGCGCCCTCAAGAAAGAGGCCCTGGGGCACGCAGTTCGATGCAGCCAAATAAACGTAACGCTTGAGTAGCGTTCGATGCAGTTGATCGCCCCCACCGTCGCGACGCACGATATAAAAACCAATGGCATGCAGCAAATACCGAATAGGCCAACCTCTTGCCCACTCGCCTGCGGAATACGAAATAGCAGAACGTTTGGATGCGAGATAAATCAGCATAAAAGGATCGATGTTCGACCGATGATTAGATACCAACACCACACAACTATCGCGGCCAATAGAAGCCAAGGCCTCATCATCGACAAATTCTGCCTGTATTCTATAAAGAGCACGCAGCGTCCAGCGCGCTATCCAATAACCGAGGCGAAAATAAAGCAGCGTATTAAAAAAAGGCACGATCTCTTCCGCGTCGCGAAGAGCTCTGGCCCTGACTTCTTCGATGGATTGCCCCGATTCCAGAGCAATCGATTCAATGGTCTTTACAACCTTTTCATCGCCCAGAAGCCTATCCAGCCAATCAGAACGTTTGGCTAACGCATAATTGGAAACACCGAATTCGAGCTGCTCATCAAGCTTACGCAATGAGCGTTGTCGACGTCGATAAAAATAGCCGCTAAGCAACGGTACAATTACTAGAAACCAGAAACCGAGTAACGCCAATACCGACAGCGGCAGCAGCAACCATAACGGCACGGCAACTGAAGAGCTCATCAGGTGCTTGTGCGCACTATAGCTAACACTGTGCGAGAACTTCTCGTAAACGCAACAAAGGCTGGGTGTCTCGAATCATTCCCAGTGGTACCGAAAAGTGCCCGCGTCTATAACTGAATCGATTGTGCTGTGGCACCTGCCAGAAATCCATTTGCTTATCAGCCCAGGCCTGCCTGGTAACGACATCATGACTACCTGTGACACTCACGACGCGTTCAGGTGACACGCAGGGTGTTCGCATCGGATCCAGTCTCTGCAGCCACTGACGGGCTAGCTCTTTGCTCCATCCCGCATCACGCAATGCCCCTGAGAAGTTCCAGATATCGGACAGCGCACCGTCTAGCACTGCCTCGGCTATATGACTGCAATGAATCACGGCAAATACCGCATCGGGCTGCAGGTGTTGGGGCCAGTCATTGGCGCGCATAGCGACCGATTTAGCTGTTTGGGCACCCAGGCTGCCGCCTCCAACCGCCACGGGCCCGCTGCTCGTTTTACGACACCAGTCGATAATAACGGCCCACTCTTTATGTTGAGCCGAAAGGTAATCAAACATCCCCGTGGGCGCGGTGGATAACAGCTGTTCGCCACCATAGTGACCGGGCAATACGCGCCGACCATGCCAGGGAGCCTCGGGGCGCACTACTCGAATCCCCTGCTCCACCAAACCGGCGACCTCGTCCACCAGGTTGTGATAGTGATCAAACTCAACACACATGCCGTGGCCAAATATTAAAGTGGGTGGATTAACTGCGCCCGGGGGTTCGTGTACACGAGCGTAGACCACATCGTTCATGCTCTGTGAGGGTGAAGGAAATCGTATCCAATAATCCTCACCACGTGGCACCGGTAAGCGGCGGGAGACTTCAATAGCTGGAAAGGTTTGCGGCAAACTGAACAATTCGTCAAGATGCTCGCCGTTTTCTCCAAACCGGCTGATGACTTCTGCCGGCGATGTGGGTGTCATCCTGACCGAGGTTGCGAGCGAGCTGCGTAAAAAAGAAAAACTCTTACGGGTCATATTGTAGGCTGTGCGCGTATCAAGGCGAATTTCTTCGGCCATGAGAAGGTGCTCCATGGAGACGTCGCCTGACCCAAACAGGTAGCCATCCCAAAGCTGTTCGATCATGCTAGCTTTGAGACGCCAGTGTTCAAACAGACTGAGCGCCTCTGACAGCTTTCGAAGTTGCCTTTTGCTCAGGCTTGCTTGGCCAAGACTAGCCACAAAGTGGTCTGTACTACCCTGTGCCTCTCTCGCCATTGCCCACAGCCTGGATACAGGAAAGAAATAACGTCGCCCACCGGACAGAGCCACCTTGTCTAGCCAGGGCCGGGTGATAATTCCCCCCAGAGGCGAGCGCAGAGTTCGCATCGCTCGTTCTGAGGCTACATGGCGAGGTGTATTAGTGACGGGCGACCTCCAGAGGTGCATCGTCCGGACCATATTCTGAGCGCAGAAGCAGTTTGGAGTAGTTATCCCGGTCTACAGTTGCTCTGGCAGATTTGTCCGTAACAGAAAATATCCAGGTGACAATTAGCGCCAGAGGCAAGGTAAACAGCGCGGGATAGTTATAGGGGAACAGTGCCTCGTCAAAACCGAGTACAGACACCCATACCTGGGGACCTATGACGATTAACACAACCGACGATATCATCCCCACGACTGCACCAATGATAGCGCCTCGGGTGGTTAAACCCTCCCAGAACAAAGATAAAAACAGAATGGGGAAATTGACCGATGCAGCGACTACCATAGGCATTGCCGCTATAAATGCCACGTTCTCGTCCTGAAATAAAATACCCAGAATCACCGCGATAACGCCAATTACAATGGTTGTAACGCGTGTAATTCTCAGCTCCTTTACCGGGTCTGGCTTGCCCTTACAGATCATTTCCGCGTAGAAATCATGAGAAACAGCCGCAGCACCCGAAACAGTCAAGCCTGCGACAACAGCGAGAATAGTGGCAAAGGTCACCGCAGACATAAATCCGGTAAGGTAATCGCCACCCACTGCAGTGGCGAGGTGTATCGCCGCCATATTACTGCCTCCAATAATTTGACCATCGGAGGTAAAGAATTGAGGATTGTTATACAGCAGCATAACCGTGCCAAAGCCCAGTACCACCAACATAAGATAGAAGTAGGCCATGAATAAAGAGGCATAAAAAGCAGACTTTTTAGCTTCCTGCATGGTGGGCACAGTAAATAAGCGCATCAATATATGCGGTAGACCAAGAATACCAAACAGCATGGATACCAGAATTGTCGCGATCTGAACCGGGTCTTTAAACAACACGCCAGCGGATAAAATGGCATCGCCCAACGGGTGGTTGTCTGCAGCGCCGGACAATAGCCCATCGAAACTGAAATCGGTTTGCATAAGAACCAAAAAGGCAGTAATAGTCACACCTATCATCAACAACACGGCCTTGATAATTTGCACCCAGGTTGTGGCCAACATGCCGCCAAAAGTTACATAGGTAAGTACCAATACACTCACCAATACAACCGCCACGTTATAAGGCAGACCAAACAGTAACTCAATTAATTTACCGGCACCTACCATCTGTGCAATCAAGTACAAAACAACCACTACCAGAGTTCCGGATATCGCTACTATACGTATACCTGATTTCTCCAGACGCATGGAGACTACGTCAGTGAAGGTAAATTTGCCCATATTGCGTACACGTTTGGCCAACAAAAACAGCATGATGGGCCATGCAGAAAATGCGCCTATAGCCAACACCAGACCGTCGAAGCCACCAATAAAAATAAGCCCGGTAATACCTAGAAATGATGCTGCGGACATAAAGTCGCCGGCAATTGCGGTGCCGTTTTGCAAACCGCTTATATCGCCTCCCGCTGTATAAAAATCCTTGCTACTCTTGGTGCGCTTAGACGACCAGTAACTGATAAAGAGTGTGGCGCCCACAAAAATAAGAAACATCGTTATAGCAACAGGGTTCAGCGGCTGGCGTTCAATCTCGCCCTCAATGGCTCCCACAGCTAGTACTTGGGTCGTAAAAGACATGAGTAAGGCAGTGGCCGATATTAATACCGCGTCGCGGCGTATATTCTTCATGCGACTCATTTCTCGCCACCTTGTGTCTTCTTATCAGCGTTTAGATACAGGAACAACAGTTCAATAAGTATGAAGACAACAATGAGTGCTGTGTACAAAGCGAGTGACCCTGACACGTGAGATTCACCCAGAGTGTGGGACAGAAATGAGCCCATACTGGTATAGCTGAGCACGTAGCTAAAGTAGAGCATTAGCGTAATCGCCGTGAACATTAACCTCTGGCGTGTTTTACGCTTTACAATCTTTATTTTTTCTTCGGTGTTCATAGCAATCTGTCCTGTTATCGTTATTGTATGGTTTACGTCTTGTGGCAACCGGCACATTCTCTCATTGGACCGGAGTCCTCCCCTTCCCTGCGCGTTGTTACATGACAGTCAAAGCAGAAGTCATGAAACATTTTCTCAATATCTGGCGCAATTTCGGGCTCATATTTGTGGCAGTTGTAGCAGGTTCCCCCGCCTGTATCATCAATAAAATTATGATGACAGTCAGCACACTGTGTTTTCTTATGGTCAAGATGTTCAAAACTGACCGGTAATAATGGCTTGCTTGGCACTGTAGCCATGCGGTACTGCTCAGCCGCTACTAACAGCAGCACGGCAACAATAAGCCCGGCTAACATCCAGAGCCAAACCGGTCGTGCACTCACTCGGCTTGCTGCAGCAACAAAGCGAAAAAACTAGCAGCCAATACCAGCAGAGTAACGCAGTAGGTAATCATGTGCGAATAGCCTGCGCTGTTTCTGATTCGAATGATGCCCGATAACAGCACAGTCCGTTCACGCCTGATCGCCGAGGCGGCAACACAACAACCCACGACAGCGAGCACTGCTAGCTTCCACTCGCTGTTCATATAGAACCCACTCATCACAACATGATAAATGGTCAGGCCTAAAATGACCGCCGCGAACAGGGCATGTACGCTTCTAAACCTGTGATAATCGGGCCAAAGGCGGCGACGCAGAAAAGGAACTGAAGAAATGACCAGCATTAACATGAAAAGCAGAGCGAACAGTCCGGCCAACATATGCAGCGGGGCACTGGGCTTCAGGTGTTCCAACAAAAGCGGCTCGACCCACAACAACACAGCTACATGGCCTGTAAGCAACAACATAGCGATATAGCCCAGGTCGCGATGTAGGTTGGCAAAAAACCGGCCACTGAACGCGGGAAATGAACGTGCCCTGCCGCGATACACAAACAGTAATAACGAGAGCGTCAGAACCATATACCCCATTACATTAGCCCAGTCCCAAAGGGTATAAATAGGCGCAGGGGCTGGCGCCAACGATACCAGCAGCAACGGTGTCAGCAAGCACAGCAGTAGCAATGCGCTGAACTTTATCGCTTGTACATTACTCTGCCGCCCAGCTTGCATGGGTGAATAAGCTTCCTGTGGCTCGCTACCAGTCTGTCAGCTAGCGCTGATCGAAGTCGACCACAACCTTATCACTGATTGGATGCGCCTGGCAGGTCAGAATAAATCCGTCCTCCAATTCGCCGGGTTCGAGTCCGTGAGTGATATCCATATCGACCTGCCCTTCTACCAGCTTGGCTTTGCAGGTTGAGCACACCCCACCCTTGCAGGAATAGGGTAAGTCCAGACCAAAGTTGAGTCCCGCATCCAGAACATTCTCACCGTCTGCTGACAATTCAAACTGACTCGCCCGCCCATCCACCATCACGGTAACATCACTGGTTTTTCCACCGTACTCACGCGCCCTGGCATGATGCTTTTCAACCACTGCCCGTGCGTCTTCTGCTGACGAGGCAAACAGTTCGTAGTGAATCTTATCTTCAGTGGCACCAACGGAGCGCAAGCCACGCGACACTTCCGAGATCATGGACTCAGGCCCACAGATAAAATACTCGTCAAACGATTTCAGGTCGACCAGCCTTTGGTTGAGCTCTCCACCCTTGCGATTATTAAGGCGGCCATTAAGAACATCCGAACCCTGATCTTCACGGCTAAGAATATTCACCCAATGGAGACGCTTCATGTAGCGGTTCTTAAGGAAGCTCAGGGCTTCGCGAAACATTATGGTGTTGGTACGCTGGTTACCGTAAAGCAATGTCACCATTGCCTGTGGCTCTTCTTCCAGTATGGACTTGATATTGGATATCACTGGCGTAATGCCGCTACCGGACACAATAAAAAGATAATTTCGTGCGCTGGAGGCATCCAAATCGGTGTAGAACGTACCCTGTGGCGGCATAACCTGTAATGTATCGCCTACCTTGAGAGAGTCGTTGGCGTAGTTCGAGAACTGGCCACCCTCTACCCGTTTGATTGCCACTTGCATGGCTTCGTCATTGATACCCGAGCAAATTGAGTAAGAGCGCCGCAGCGGTTCACCATCTACTGACGACTCCATGGTCAAATATTGACCCGGCTTGTAATTGAAAGTGCTACTCAATTCTTCGGGGATTGCAAAACTAACCTTAATGGCGCTGTCGGTTTCCGGCGCGACATCAGCGACGGTCAAAGTATAAAATTGTGATTCTGTCATAACCATATCCTGATTTATTTATCCGAGTGTGTTCTTCTCAGTTTATCTATATAGGTTTAAAACGATCAAAAGGCTCACTGCAGTCGTCACATTTATACAGTGCCTTACACGCCGTAGAACCAAACTCACTGACGCTGTGCACATTACTGGAACCACACTGGGGGCAACATATTTCTGCATGCTCCCCTGCGCAGCTGCGACCAGGTGGGGCAATACCATATTCACGTAGCGCCTCCTGAGCCTCATCCATAATCCAACTGGTTGACCAGGCGGGCGCGAGACGGGTCACGACTTCTGTGTTGGAATAGCCCGCCTCTCGCAAGGCAATAACGACATCCTCGGCCATGACTCCCATGGCCGGGCAGCCCGAATAGGTAGGTGTAATAGTGACGATCACCGCACCTTCTCGTAGCTCTACGTCCTGCAAAACGCCCAGTTCCCAAATGCTGATCACGGGTATTTCAGGATCTTTTACACTATCCAAAGCATCCCACAGCTGGGGGCAAGTAGAATCGGCGCGTCGTTGCCGCCGCTGGTGCTCTTCAACAGGCAGCAACGCAATCCGATCAGTGCTTCGCACCCCGGTATTCACGCTACCACTCCTGCCCTGGGTAGGCGCGTTGCATAAACTGTAAATTACTAAGCATGTGGCCAAGATGTTCAGTGTGCATGCCTTGACGTCCGCCGCGTATGGACCAGTCACCCTGGGGCACATCGATGGTCGCCTCACCTAGTACGGCCGCGACCGCTGTCTCCCAATTGGACTTAAGCGCAGTTGTATCAACCGCAATACCTTCGTTAGCGAGTCCCTGTTCCAACTCGTCCAACTCGAATATTTCCGCAGTGTAGCCCCATAAGTCATCCACAGCCTTTTGCAGACGATTGTGGCTTTCCTCGGTGCCGTCTCCCAGACGTAACATCCAGTCTCTGCTGCGACGCAAATGGTAACGGCTTTCTTTTACAGCTTTAGCCGCAATGGCCGAAAGTGTTTCATCGGAAGAGCTTTCAAGGCACTCCATAAATGCGAGGCCAAATTCGTCCATCAAGTATTGACGCGCCATACTGAACGCGAAATCGCCCGTTGGTAATTCGTGAATCAGCAAATTAGTGAACTCGCGGCAGTCACGCTGGTAGGCATAACTGTCCTCGGTAAAATCACCGCCATCTATTTCTGCAGCGTAACTGTAGAACATGCGGGCCCTGCCAATAAAGTCCAGTGCCACATTGGTGAGAGCGAGATCTTCTTCAAGGAAAGGCCCATTGCTGCACCATTCGGACAGACGATGTCCCTGTACCACGGCATCATCACCGAGGCGGATGGCATACTGTTTAATCATTTCTTTGGACATTTCTTTCCCTCACATATTGTTGACGGCTTCGGGCAACTGGTAGTGCGTTGCATGCCGGTAGGGTTTATCGTCCTGGGGATCGTAGAAACTTTCGCAGTCGTCTTCCTGCGAAGCCACAATATCGGTGGAGTTAACCACCCAAATGCTGACGCCTTCGCTACGCCTGGTATAGATATCCCGTGCGTACTCCAGGGCCTGCTGTGGGTCTTCCGCGTGCAGACTGCCCACATGCTTGTGGTCAAGCCCCCGCTTGGAACGCAAAAATACTTCAAACAATTTCATATGTTCTGACATGTCATATCCTCTCTAGGCAGCGGCTTTAGCGCTGCGTTGACGTTTTTTAGTTTCATAGGCGGCCATGGCATCGCGCACCCATTCGCCCTCTTCTTCCGCCTTAACATGATGCGCCAAGCGCTGGCGATTACAGGGACCGTTTCCACTGATGACCTGATTGAATTCTTCCCAATCAATCTCACCGAAATCGTAGTGGCCGCGTTCCTCATTCCATTTTAGATCTGGATCGGGGATAACCAGACCAATTTCCTCAGCCTGCGCAACACTCTGGTCTACAAACTTTTGCCGCAGCTCATCATTGCTCTGACGTTTTATCTTCCACTTCATGGACTGTGCGGAGTGCGCGGACTCGGCGTCGTGAGGTCCAAACATCATCATGGAAGGCCACCAGAAGCGATTCAGAGCATCCTGCGCCATCTGTTTTTGCGCATCACTGCCACGCATCAATACCATCATAATGTGATAGCCCTGACGCTGATGAAAACTCTCCTCTTTACAAATGCGCACCATTCCGCGTGAATACGGACCGTATGACGTTCGCTGCAAGGACACCTGATTGACGATGGCGGCACCATCTACCAACCAACCGATAGCACCCATGTCGGCCCAGGTAATAGCCGGGTAATTAAAAATGGAGGCATACTTTGCCCGACCCGAGTGCAGGGCTTCATTCATTTCTTCCCGGGAGGTACCCAGAGTTTCGGCAGCGCTATACAGATACAGTCCGTGTCCACCTTCATCCTGTACCTTGGCCAGCAACACACACTTGCGGTGCAGTGTTGGAGCACGGGTAATCCAGTTTCCCTCTGGCTGCATGCCTATCACTTCAGAGTGAGCATGTTGCGACATCTGACGCAAAACGTTGAGACGATACTTTTCCGGCATCCAGTCCTTGGGTTCAATCTTTTCTTCAGCGTCGATTTTGGCCTGAAACTGGGCCTCTAGTTCAGCCTGTGTCTTTTCTCTGCTCATAGCGTTTCTCCGGTACCGATTAACAGCGTTCAATAATCAGGGCAATACCCTGCCCTACTCCAATACACATGGTGCACAGGGCGTAGCGTCCGCCTGTGCGATGTAATTCATACATTGCCGTGGTGACAAGTCTGGCGCCACTCATACCCAAGGGATGACCCAGGGCGATAGCACCGCCATTGGGATTTACATGGGCTGCGTCGTCTTCCAAACCTAGCCCGCGCATAACAGCTAGCCCCTGTGCGGCAAAGGCCTCGTTCAATTCGATAACATCCATATCGGCAAGGCTCAGTCCCGCCCTCGCCAAAACTTTTTTGCTGGCCTCAACCGGGCCGTAGCCCATAATCCGTGGCTCAATGCCGCTGCTGGCCATTGCGATAACTTTTGCCTTACGTGTCAGTCCATGCATCGAAGCCGCCTGCTCCGAGGCAATCAGCAGAGCACAGGCGCCGTCATTAACACCCGAGGCATTGCCCGCTGTGACACTGCCACCTTCGCGAAATGGCGTGCGCAATTTGGCCAGAGCTTCGATTGTGGTTGCGCGTGGGTGCTCATCTACACTGACAACCAGGGGATCACCTTTACGCTGAGGAATACTCACCGGCACAATTTCTTCATTGAACCTTCCAGCTTCCTGCGCAGCGGCAGTGCGCTGCTGGGAGCGCAATGCAAAGGCATCCTGATCGCCTCGTGCGATAGAAAACTGTTCCGCCACGTTCTCTGCAGTCTCTGGCATGGAATCCACACCATACTGTTTCTTCAGCATCTTATTAACAAAACGCCAGCCGATTGTAGTGTCGTACATTTGCGCGTCACGACTGAAAGCGCTACTGGCTTTGCCCATTACAAAGGGAGCACGGGACATGGATTCGACACCACCTGCGATGGTTAAGTCTGCTTCGCCAGCTTTAATGGCACGCGCTGCACTACCGATGGCATCCATCCCGGAACCACACAGGCGGTTAAGCGTTACCGCGGGAACTTCTACAGGCAGCCCTGCCAGCAATGCGCTCATTCGCGCGACATTGCGGTTGTCTTCACCCGCCTGATTGGCGCAGCCGTACCAGATGTCATCAACCTGGCCCCAGTTCACGTCGGGATTGCGCTCCATCAGTGCCTTAATAGGAACAGCACCCAAATCATCGGGACGAATAGAGGAAAGGCCTCCACCGTATCGACCTATGGGCGTACGAATTGCGTCACAAATATAAGCGTTAGCCATTACAGCGATTCCCCGGTTAATTCATCGACTAAAGCACCGCCTATGCGATGTGAGTTGCCCCTGAACAAGGCAATAGTTCTGCCACTTTGATTGCGAACTACGACGTCATAGATGCCGGTTCTACCGCCCTGAGATACTTTTTGAGCGACTGCTGTTAGAACGTCTCCAACACTACCGGAAAGCAAAAATTCAACTCGCGCACCCGCGGCTACGGTATTGTGGTTTTGACTGTTGCAGGCAAAAGCGAAGGCGCTGTCCGCCAGGGAAAAAATAAGGCCACCATGACAGACATCGTGTCCATTGAGCATGTCTTCGCGTACTGTCATGCGCAGTTCGGCCCGCCCTTCGTTTACATCGACAATTTCCATCCCCAACATAGCCGAAGCTCTGTCATTGGCAAACATGGCATCGGCACAGGCCTTGGCAAGTTGTTGTGCTTCCATGGTCTTTACTCGCCCTTATAAGTGGGAGTGCGCTTTTCGAGAAAAGCTTTTACTCCTTCCTGATAGTCGTGCGTCTTGCCCGCTGCACGCATCAGGTCTCGTTCCAACTCCAGCTGCTGCTCCAGGGTGTTGGCTGCAGAAGCGGCAAAAGCTTCTTTGGTAAATGCAAAGCCTCTCGTGGGCTGGGTCGCCATTTGCTCCGCCAAACCAAGGGCTGTGCTCATGAGCTCATCGTTATCAACGACCTGCCAGATCATGCCCCATGCCTCGGCCTGCTCTGCCGAAACCTTAGGACCTAACATAGCCAAACCTTTTGCACGCGCCATACCTACCAATCGAGGCAGATGCCAGGTTCCACCAGAATCAGGGATAAGGCCCAACTTGCAAAAAGATTCGATAAAACTGGCAGAGCGCCCGGCGATGACAATATCGCAAGCCAGCGCTATGTTTGCGCCGGCTCCCGCTGCAACACCGTTGACGGCGCAGATAACCGGTTTTTGCATGGTGGTGATTTGCAAGATAAGGGGGCTGTAGAATTTCTCAACAGAGTCGCCCAGATCGGGAAGCGCCTCTCCCGGCGCAACCGAGCGGTCGTTAAGATCCTGTCCCGCACAAAATCCCCGGCCGTTACCAGTAATTAACACAGCGCGTACTAACTTGTCCTCGGATGCCTGGGTTAACACTTCTCGAACTTCACCATGCATTTCTGCGGTGAAACTATTCAGGGCGTCCGGGCGATTCAGTTTTAAAACTGCCACACCCTTGTCGATAGAAAACTCAATATTCTTGTAGCTCATAATAGGTCTCTCTAATTCAGGCGTCGCGCTGGGCAACCAAAGTGAGAATATCGTAAATCGCAACGGGCTCTTCATTCTGGTTTGTTACTTCGATTGCCCAAACCACTACCCCTGTTGCCTGCTCATCGGGCCTGGGAGCTTTCTTCACTTTACGCTTGACTGAAAGCTTGACTCTTATGGTATCTCCGGGAGCAACCGGTTCAATAAAGCGCAAATTCTCCAGACCGTAGTTGGCGATAACCGGACCCGGAGATGGCTCTACAAACATGCCGGCTGCAGCAGAGATAATAAAGTAGCCGTGTGCCACGCGCTTTCCGAAGAATGAATCCTTGGCTGCAATTTCATCAAAGTGGGCGTAAAAATGATCGCCACTTATGCAACCAAAATTGACAATGTCAGCTTCTGTCACGGTGCGCCTGTGTGTAATCAGGGTCTCACCGACTTGCAGGTCTTCGAAGTATTTCTTGAACGGATGAATGTCATCTGTGTAGGTTCGCGCCCCTGGGTGATACTCACCCGTGACTGCCATTAAGCTGGTGGGTGAACCCTGCAGCGCCGTGCGTTGCATATAGTGTTTAACTGCGCGCGCACCACCCAACTCTTCTCCGCCACCGGCGCGACCCGGGCCGCCGTGAACCAGATTGGCAAGTGGTGAACCGTGGCCTGTAGATTCTCCTGCGCAGTCGCGGTTAAGCACCAGCATGCGTCCATGATAGGGCGCTGCGGCAAGAATTAATTCCCTGGCTTCGGCATTGTCGAAGGTATAGACAGAGCCAACCAATGAGCCTTTACCCAGTTGCGCAATTGCGACTGCATCTTCGATAGAGTCGTAGGGCATGATGGTACTGACCGGACCAAAGGCCTCGACTTCATGCACCAGTGTCTTTTCGAAGGGGGCATCACAACGCAGTAAAGTCGCTGGATAAAATGCACCGCTGCTGTTGTCGCCGCCACTAATAGCAAAGTCGCCTCCTCCACCGAGTAGCACTTCACACTGCGTGGCCAACTGGTCTACTTTAGACTGTACATCTTTGGCCTGGTCCCTACCGATGAGAGGCCCCATGCGCACACCTTCGGCTGCAGGGTTACCTAGCACCGCTTTGGCCAGACGCGCCTGCAGTGCATGTGACACTGCCTCTACTTTGTCAGCCGGTACGATGACACGACGAATAGCGGTACATTTCTGGCCCGCCTTTGTGGTCATCTCTTTCGCCACTTCTTTGATGAAAATG